>RFHI01000041.1 GCA_003696425.1 Candidatus Dadabacteria bacterium | reverse complement strand
CCGCTCTTTTAACACACACTGTCTCTGGAGAATTTTATTAAACTTAGAGCACTATTTAACTACCAATTCCAAAAAACTCTTTCCTGCCACAAAGGATACCCCCGGCAGCTCCCCTTAAAGCGGAAACCAGTTTTTTTATTCTTTTTTCCGATCCTCTAGAAGCATTACTAACTGAGTCCAGAGATGTTTCAAAACTAACAGTTTCCCCATCCTTATACTCAACAGATAATGAAAGCCTGCCAGGATCAAACAGGCTGGAGTTATCTCCTGGTCTTTCCGGCCGAAAAGTATGGGTTTTAAGATAAATTCTTAATTCAGCAGCAAGACTATCTAAACGATCTCTTTGTGTGACAGTCACAAAAGTAACTTCCTGTTCAGTGGCATAAAACCTTCCTCGTTTAATGTTGCCACATTCTTTAAAAAGTGTATTTTCACTGAGCTTAATCTGCTCAAAAGGCGTTCGTGAGAGCTCTTTTCTGCTCATGAAGAGAGAAATTTCTTCTACGTGACTATTCACAGGCGGCGAGGAAAGAGGTTCATTAATTGGTGCGCATCCTGACAGGAGCACGAAGATAAGTATGTATAACGATATTAATTTCATTCAATTAAACTATCCAGAGTTATTTCAGATATTAAACTGTAATTCGAAAGTACAAAAGTGCAAATCGACAGACTTAATTTGGCAATTATCAACTAGCTCACCTAATATTCGAACGGCCTTTGTGACACATAATATCAATCACAACAGCTGAGGCTAAAACCAAAATAGTATCACCGGTATGAACTATATCAATTCCGTACGTATCGGATTGACGAAACCACTTTTTTGAGACGGTCGCAATAACTTTTTTATTACGCTTAAATGTGTATTCATGTTCTACCCATTTGCCTGTAACTGTAATATCGTTTGGCCCGGGAACATCAATTATAAAGGTGTCCCGAAACGTCATAAGAGCTTTCCGTATTTTAGCAAGTTGATTTCCTGGTTTTGGCTCTCGGATAATATAAGTCGGGCGGAATGTTAACAGTTTCTGTCTTATTTCACACAGAGTATTTCGTTCTTTGTCTTGAAACAGCAGATGGTCACCGATCGTAAAAGCCTTTCCATCGACATAAAAAGCCTCTTCATTGTTTTCATCGAAAATGCGAAAGTCATTGCCAATCGAAAAAAGGCGCTGTTTCATGTAGTATTTCATAAAAATCAGCTCTCAGTTAGTGTTCCTGGCTGTTAAATTAAGCAGTTATATTTAACGTCTTGTAATTGACCCCATTAATCCGCGTGCTATCTGACGTCCAATGGAACTTCCAATACTTCTTAGCAGCGATTTAATGAAAGCTTCTGTTTTCGAGTCAGAACGTTTTGACCTGGGGGCCTGTCCCGGTGCATTTTTTGCCCGCTCTTCTTCGCGTTTTTTAAGCACTTCATAGGCCGATTCGCGATCAATGGTTTTATCATAAACCTCCCTGAGGGGAGAGCGGCTGATAATTTCGTTTTTAACGGATTGCTCAACAGGTCCGATCCTGGACAGTGGCGGACAGATTAGCGTACGCTCAACAATAGAAGGCGCGCCTTCATAATCCAGCGTAGATACAAGCGCCTCTCCCACTCCGAGTTCTATTATAACCTTTTCAGCATCAATTGCCGGATTAGCACGGAATGTCTCTGCAGCTGCCCTGACAGCTTTTTTATCACGGTCGGTAAAGGCTCTCAGGGCATGCTGGACCCTGTTCCCCAGCTGCCCGGCAACGCTCTCTGGAATATCAAGCGGATGCTGCGTAACAAAAAATATGCCAACGCCCTTTGAACGAATCAGGCGCACTACCTGCTCAATCTTTTCAATAAGAGGTTTCTGAGCACGATTAAAAAGCAGGTGAGCTTCGTCAAAAAAGAATACAAGTCTTGGGAGTGCAGCATCTCCAACTTCATCAAGTTCTTCAAAAAGCTCAGACAGTAACCACAAAAGAAAAGTGCCATAGATACGAGGATTTTCAATCAGTGTAGTTGCATCGAGCAAACTTATTACACCGCGACCGGAAAAGTCTCTCTGCATCAGGTGCTCAAGCTTAAGCGCAGGCTCTCCAAAAAACAGATCACCTCCGGCCTCCTGAAGAACCAGCAGATCCCTCTGTATTGCTGCTATGCTGTTCGGTGAGACGTTGCCATAGTTTTTCTTTATTTCTGTAGTATGTTCTGCCATCCAGCTGAGCAGTGCCCTAAGGTCTTTAAGATCCAGTAAAAGCAGGCCCTGGTCATCAGCAATAGCAAAAGCGATATGCAGTACGCCTTCCTGCGTATCATTCAGCTCAAGCAGGTGTGAAAGTAAAAGGGGACCCATCTCAGAGATGGTTGTTCTAACCGGGTGGCCGTTTTTACCGTAAACATCCCAAAACAAAACCGGGCAGCCCGATGGGGTATAATCTTTAATCCCGATTTTTTCTATGCGTTCGGTAATTTTAGGGTGAGGGGAGGCAGGCTGCGATATTCCTGAAAGGTCTCCCTTAATATCGGCGGAGAAGACAGGCACTCCCAGCCGCGAAAAATTTTCAGCTAAAACCTGAAGAGTTACGGTTTTGCCGGTTCCAGTGGCTCCGGCAATCAGACCGTGGCGGTTACACATGCCCGGGATAAGATAAATTTGTCGGCCCTCAGGATTAGCGCCCAGAAGAATTAGCTTTGTATTGTTGTCTTCTTTCATAATGAACGGGCTTTTATTTAGTCGGCTTTTAACTTAAACATCATATGTAAAACCCATTTCAATTTCCATATCATCTTTAAGCGAATGCCTGACAGGACAACTACTGCCGGCTTTTTCAAGTAATTCTCTGGCTTCTTCAGATAGATTCGAAGGAAGGTGAACCAGTAGCTTAAGTTTTCCTACCCGCCTCGGTTCTGAATACATATGCTTTTCAAGTTCAAAACTACTGCCGCTAATATCGTAACCGTGCTTTTCAGCAACAATCCCAAGAATTGTTAAAACACAAGACCCTAACGAGGCTCCTATAAGATCGGTTGGCGAAAAATAGCGTCCCAGCCCGTGGTTGTCTTTAGGGGCATCGGTAACAATTTTGGAACCGGATGGACCGTGAATAACTTCTACCCGTTTATCTCCAAGATATCTGCCCTCGATATTCACAGCCATAGCTGAATCTCCTATGGATATATTCTTGTAATCTGCCAGTTTCCCGCAGCATCTTTTGTATAACGAAAGCGGTCATGAAGTCTACCGGGGCGCATCTGCCAGAATTCAAACCTCTCAGGGGAAACCCTGTAGCCGCTCCAATGCGCTGGACGGGGCACTTTCCTGCCGGCAAATTCCTTTTCGTAATGTTTTATCCTTTCATCAAACTCTGCTCTGCTGCGTAAGGGGCAACTCTGCTTAGATGCCCAGGCACCAATCTGGCTCAATCTAGGCCTGGTAGCAAAATACCTGTCGGCCCGTTCACTTTCTACTTCAGCAGCTCTGCCAATGATTCTAACCTGGCGGTGAAGTGGTTCCCAGTAAAATGTTAGTGCTGCACGCGGATTTTCTTTAAGCTGCTTGCCCTTGTCAGATAGAGTATTGGTGTAAAAAATAAAATCACTCCCGTTTATTTCTTTTAAAAGCACCATTCGACAGTGCGGGTAAAGCTGCTGATCCACTGTGGCCAGAGCCATGGCCTCGGGGAACTCAATGGAGAGGCATCTTTTAGCGTCATTAAACCAGGCTTTAAACTGTTCGAGCGGATTATCCAGCAGGTCTTGCCGCCTGAGGGTGCGGCTGCGCCAGAGCCAGGGGCGAAATATCATTGGAAAGAATGGTTTTGGTAAAAGATTCGACATGGAGCTGATAATTAGCTGAGCAGATGAAAAAGGCAAGGGCTGTACCGGTTTATCAGTTTGCCTTTAATATTTTCAGTGTATTGTTAATGTCACTAAGATATCCATGAGCCACTTCTTTATAACTTATAGTGGCATCAGCAAAGCGCCGATATACCGGTAAAAAATACTTTTCAGTATAGTCAATTAACTGCTGCTTTTTATCATCAGGCAGATTAACAGCTTTCAAGAGTTCACTCAGTGTTCTGTTCATTGCAAGTACTGTAGCGCGTGGCCCGAATTCTCTAAGGCTTTTAGCATAATTTCTGACACTGCCTTCACGGCCTGCTCTTACAGCTTCGTCGCGGGTTTGACTTATTACCAGGCGACAAACTTCACGACCAAATAATTTTTCAATGTTACGCTCAGAGATTTCACGGTAATTCAGCTGTGGAACTGCGTTACTGCCAAATATCCAGGAGCTTTCCAGGGTCCCAGATAAAAGAGCGCCTATAATTAACTGGACGTCACGTCTTTCCGGATCAAGTGGTTTTAGCCTTTCAATTAATCTTAAAGTCCCAAGACTAATAGGGACAAAGGAAGGTTTTTCACCTTGCGGATTTTCTTCATACGCATAACCGTGTTCAGCGAGATCGTATGCATAATAAATCAGCTGCTTATCTATAATAGATAGTCCGGACTGTTCAATAACCTTACGAAACTCGGAGCGCGCAGTTAGGCTTTCAGATTCCTCAGCCACCTTATGCCGCGGGGGCAAGGGTGTTTCAGTTTTTTTACAGCGTTCTTCAGATTTAAGCCAATTCAGCTCATTTACTAATCTGGTGGTAAGTAGCCTGGCCGCCAGAGCGTGAGCAGGTACACCGCGCTGAATTTTCAACAACTCATCTACGGTAGCAGCATCAGCCAATGTCATAAATATAGGGAGGTAATCGCTAACTGTTGCATCCAGGACTCTTAGCTGCTGTTCTTCTGGAGTGTGTTTTAGAGTACTTATATTATGTAGTCTGTCAGCAAGTTTTACCAGCTGATCTGATACTGGGGCGTTCGCAATTTTTTCTATACTGGCAAGCTTTGCTTCGGCCTTTGTTAATCCGTCTTCACCTGCCTCAACTTTAGTAAGAACAAGTATACCGTCTTTTACATCGGGGCCGTAAGTATGAACCAGCCGCCATTCTATAGTTTCACGTGCTTCTTCTTTTGAGATTTGGCGTCCGGCAAAGAAGGGGGTATCTTCAACGATATCATGGTTTAAGGCTTTAATTATTTCGTCTCTTGTAACAGCTTCTTTAGCTTCGTTTTCAAAACCCATCTCCGACAACTCTATTCTGGTTTTAATCAGTGCCAGAGCTACCTGTTTAGGGTGTTCAAAATAGCGCTCGCCTCCATAGCGGTACTGGCCGTAGTGGCCAAACTTGGCGAAGTTATAGGCAAGCTCAATATCCAGAATTTCTTCTTTGCTAAAGCCTGCGGTATACAGAAGTTCAACGAACTGGGCATGATTAACTTTTTGAAATAGTCCTTCCTTACGGCTAAAAAATTTGGAGTCGTTTTCGCTGTCTGGCTGACCAGTTACAGGGGAAGATTTGCTATTTTGCGGTTTGTCCGGCGATAACACGGTGTTTTAATACCTCCGGTTAGTGATTCTAGCATCGGAATGTATTGTAATCAAAGCGCATTATCTTAAGGCGAAGTGCGGTCTCTTAAGAGGTGTGTCAGTTAAAGTTGCAGAGAGTACACATTAAGTTAATAATTTTAAATAAAAAACCCTGTGGTTATAAAGTGTTACGAAATGTTTTAACTTTCTCTGCTGTTATTGTTTTCACAGCCTGGTCCAGTGCTGCTGCTCAGCCTGTTATTTACGATGAGTTTAAAAATTTACATAACTGGGCGCAGCTTTACTTTCCCAAGGTTAAGAGGCATTCACGTTACACGATTGTAAGAGATGGCCGGGACGGGTTTGCTTTGCAGGCTGAGAGTGACAGGGCTGCTTCGGCGCTTGTGATGAAGAAGAGCTTTAATCCTGAGGAGTATCCGACAGTAAGTTGGCGGTGGAAGGTGGCGGGTGTCATTCCCGGTGCTGATGGGAGGAAAAAAAGTGGTGATGATTATCCGCTGAGAATTTACATTATCTTTGATAAGCCCAAAAAGAAGCCGGGATTTTTCAGTTCACTTGGGCGCAGGGCAGCTGAACTTGTGTATGGCAGACTGCCTTACAGCAGCCTGAATTATGTCTGGGGAAATCTCGAGGATTTTCCCCGTGAGATACGGAGTCCGTATACAGATGGTGCCGGTATAATTGTTTTAAGGAGAGGCAATAAGGAAACCAATCATTGGATGGAAGAGAAGGTAAATCTGGCGGAAGACTACGGACGGATTTTTAAGGAAGAGCTTCCGCTTGAGGCAAGGATTGCGATTATGACTGACTCGGACAATACCGGTTCAAAAACAAAGGCGTGGCTTGACTGGATTACAGTATTTAATGAAGGCGAGGTCAAAAGATAAAAGAGTAATTTCCAGCGAGTATTCTTGTTTACGTGGCCGAGGCTGGTGGAGTTACCGGGCTGAAATGCGGAATTAAGCTCCCGGAGGGAGGGCGGGGCTGTTTTCTGATCTACTCGGCCACGGTCTGTGGAGTTACAAGGCTGGTCTACGGAATTAAGCTCCCGAAGGGAGTGCGGGGGCTGTTTTCTGATCTACTCGGCCACGGCCGGTGGAATTACCGGGCTGAAATGCGGAATTAAGCTCCCGAAGGGAGTGCGGGGCAGAGGGTTCGATTCCCTATGCTGGCATGGGGGTGATTTAAAATGCCGGGAGAGGGAATCGAACCCTCACTCCCTTGCGGGAACTGGATTTTGAATCCAGCGCGTCTGCCAGTTCCGCCATCCCGGCTGTGTTAATGTGTGTAGATAGTTTTTTTGTTTCAGTCAAGCGGGGGTATTATTGCTGTTGATGCTGGCGGCGGCTTTCTCTAATCTCCTCTAATTTAGTCCTGATGATATTTTCGAGCTTTTCGGCTGCGTTTTCCGGATTAAGTTCATGGTTATCAAAACCTTTAAGTACGTGCATCTCAAAGCGGCAGCCAAATGGAATTGGAAACAGTTTGTAACGCAGCATTTCCCAGGAGCCCTCAATAACAACCGGAGTTATATAGGCGGATGGTATAGTTTTAAGCAGAGTTTTAATGCCTGAGGATTTAAACTTTTTCATCTGGCCATCACGGGCCCTGGTGCCTTCGGGAAAGATACAGGCGGCCCAGCAGTTTTTTTCTATTTGTCGTCCAAAATCTTCAATAGCGGGGATTGCCTGTTTCGGGTCTTTACGGTCAATTAAAACTGAACCCATATGTCTTAATGAGAATGAAATGCTTGGCAGCCAGCGCCCAAGCTCTTTTTTAGCTATGAATTTTGGATGCCAGTCCCTTAAAACCCACATTATTACTGGAATATCGTACATACTCTGGTGGTTACTTACTATGATTAGTGGGCGACCCTTAGGCGGGTAGTCTTCGATATTTACTGATACAAAGGTGCCGGCTACTTTAAAGTTTTGAATCAGGCAGAAATTCATGCAGTCGAGGAGCAGTTTATGGGGCAGGTATCCAAGCAGTCTGGCGATTACTAAGAAGGGGTGGAAAACGAGAAGAATTAAAATAAAAAATAGATCAAAAAAAGGTGTGACCACCCAGCCCAGCGCTATGCGCCACTTTTTCGAGCTGATTAGTTTAGCTGTAGAATCGCTGGTAACGCTCAATTGTTGCACCGAGTAGCTCCTTTAGCTTTTGACATTCAGGATCAGTTACAGACTTAAGCAGTGAGCAGGCTTCATTTAACCTGGCAAGCTTATAGCTGTCGTCTTTATTCATCATGTGTAAATGCCTGATTGTGTCAAGCATTGACGCAAGCTGAACGGCAGGATGGGGATTGTTTAACGGGTTTTTAAGAGCCGAGATAAGCAGGCTTAGATCCGGTTTGTCGTATTCAGTAAGGAGAATGCGGCATATACGTGCCGGAAGCGGGTTAAAAGACTGCTTTTCCTTGCGGGTAACGGAGCTGTGCTCAAGAAGCTCGTTTTGGGCAGAATGGCTGTAGGCCTCCCGCAGCTGATTAAGCTGGCTTTCGGAAAAAATACCCCTGAGGGCACGAATAAGGGCGGGCGCATCTTCGTCCAGTATACCGATGGTACGCCCGGGATGATTTGACATGTCCAGTGATATTAAAACGTTATTATGGTTGCCAAGCTCTGCCTGTATGTTACTCTATTGTAAAGCCCCTTTAACTTCAAGATCTTATCAGGATGGAGAGGAACGGTTGTTATGCAGATAGGAGCTTTTCTCTCCCCGGCGGCATAGTATAGTTTAGGGGTGTTTCTTTTTGAGACAGTGGTTATAAGGAGTACAGGGGGGTAAGAGGAGTTTAAGTATGCGGGTTGCTGTTAAGATAATTATGTTTTTTTCTCTGCTGGGGAGTGTCGCGACTGCCACAGCTCTAGCAGAAGAGCGTGACGCGCTGGAGCTGGTAAAAGTTTCAACCCCGGTTTACCGCCCGGAACTCAGCAGCTTCGAACCCAGGTTCGGGACGTATGTTTATGAGACCTCCTGGCAGGGGATACCTGCCGCGGAGCTAGAAGTTAAGGTTGAGCCCGAACAGCTTCGCTACAGGGTTATTGCCAAGGCCCGCACCTATAGGGCCATTGATCTCTTTTACAGGCTGCGTTACCGCGCTGAAGGGGTAATATCGGCGGTAGATTTTCTTCCTTTTCGCACCGTCATAGATCACCACGAAAACAGCCGTTACACTTTTACGGATATTCGCTTTAATAAAGATGGCAGCGTTCATACGGTTCGTTTTAAAAAAGGCAAAGGCACAAAGGTAAAGGATTTTAACCCGCACAATTTTATGCTTGACCCGTTTTCAGCAGCGTTCCTGGCGCGCAGTCTCAGGTGGAAAGAAGGGCAAAGCAGGGTTTTTGATACCTATAACGGTGACACCCGTTATCTCATTACGCTTACTGCAAAAGAGCGTATTAAAATGAAGGTAAACGGAGAAGAGAAGAATGTATGGGTAATTATGCCCAAGGTAGTTAAGCTTACCACCGGCAAGAAGAACAAAAAACTTCGTGCGGCCTGGATTTATGTAACTGACGATAATCAGCGTGATATCCTGCAAATTGTAAGCAAGGTCTTTATTGGCAGTGTTAAAACAAAGCTGGTTTCATTTACACCGAGCAGCAAGCCACGCCCCGGTACCCAGGTTGCGCAAACCCGCAGAATTACTTTTGATTAAGAGTGCTGGCTCTTAAGATGGAAGTATAGAGAGCAGCGTATCGCTTTGAGAATTCATCCGGCCGATAAGTGCTTCAAGCCTGGCAAATTGTGCTCTTAGGGTTTCTTCCTGTCGCGAGAGCGATTTTTCCGCATCTGCAATTTGATTATTATAAGAGCTTATCAGTTCAGTATTTGAGTTCTCTGCCTGGTCGATTATTCCATTAAACTGAATGTACTGGGCAATTGTTCCGTCAACTGCTGATAGTGTTTCTCCGGCGTTAGCGAGGATGGTCTTTACGCTTTCAGGATCATCTGAGACAGCCTGTGTAAAGGTATCCTGATCGAATTTAAGTGTACCATCGCGTTCAGTGGTAATGCCGAGGTCAGCAAATATATTTACCGTGCTGCCGGAGATGCCTGCAGATGTCAGGGCAGAGCGTAGTGATGAGAGAATATTGTCGTCGATGGAAGTTTCTGCCAGTGGACCAAAAATGTTGGTAACATTGTCACCGTCTTCCTGTCTGGTGACGGTATCGTTATCTTTAATGTATTCTACAACAGCATTGTAGGCATCAACAAAGTCCTGCACAGCGCTGGCTGTAGCGTCTGAATCATCAGATACTGTTACGGTTGCACTGCCGATGGACTGTAAATTAAAAGTTACGCCGGGAATAAGGTCACTTATCGAGTTGGTTGAGCGTGTAATAGTGCCGCTTACGCCGGACATGCTGAAAGTGGCGTCAGTTGCCTGGTCGACGGTATTACTGTCAAAGGCGCTGTTGGCGGTAATTTCGCTTCCTACTGTAACGGAGACCTGGCCTTTTTCGAGTCCTTCAGAGTTGGAAGTAATCACTATACGGTAGTCCGGACTTGAGCTTGTACCAACATTTACTGCTGCTGCCGTAGCTTTAGAACTGGCCGCATTGAAGTGATCTACAAAATCCTGCAGTGTTGTGGAGTTTGTCAACACAATATCGGTAGTCTCTGCGTCTGCGCCGCTGCCGACAGTGACAGATACTGTTCGATCAGCAGCAGCAGCGCCGTTATTGATAGCTGAACTGATTGCGTCACCTGTGGATGTATATGTGCCGGCTGTTGAAGCAAAAGAATAGGTTGCGTTACTTGCAAGCTGGGTAACCGATAGTGTGTAAGATCCGTTGGTAGCGGAATTTCCGGCTACAGCGCTAAGGACTGTTTCATCGCTTGATGAGGCTGTTTTGGAAAGCGCTCCTCCGTTTACCGTACGAAACTTTGAGGCTGCATCCTGAAGGGTACTTAAGAGCGTTGTCAGTTCACCGAAGGCGGAATTTGTGTCTTCGAGTGTGCTGATTTTATCCTCCAGCGGGGTAATTCTTATAGCCCGCTGCTGCTCCAGGATTGCGTCTATAAGTGCTGCTGAATCGATACCTGATGCGATACCGGAGAAATTAATCAGTGACATCGTGCCTCATACTTCCGTGTTTGTTCTCCTGTTAAGTTACAGGCGCATCCGTGCCTTTCTACTAAGTTATATCGGGGCTAAGTGAGGGAACTTTAAAGAAAAATGATTTTCAGTAAGAATTACAGTGGATTATTAAAGCAGCCAGTTATCAATCTGTTCCTATCAGTTTGCATTTGATCTTTATAAGTGCAGGAAAGATTTTCCTCCCGGACCACAAGTGTTAAATGAAAAACATCATAATATCAGGGGGTTACGCTAAAGACGCACTGGCAGGGCACTTGCTATGTTTATTAACTGATTATTACAGGCAGGAATATTTTGCCGCAGGAGAGCTATGCCACTTATTAACTTTACAGGCCTGGCTTCAGGCATTGATGCTGAAGCTCTTATAAGCGCGACAAGTGATGCCGCCCGTGCGCAGAGAGTTACACCGCTTGAAGACAAAATTTCTGAATTAGAGGATACTAATTCTTCCCTGGAGGAACTGAAAACCAAGCTAACCTCGCTTAAGAGCCTGCTGCAGCAGTTTACTACAGTTAATGGTGGAGCGGTTGCTAAGCTTGGAAAGTCGACAGACGAGACGGTGGTAACGGCTACTGCCAGTAATGCAGCCTCGGATGGCTCGTATTCGATAACAGTTACACAGCTGGCAAAGAATGCTACTATTTCTTTTGCAACTACTGCCACTACCTATACTTCTGCCACGGACGTAATAGACTCTGGAATTAACGACGGTGCACCGGATGCAGATCGGACTATCCCGATTACCATTGGTACAGGAGCGAAGGCAGAAACAGTTAATGTTGTTCTGACTTCTACAACTACTCTGAATGATTTTGTAGAAGCCTTTAATAATTCTACAACAAAAGCAACAGCAGTAGTTTCTAACGTTGGCACAAGCAGCTCACCTGATTATCGGGTGATTATCACCAGCAATAAGGAAGGTACGGAAGAAGGGCAGCTGACTATCGGGGCTTATGGTCCGGAGATCACAGCTTTTGACAGTAACACGACTGATCCCGCAACTGATGCAAACTTTACCCTTTCGGGTGTATCCGGGACAATTACCCGCAGCACTAATACTGTCAGCGATCTCATACCGGGAGTCACCTTTACCCTGGAGTCTGTAGGAGGTCCGACAACCATAACGGTAGCTACTGATGTGTCTGCAACGACTTCTGCCGTTCAGGACTTTATTGATGCTTACAATGATATTGTTAAATACCTCGATGAAAATAATCAGATTACACGGCAGGAGGACGGCAAAAATGTTACCAATATTTTCGGACCGCTTGCCAATACCAGGGTTGATGATGGTGTGCTCACGTCTCTTAGAGGAGATATGAGCGGGTCGACCTATTCTTCAGGTACGCAGATTAAGATTTTTGCCGATCTCGGTATTACCACGGAACGTGATGGAACGCTTAAGTTTGACACTGATACCTTTGAGCAGGCCCTTAGCGATGAGCCGGATTCAGTAAAAAATATATTGCAGAATTTCGGTGATACAGCAGCTGTAACAAACGGTACAATTGATCAGTATATACGCTTTAATGGTCTGATTGAAGTTGTCACAAAGGGCAATACTCAGCGCATTACCGATCTTAATAAACAGATATCTGAAGCTGAAAAATCAATTTTAAGGAACGAAGAGCTTACCAGGCAGCGCTTTGCCCGGCTTGAATCTTTAATCGGGCAGCTTCAATCCCAGCAGCAGGCACTTACTTCCGCCCTGGCAGGCCTGGGGACCAATATAGGTTAACAAATAGCATTACTGCAGTAAGTCGCCTCCTTGCGATAGCAGTTTGAATTTAGTTCAAACCAGTGCTCCCTGCTATCTTACTGCAGTAGCGCGAGTGCCACCTGTGGTTGCAGGTTGGCCTGTGCCAGGACTGCAGTCCCTGCCTGTTGCAGGACCTGCAGCCTGACCATGTCCGCTACTTCCTGGGCTATATCCGCATCACGTATTCTGCTGTCGGCTGCCACAAAATTCTCACGTGCCACAGTGAGATAGTTTATGGCAGAATTCAGCCGGCTTTCTGCTGCCCCCAGCGTGCCCCTTTTGGCTGCGAGCGTGTCAATGGCTGAATTTACAGCGCTCAGAGCGTTCTGCGATGCGCTCTGTGATGCGGCGGTGGTCGAATCTATTATCGAATAAGTAAGTTTACTTGAGCCGCTACTTGCAAGTCCCAACGCATCAAGTGTCCCCAGTACCCCCTCAATTGTAATTTGTGAATTAACGGTACCATCGAGTCCAACCTGCAGTGTGACAGACGAGCTGTTTGATAGTAGAGTTACATTATTAAACTCGGTGGTTTTCGCTATTCTGTCGATTTCTGATCCGAGTGCTAAAAATTCCGAGGATAGTGCCGAGCGCTGGGAATTGGTATAAACCCCATTGGCGCTCTGTTCTGCAAGCTCTGCCATGCGCTGTAGAATATTTCCAATCTCGTCAAGGGCAGCATCTGCAATCTGGGTTTGAGAGAGACCGTCGTTTGCGTTTCGTATTGCTACCGATGCTATACGTGCATCTGCGCGCAAATTGTCAGCCAGCGCAAGACCGGCAGGGTCATCTGCAGCGCTGTTTATGCGCAGTCCTGATGAGAGTCTCTCAAAGGTTTTTCCAAGGGAACTGGTTGTCTGCTGTAACTGACGCTGCGAGCGTACGGACGCGATATTACTTGCCAGCGTAAGTGTCATTTTAAACTCCTTTTCTCCTCCGCTGCAGTTAATGACTGCAGATAGCCGGAGAACAATCCTTTGTTGCCTCGCATGAAAGTAACGGCAAATTAGGGAAATCCATTATAAATGGGCGCTAAAAACTGTGAGCTGAAATATGAAAATTTCGGCCCGGGCGCCAGCTGCGGCTGAAAAGGCGAGTAAAATCGGGTAATTGTCTGGTCAGATTAGCTGCCGGTAGATGAGTAGCGTGCCACGCCGAGTTGCCAGAAAAGCCGGGCAAGAAAAACTAAAACTATCGCAACAACGGGTGTTGCGTAACAAAAAGTTTCAAAGCCGCTACGGTTAAGGAAATGAGTAGCCGGGTAAAATGCTACAAAGGCAAAGGGCACAATCCAACGCAGTATGAACTGGATAATATCGTTAAAGATTGGCAGTGGATAGCGGCCAAAAGCAATCATATTATAAAAGGGTGGAGCTATTCCTATGCGGT
>RFHI01000008.1 GCA_003696425.1 Candidatus Dadabacteria bacterium | reverse complement strand
TGTATAGTTATAACCGTCCAGTCCCTGGGTAGTTACTGCTGGCACATAGGCTGACTGTAGATCCCGTACACTGCCAGAGAAGCTTAAGAGCGAAAAGGTTTGGTTGCGCGGAACATAAATATCAGCAAAGCGCCCCAACCAGCCGCGATTATCAGTACCCTGTATGCGCATGGCCTGCTGATAAACGCGTCTGCTGTCTTCGTGAGACCGGGTAGCATCCGGGTAGCCTACTTTGTTAATAAAAGCTACCATGCCCTGCTGATACAGATTATGAAGGTTGGTCATGAGCGGATTCAGTCCAAATGCTGAATTTAGTACCAGTGGATTAGTGATTCCCAGGGTTGGACGTTTATCAAGATAGGCCGATAGACCACGTGGTACGAGATAACTGGCGCAGTCCATACCGCCACTTAAGAATATATGGATCAGCGTATGGTTGCTGTAAGGGGCAGCGTACACCAGATCACTCCCAAGAGGCCTTAGTGCCGAATGGATAGCTGCTGCACAGGTGCCAGCGGTTAGTGTTCTTAAAAACTTTCTTCTCGATAAGATTTTATCGCACATGATATAAGCTCCTCAAAAAATTTATCTGCTCTGGAATTGAACTGACGAAGTTATTATTCTTAAAAGACCGGCAACTTTTGCGCGCACCTGGCTGTCAACACGTGGATCCCAGCGCTGTGGAACAAGCTCTCCCCTCCAGTCAATTACGTTGTTTAAATAATCGTTTAGGGCAGTTTTTTGCACACTGCTAAGCGATACACCCAGCATAGCTTCAAGATGAGCTATAAGCTCTGCTTCAGTCGGTGCAGCAGAGGGGAGTAGCTTTCTAAAGGACCAGTTGTTGTCAGAGTGGCGTCCGTCGTTTCGTACGATCTGAGTAATTAGATTGGCAATTCTCAGTTTCCACTGTCCTGTGGCCCAATCAGGGTTATCCCACCCGAAAACAGTAGGAGGCTGACCGATAATCATACCGCTGTCATATAACCCGGAGCGAAGCTCTCCAATATCATAAGGAATTCCGGTCGAGCGGATAAACTCAACCATAAGATGCACAGGGTTTTTAAGAATTGTGTCACGGTTTTTGTCGGCATAAAAAGCGCGCGAAGACAAAAGAGTCTTAAAGACCGTGTTCATATTGTAGTTACTGTCTTTAATGACTTTAGCAAGTTGCGAAACCAGCTTTTCAGAAGGATGTTCACGTATGTATTCCATCAGGATTCTCTTTGCCAGATAGCGCGGAGCTTCTGGGTGATTATCCAGGATATGATCAATTAGTGAGTAATCATCAGTTACTGTTCCCTGGTATGGGCGTCCTTCAAAGACTGTCTTGGGAGCATTATCAAAATTTACCGGACTGAATACCGGCGCCCAGACTGTATCGTTTCCTACATCAACCTGCTGTACTGTCCATCCCGTACAGGCGCGTGCTGCCTGTGCTACGGTAGTTTCCGAGTAGTTTCTGTTTCCATTTGAATCTTCAGTGCCGACTGTAAAAAGCTCCATTAGCTCACGGGCGTAATTTTCGTTGGGCTCCTGGGCTGTATTATCGGCGCCGCTTAGCCAGATAAGCATTACAGGATCTCGCGTTACTTTCTTTAGAGCAGTGCGGAAGTCACCGTAACGCGCAAGCCAGCGCATGATATTAAGGTGATCAAACATAAGTGAGCGCTGGCTGCTGCTTAAGACGCTCATCGATGTAGCAAAATAATTATGCCAGAAGTTAAAGGCCAGCCTTTCGTGAAACTGGTTGGGAGTATTTAAGAGAATATAAAGTGCATAAAGCTGTATGCCGCGCTCAGTAACAAAGTCATTATTTACGTTAAAATCTTCATCCAGCCAGCGGCGCGCTTCCGAAGCGTAAGGGTCGCTGCGGTAGGTTAAAAAATAATCAGCTAAAGCGGAAGCGCCGCTTCCAGTGCCGACTTCGTAGGCTGTGGCATCAGGAACTCCAAGTCCGGCCTTTTCATATAGATACTTAACCTGTGCACGTGTTAAAGCGCCTCTATGTGGTGCTAACGAATCTTCCTCCGGAATCCGGCAGGCAGTTTTCTTATCGCGAAAGAGTTTTTTTATTTTCTTTAACGATTTTTTGTACTTTTTCTTTGAAAGTCTGCCTTTTTTAGCGCGCAGTTTTTTCAGTTTGGCCTTATAGCTTCCGCTCTCCAGGATGAAAAGATATTTTTTGCCACGTTTTTTAAGTTTTCCAGGTTGCCAGTTTCCCTTTATGCGGGCGCAATCAAGACTCTTTCCGCTATCTGTGGTTGTTGAGATAACATCAGTCGGCTTTACCTTTACTCCCTTCTTTTTTCTGGCATATGCACTTTCAGAAATCAGGGCCAGTGATAATAAAACTAAAAACAAGGCCCGCAGGTGTTTTAACATGTATACCTCACAATTTATTACAGCTATCCGGTCCCGCTTACTTGAAAGCAAAAGTCATCTTTGCAACTTAAGTACCAGCAATAAAAATTCTCTTGTTTCCAACAGAGTAAAGATACTGAAGCCTGCAATCGGAGTAGCCAACTGGAAAGCCTTACCCTGCGACTACGAAAGTAGTGCGCAGCTTCGGGAAAGCTAATCCGTTTATAAAAAGCACATCTAATAAGAGCGGAACAGACAGGTTAGTTCTGGCCACCATCTCTATTCTGCTGCCAGCTCAGCAAATAAGCAGGATGTGTGCCAGTGTGGTGGCGGGCAAAACAGGAATGCGTTACTAAACTTTATAGTCAATTGAAATAACTAAAACTTTCATTTGTTTTCGGTGTTTAATATGATTTATGGCAACTTATACATGGAGAACATTTATATGTGTGATTTCAAAAAACGCATAGCTATTGTGACGGGAGCAAGTTCCGGTATTGGAGAGGCAATTGCAACATCTCTTGTAGAAGCAGGAACGCAGGTAGTTATAAATGCCAGAAGGGCCAAAAGACTGGCCGCCCTTGAAGATCGTTTAAACGGCAAAGCTGGTAAAATTATATCAGTTGCAGGAGATGCCTCTGATGAGAGAGTAGTAGAGAAACTTCTTGATACCGCCAGAGAGGGATTTGGAAGAGATCCTGATCTGATTGTAGCAAATGCCGGACGGGGGCTTAAGGGCTCGGTGCTTACTTCTGATAAATCAAAATGGCTTGAGATGTACAGGATTAATG
>RFHI01000040.1 GCA_003696425.1 Candidatus Dadabacteria bacterium | reverse complement strand
TGGCCCTTTCGAAAGGCCCGGATAAGCATGGATTGGTACTGTTAAAAGCGGGTATTCTTGAGTCTCTGAAGCGCTTCAGTGATGCTGAACCTGTGTATCGTAAGTTGATCCGGACTGAACCGGATAAGTTTGATGCTTATATACTGCTGGCCAGCCTTTATTCCAAGACCGGCAGGGGAGAAAAGGGCATTGAAGTTTTAAAAGAATTTACCACCAGAGATCCTAAGCAGCCAATAGGTTATCATTATATCGGAAGGATGTACGAGATTCAGGGGGACTTAAAGACCGCTGAGAAATTTGTGCGTAAGGCTTATCAGCTCAACCCGCAAGACAGGGATATCCTGCGTGATTATCTGCGGGTGGTACTTAAACAGGAAAAAACTAAAGAAGCTGAGAAAATTTGTCGGGAAGCATTAAAGCGTGACGCTAATAACGCGTTGGCCCGTAAGGTATTGGGGCAGCTGCTTATAGGAGAAAAACGCTTTGATGAAGCTATAAAGCATTTTGAGATGCTTCAGGATAAAGACACTAATCCGGCAGAGACAAGATTCAAGATTGCTTTAATCAGGCTGGAACAAAATGACCTGAAAGCAGCCTTGCGGGAGCTAAATTTGGCGCTTGCCGAAGATCCGAATTATTCCGAAGCGCGCTATTACCTTGCGTCAGTTTTAGCCGGATTGGGACGGCGCAAAGAAGCATTAAAAGAGCTTGATAAGATAAAGCCCGAAGATCCGGTTTATGTAAAGTCACGCACATTTGCAGCGTTTGTCTTAAGGCAGATCGGCGATCTGCCAGGAGCAGAGAAAGCAATTAAGGAAGCGCTGGTTGTTAATCCTGATGATATTAAAATCAGCGGCTATTTGGTGATGATTTTGCGGGATCAGAAGAAATTTAATGAGGCGCGCAAAGTGCTTGAAGAGGCTCTTAAAAAGCATCCCGATAATGATCGCCTACTCTTTAATTATGCCTATGTTTTACATGATCTTAAAGAGGAAGAGAAGTCCTTAGAGATAATGGAGCGTGTACTCAAGCTGGCTCCTGATAATTCAGATGCTGCAAATTACGTAGCTTATTCTCTGGCGGAACAGGGACGTGATCTTGACAGAGCGCTTGAGCTAAGCAGACATTCTCTTAAAGTTCGCCCTGGCGATGGCTATTACATGGATACACTTGGTTGGATTTACTTTAAGCTGGGGAAATACGATCAGGCTGAAAAAACGCTTGCCAGGGCTGTTGCAGTAGTTCCAGATGATCCTGTAATCCATGAACATTACAGTCGGGTATTGATTAAACTGGGTAAACTGAAAGAGGCATATAAGTCTCTTAACTCAGTTGTAGAAAAGCTAAAGCAACCAAATACTGACGAAGATCGCCGCTCTATTGAATGGATGAAGAGCACTCTGGCAGAATTAAAGAAGAAACATCCTGACTTACTTAATAGAGCTGTTTCAAGCAAGTGAAAAAACTATTGTTCCTGATACTTCTGCCGGGTAGCCTTGCAGGCTGTGCTCTAAAAACCACTATTCCCCCCGGATATTATCCGCTGAAGAGCGATAGGGCGATTCTTGAGGAAGTAGCTTCGTTACAGAGCAGGCGCAGCAGCGAGATAAACTCTGCGCGCATCTTAGCGCTTTCTCTTATAAAAGCAGAGCATAGTTCTTACCGAACAAAAAACATTATAGTCTTTGATCGCACTAATAAACTTTTCCGTTATGAGATATTGCCCATAAGCTTTGGCTATGCGGCGGCAGTTATGGTTTCCGGGCCTGAGGGGTATACATACCTGGACAGCTCTAATAAACAGGCGATAACTGGTTCAGACAGCGGTAAAATAATTAAAAAGTTACTGGGTGCTAAGCTTGATGTAAACGATCTTACAGCTCTTTTAACAGGCAGACTGCCGCTGCGTTTAATAAGGGCTGTTAAAAGAGCTGATCGTGTTTATAGGGCTTATCCTGATAAGCTTTTAATCGATATTTATGGAGCACGCTATCGGGTAATTTTAGATGTTGCGGCCGGAGAAGTACTCTCGTTTGAAGTAAGAGCTGGATTCAGAAAAAAACGGGTGTTGAAAATTAGCTATGGCAGCTATCAGGCTGCGGAACAGTTCAGCTATCCTAGCTATATTGAAATTAAATCCTATCGGAATAATTTTAATCAACAGATTTCTATTAAAATGGCTAAATTTAATTCTGAGTTGCCTCCGGCGCTCTTTAAGTTGCCCGTCCCTGCCGGATATACCGTTCGGAGCTATTGATCTGTATATGATTGCAGGCTGGGGTCTAACTATTTCAACTGGCCAGCGTGTTTTATTTTCCCTGTTTGAGAGTGTTAAGGGAGTTTTCCCCCATTTTTATTGCCCAGTCAGTGGTTTTATAATTAATAACAGCTAAAAGAAGGGCACAGATTGTCACACTTAAGTACCAGTCGAAGGCCGGGAAGTTATGGCCCGTTTCTCTTAGAGTTCTCAAGAAAATAAGAAGCGCAGCAGGAATCATATTAACAAAAATTATAATTGCACTTGAAAGCATGAACACCAGAGCTCCGAAGCTGGCTGAGAGTTGCGAGGTGTGTTCCCAATTAAAGGTTGCAAAAACAGCTCCAAGACCTACCGCGAGGCCTACTATACCGTAACACATAATCCAGCTTGCCAGAGCGTTTAATACAATAATGTGTGGAGCAGCATCAATGGCAAATGCACCAGAAGAAAATATAAAACTTGAAATTGTGGCAATCGGGACAAGCCAGCACCAGAATTTAGCTCTTAGCAGATCGTGAGTTGAAAGCGGTGAGGTCTGCAGTATCCAGTACGAGCGTCCTTCGCTTGATACACTTGGATATACAAATCGGGTACAGACAGCAGTAATAACAAAGCCTCCCATTGCTATATTGGCAATTACAAGAAACCCCTGCCACCAGACACGCGCCGATTCGCTTATAGCACTGGTGCCGTTAAGAATTCTGAAGTTATATAAGTAAATAACACATAAACCTATAAGCAGCATAAGTTGGATAGTTTGTGTCATGTCACGGGCAAACAGCTTATATTCCTTTGCCAGTACAGCTCTAAAAGGTCTTGACAGAAATGGCGTAAGTAATATCAATCGCTGTTGACTGCGCTTACTTTCGAGCCTGAATGTACTTTTAGTATTATGGGCGGCTGAATAGGCATCCTGGTAAAATAGTCTGAAGAGTATATAAGCAAGAGATGTTGCAGCAATGAAAGTGGCGTAGAGCATGACAACATATGGTATGAAATCTGTGCCGCGTCCTTCCAGTAGTTCGCTTATACTGACAGCTGTCCAATAGGACGGTGACCAGATAGTGTGTGGAATTGATGCCAGTGAAACAATGTGCAATATGTCAGTCAGGTCAGTATAAGAGGTATCTCCCGGATTAATTGCGCGGGTTATGAAGTAAAGCGCTATAACAGCAAGAATTGCTACCCCTAAGATGATTTCTCGGGTGCGATGAATTGGAATAACTCTGGCAAAGATGGTTACAGTAAGTATAGAGAGAGAAACCGGCAAAGCAAAATAAGGTAGTAGGATAATGGCTGCCAGGAAGTAAAAAACAGGATCGACATGATAGGCAACTCCAAAAGCTACAATTGCCGGCGTTCCAAATATTAAAGCCATCCAGGAAGAGCTCAGAAAAGTATCAATAAACTTACCGTAAAAAAATTGTGCTGGCCCGATCGGAGAAGAGAGCACCAAATCAAGATCTTTACTTAAAAACATCGCCCCCAGAGCATGAATACAGTTGGAAAACAGTAGCATTATCAGAAGCAGGAGCAACAAGAGTCCAAGCGGAAGCGAAGGGGATATCTGTACTATTGACGAACTGCGTTCTATATGCCGGACAAGTGCCAGGCAGCCATTGTAAATTCCAAAAACGACCAATCCGGAGAAAATAGTAATTACCAGATCTCTACCCAGCTGTCCTGACAGCGTCAGATTTTTGCGCCAGCGGTTTTTAAAAGCGTCAAATTTTGGCTCTACCAGAACTGGTATCATCAAAACCTCAATATATGAAAATAACCGTTAAACTGATTGGCTTTTATAATCAGTGTTCCAGCTCTTGCCCGGCCTGAGAAGTAAGCTGTAAAAACATGCTCTCAAGACCATCGTTAAAACCACCTGTTTGCGATCTAATCTCATCCAGCGTGCCAACTGTTAAAATTGATCCTTTATGAATAATTGCAATTCTGTCTGACACCTCTTCAGCTACATTCAAGGAGTGGGTGGATAACATGATAGCCATACCCTCTCTGGCGTAACGTCTCATACAGTCTTTAAGAAGTTTTGCCCCGTGAGGATCAAGTCCAACCATCGGTTCATCAATAATCAGGATTTTTGGCTTGTGAATAAGTGCTGCGCAGGTTGCCAGCCGCTGGCGCATGCCGTGTGAGTAGCTTTCAATCAGTTCATCCTGCCACTCTACCAGGCTGTATTCGGCCAAATACTTGTCAATTGACTCTTCTGCTTCTTTTTTGTCCATGGAGTAAAGATCTGCAATAAAGTAGAGAAATTCACGGCCTGTTAGCTTGCTGTAAATATACGGCCGGTCAGGAATGTATCCGGTAATTGCCTTGGCTTTAAGTGGTTCTTCTTCAATATCAAAGCCTCCCAGGCGGATTCGTCCGGCAGTTGGCCGCAAAACACCGGCCAGCATTCTTAACGTAGTTGTTTTGCCGGCTCCGTTTACTCCGAGAAACCCAAAGATCTCCCCGGAATAAACATCCAGTGAGATATCATTTACGGCTTTAAATGATCCGTATTGTTTAGAGACGTTTTCAATTTCAATTAACTTCTCTTTTGTCATCTGTCCTTACCATTTTGTTAACGGATCTTTGCAATATAGCAGACAGCATGCCTGCTGCGGCGTCAAGATTCAACACGCGTTCTGGCAGTTCTTTGCACTCAGACAGTTTTTCGGTTTCAACCAGCGTTATTTTTAACTTTTTGCCTAGCGGTTCTGTCAGCAATTTAATTAATTGTGTGCCCGCTATAGAGTCTGGTTGATAAATAAGAGCGTATTTTTTACTGTTTTTGGTTAATACCACTGGTCCGGGAATTAAAAATACCGGATTAATTTCACGCTTTCCCATTCGACCGTAGATATTAATTTTTATCGGATTTGCCTGTTTAGCGTTAATACTGAAGTAGAAAGGTTCTGACTCCATGCTTGATTTGGCTGATACCAACTGACCAAGTGGATTAAAAAAAATGTTGGCGTTCAAAGATAAAGGAATATTTTTGTTTTTATAATTTACTCTGAGTTTTGCACGCATTTCTAATCTGATGTTTTTATGTTTTATCAGATTGGTGCTAAGAGATCCGAGGCAACGTTTATGGCTAATAATCCTGTAATACGCATATCCGGGTTTAATACCGTCTAACAGTTTAAGATTGTCTGCATATTGTTTTTTTATAACTGCAAAGGCGGCAGCAGCTACAAACACGGATAGTAGTGTTAAAACACTGGCTATAAGCAAATCAGCATATTTACGCATAGGCACTTTCTAGAAGCGGGCCCTAAAGCCGTACGGGCACAAGCTCTCCCTGTATTTATTTGGATGATTTAAGTGCCTAGATTTTCTCAGCCAAAATTAAGCGGCAGAGAAAATTAATGTAATTCTTCCAGTAGGTTATCTTTTAGAGCGGACTCATAAAAGTTGCTCTGGCTTAAAAGCTCACTTAGCGCTTCAGAGGCTACCAGGTATCCCTCTTTTTTAGTTTTACAGTTTTCAAGCGCAATCTGGGTTAAAGCCTCTACAAGTTCACCTAAAGTTGTAATGATACGGGTCTCTGAAACTTCTTCTGACATCCTATTACCTCTAAAAAACACCTAAAAAACCTCATACAGGCCCTGCTTAGAGGACGCTGCTATTTTACTAAGATGAAGTATTGGGCTTTAAGTTACAGAAAGTTTTGAAATTACGAAAAACTCTTAGGGTGGATACCGTAATCTGATTCACCGCCGGGCAGGTCTCTGCTTAATTCAATCTTAGTTTCCGATTTCCGGTTCAGGTTCTGTTTACTGATTACTGTTTTTCAGATTTCTGAATGGATCTGCAGCCAGCATCCCGCATTCAGCTGATCAGCTACTGCTGCAGCCGCTGAAAATCAGAAAGCCGTAAAGCTGAGAGCAGGAGCTGAGAGCTGTTAACCCGAATTTTTCACGAGAAATTTTAGTAAATCCAGGTTATCCACCTAATTTATTGTGAAAAAGATCGGTATTGCCAGGCCACAGTTTTACTACCATTAGTAGTCCTACTGCGAGGCGCACTTTTGGCCGATCTTGAATGAAAAAATGCTCGCCATACTCCAGTATTCCTGCGCTTTTTTAATTCAACCTCGGCTCAAAATTGCGCCTCTCGTGACGGATTCTCATGAAAAATGCGGGTTAAG
>RFHI01000039.1 GCA_003696425.1 Candidatus Dadabacteria bacterium | reverse complement strand
TCCCACTTCAATTTTATAAGCCCCACCTGCTACCTCGGAACCCGTGATGCTTCTTACAAATTTCCAGGAGTAAATATTGGCGCTGATAATGTGAGCTTTTACCTCTTTTTTTCCGGCCGAGATAACTCCACTTGATGCCCTGTTCTGCTCCGAGTCGATTAAAGTCTGTACAATGCGGGCACTGAAAGCAGGAGTAAGTATTGTTTCGGCATAGAGCGGACCGGAAGTAACAAGATATGCAGCAGTCAGTATAAGCTGAAAGTATAAAGTGGAGCGCAGCATAAGGAATGATATAACATAATTGCTTAAGTGGGGGGAAGCAGGCAGTGCCTGTAGCAGGTAATCAGTAAGCGGTGAATCAGTAATCAGAAAATCGAGGGGTCAGGATCAGCTTCCGGCAGCCTGCTATCAGCTTTTTGGCGTTACGGCTTACTGCTTTTCAGGTTTCCCGGGGCTGAGGCTGCATAAAAAAGCTGAACTTGTAGGGCGTATGCGTCCACGGCGACGTTGCCGTCGACGTAAAACCGTATACGTATACGGCTACGTCTACGAATTTTATTCTTTATAGCTGCAGCCCGCTTTCAGCTTTTCGGCGTTACCCTAAAACTACCTCACAATAATCTTGGTAGCACACTTCCCAATCCCGGTAATTACAACTCCTTTTACCTGTGCAATTGCTCCAATATGAAGTTTACCGATTATCCAGGTGTTACTTGTTACTACAAAATCATGACCATTGATTGAATAGCTTGTGCGATCGCCGGGCTGTACAATACCCTGAAGAGAAAACTGTCCGGATGGCGGGCGGTTGTGCGGATTGAACTGCTTTTTAAGCCGGATAAATCGCTTCTGAAGCTCTATTTCAGGAGAAGTTTCCTTAGCCATTAAGAACTCTCAAACTCTTAAAAACTGCCACTAAAAATAATGCATAAAGCAGGCCAGTAATAAGCACATACAGACCTTCAGTTAATTCTCTAAAATTGTTGGATAAATTTAGTTTTTTATTAACTGCCATGAAACTTTTTAGCTTAAGACTGAAAGCCGCTTCCCTGAGAAGTACAGAAAATTGCACAGTTTATAAGCCTGTATATTAATAAATGCCTTTTGAAAATCAGAGCTTATGCCGAATTTAAAGGTTGCCGTAAAACTTAAACTTATAAACTATCAAATCAGGTGAGCAGGACTGACAGAGCTAGAGACGTTTCAGCTGAAAGCAGCGCGCTTTTTGCGACTGCTTCGTATCGGCTTGGCGATGTTTATACTGAGCAGTTTAAGCTGTTGTATCAGCAGGCGCTCTCCTCTTTTTATGTATCCATTATAAACAGTGCTTTGCTTGTGCTGGTGCTATGGCCGGTTGTCTCTCACAGGGCACTGCTTCTATGGCTTGCCGCACATACTTTAGTGGTGATTGCAAGAATTACGCTTGTACTGCGCTTTCGTGGACTCTCTGAGGCCGAACAGGCTGAGCATAAGTGGGGCATATATTATCAGGCCGGTGTATTACTGTCCGGTCTTACCTGGGGAGGGACAGCTGTCTTCTTTTTTCCTGAAAATTCTGAGCTGCACCAGACCTTCCTGGCATTTGTGCTGGCAGGTATGTCAGCCGGCGCGGTCGGTATTCTCTCTGCTTTAAGATGGGCACCTGTCTGTTTTGTTGTGCCGGCTCTCTTGCCGATAACGCTGCGCTTTTTATTTCACCCGGGCAGTATTGGCACGGTTATGGGCTTTATGGTGCTTTTGTTTCTGGGTCTGGTAACTTTTTCATCTAAACTTATCCATCGTGCGATAGCATCATCTATAGCACTTAAATATAAAAATGACGATCTGATAACTGATCTCTACCGCGCCAACCAGAATATGGAGGAGCTTAATCAGCGCCTGATAGATGAAATAACACATAAAGAAGAAATTCAGCAGGAGCTTCGCAAGACTGTTTTAGATCTCGATCGGGCCTTAAAAGACGCTGAAACAGCAAACAAACATAAACGGCAGTTCCTGGCCAATGTAAGCCATGAAATCAGGACTCCAATGAACGGCATCATCGGGCTTACTGAACTGTTACTTACTCAAAACCCGCGTGAAGATCAGCAGGAGTACCTGAAGCTGGTAGAGGCTTCTGCAAAGTCACTAATGGTAATTTTAAATGATATTCTTGATTTTTCGAAAATCGAAGCCGGAAAGCTTGAGCTCGATCCGCATGAGGTTGTCTTGTCCGAACTGTTCGGACAGATAGAGGCCATCTTTACGCCGCGTGCTGCCAATAAGGGGGTGCATTTCTTTTTGGAATTACATCCGCGTCTGCCCGGGCGGGTTATGGCAGATTCCGTCAGGCTTCAGCAGGTGATAAATAATCTGCTTGATAACGCGCTGAAATTTACAGAAAAAGGCGGCGTAATAGTACTTCAGGCAGGGCTGCTTGAGGCCGGCGAAGAGGAATACAAACTTTTCTTTGCAGTTTCAGATACCGGTATTGGCATTCCGGAAGATAAGCAGCAGCTGATTTTTGAGTCGTTCACACAGGCAGAAAAGCATACTACCAGAAAATACGGCGGTACCGGCCTCGGCCTTGCAATTGTATCTGAGCTGGTAGCACTTATGGGCGGGCACATTGAGCTTAAAAGCCGCGAGGGCTGCGGCAGCTGCTTTTACTACACCGTCTCCGTCGGGAAGCCGGAGCATCAGGCTGAACCCGAAGAGAGCGTTGCGGACGTCAGTGAAGACAGGCAGGCAGGCAGTCTTATGATACTGGTAGCTGAAGATAACTCGGTTAATCAGCTGATTGCCCGCAGGATGCTGGAGAAGGCTGGGCACACCGTAAAAATTGCTGAAAACGGCAGAGTGGCACTGGACCTTTTAGAACAGGATAAGTTTGATCTTATTCTTATGGATTGCCAGATGCCGGAGATGGACGGCTTTAAAGCCACGCGCGAAATCAGAAGCCGGAGCAGCGATACTTCGAAAATCCCGATCATTGCAATGACTGCCTTTGCTACCGAGGAAGAAAAGCGGCGCTGCCTCCAGGCCGGTATGAATGCACACATAAGCAAGCCGGTTGATTTTGAGCAGCTTAAGCTCTTAATTGAGCGGGTGTGTAACGAAGCATCAAACGATAAGCCGCAGGCGGTGGCATAAAGCCGTACTATTCTTCAAATCTTAAATGCTTTACGGATTCGCCCGAAGAGGCCAGCTCTTTTAATGAGTCAATACCGATTTCAAGATGAGTGGTCACAAATTCACGGGTAACTTTTTCATCGCTTTTTTTAGTTTTTACACCTTCCGGGTCAAGTGGATTATCCGATACCAGCAAAAGTGCACCGCGCGGTATCTGATTTACAAAGCCGGTTACAAAGATTGTGGCTGTTTCCATATCAATGCCCATTGCGCGGGACTTTAAAAGTTTATTTTTAAAATCATCATCATGTTCCCAGACTCTGCGGTTTGTAGTGTAAATAGTACCGGTCCAGTAGTCCTTTTGGTGTTTAATAATGGTAGAAGAGATACTGCGCTGCAGCGCAAAAGAGGGCAGCGCCGGAATTTCCGGCGGAAGATACTGGTCACTTGTTCCTTCACTCCTTATAGCTGCAATTGGAAGAATCAAATCTCCTACTTCAGTTTTCTTTTTAAGCCCGCCACATTTACCGAGAAACAGAACCGCCTTGGGTTCTACTGCTGAAAGCAGGTCCATCGCTGTCGCTGCCATAGGGCTGCCAATACCGAAATTTACTATGGTAATCCCATCAGCCGAGGCGCTCTGCATCGGTAAGCCCTGTCCGTGAACGGGAACGCCGAACTTATCGGCAAACATCTGTACGTAGTTGGTAAAGTTAACAAGCAGAATGTACTGGCCGAATTCCTTAAGCTTAAGGCCGGTATAGCGCGGAAGCCAGTCTTCTACTATTTTCTTTTTAGTTATCATAGCCAGATTCAACTATATATATTATCTCTTTGAAACCAAAGAGCAAGTAATGCTCAGTAATGCTGACTTTCAGGCATAAAGCTGTTAGGATTTAATTTATGGCTTCAATCTGGCAGAGGCTTTCAAGGCCGATAAAAATACTGGCCCCGATGGAGGATGTGACCGATACGGTCTTCAGGCGTATTATTGCGCGGCTGGGGCGTCCCGATCTTTTTTTTACCGAGTTTACCAGCGCTGACGGACTGATGTCGCCTGGGCGGGAAAAGGTTATCCACCGGCTTAAGTTTACGGAAGCCGAGCGCCCGATTATAGCCCAGATCTGGGGCAATAATCCGGATAATTACTATCACGCTGCAAGGCTCCTCGTGGAACTCGGCTTTGACGGTATTGATATCAACATGGGCTGCCCGGTGCCAAAGGTGGTAAAAAATGGAGCCTGCTCAGCTCTGATTGAAAACCGCTCACTGGCGCGTGAGCTGATTTTAGCTGCTATGGAAGGCGCTGCGGGTTTACCGGTAAGTGTTAAGACCAGGATTGGATTTAATAAAATAGCAACTGAAGAGTGGGTGGGCTTTTTACTTGAGCTAAAGCCTGCTGCAGTCACGCTGCATGCCCGTACAGCCCGCCAGATGTCAAAGGCGGCAGCAAGGTGGGAAGAGATAAAAAAGGCCGTTAATTTACGCGACAGCATGAAGAGTAAAGCGCTTATTATAGGAAACGGTGATGTGTCGTCTTTAAATGATTTGTATACCAGGGCTGAAAAATACTGCGCAGATGGTGTGATGGTGGGACGCGCTGTTTTTGATGATTTATATTTCTTTAATGAAGAAAAGAGCTTTAAAGATTTAAATCTGTATGCAAGGCTAACGCTTCTTCGTGAGCACCTGGAGCTTTACTATAATACCTGGAGGGGGGAGCGCGGCTTTGGCGAATTGAAGAAGTTTTTTAAGATCTATGCCTCAGGATTCAGAGGAGCTTCTGCTCTTCGATCCGCGCTGGTACGATCCGAATCCGTGGAAGAATGTCAGGCGATAATTAAAGAGTTTTTAGAGAGCACTCAGTTCAGACTGCCAAAACAGACGGAAAATCCCCCTGCTGCAGCTTGAAATTACGGTTTAAGTGATTATTTTTAAGTAAGTCTTCGTCTAAATAATTGGGAAATATGCAATTGCTTTAAATTTCGGAGAGTTATTTATGTTTTTTGATCCGCTCTATCTTGTTTTTATGATTCCGGCTCTTCTTCTGGCCGGCTGGGCACAGCTTAAAGTTCAATCGGCTTATAAGCGGGCCAGTAACATTGCTGCAGGCAGCGGGCTGTCAGGACGTGAAGTAGCCGAGCGGATTCTTGGTACTGAAGGACTTTCGGGCCAGGTTGCCGTGGAAATGACACGCGGATTTTTAGGTGATCACTATGACCCTTCCAAAAAGGTTTTACGCTTAAGCCCGGAGGTATTTAACGGCCGTTCACTGGCAGCCCTTGGGGTTGCTGCTCATGAGGCCGGACATGCAATACAGGACGCAAGGCACTACGTGCCGCTTAAATTACGGAATGCTATCGTGCCGATGGCTTCTTTTGGAAGTAACGCATCAATATTTATAATTATTATTGGGGCGCTGTTTAGCAGCTTTCAGCTGATTGTAGCCGGAATATTTCTCTTTTCACTGGTGGTAGTGTTTCAGCTGATAAATCTTCCGGTAGAGTTTGATGCCAGTGCACGCGCGAAAGAGATTCTTACCAGCTCAGGATATATCAGTCAGGCGGAATACCCGGTGGTCTCCGAGGTCTTAAGTGCAGCTGCCATGACCTATGTGGCTGCAACGCTCTCCTCTATCCTGACACTGCTCTATTATATAGTCCGTTTTGGCCTGGGAGGCAGCCGCGACTAAGGTTTGATTAGCTTTTGCATCTGTGCTAACTTTCCGGAAAGATTTCTGAAATCAGGATAGCAGGTTATGTTTTTTAATTTTGCGGCAGCTGCGGTTTAAGCGCCGGGCATTTTTGTTTAAACTGCCGCAAAACGCTGTCCGGGTATTTATCATAGCAGTGCCAACTTTTAGAGGACCTTCCATGTTTAAAGAGGAAGCACAGGTAGCCCTTACATTCGACGATGTTCTTCTGCGCCCGCGCTTTTCGCGTGTTCTTCCAAAAGATGTAGATGTTCGTACCCGCCTCTCTGACACGCTGGAGCTTAATATCCCGCTGGTTAGTGCTGCAATGGATACAGTTACAGAATCCAGGCTGGCCATAGCAATAGCCCAGGAGGGGGGCATAGGATTTATTCATAAGAATATGTCTCCGGAGGAGCAGGCCCAGGAAGTAAGACGCGTTAAAAAGTCTGAAAGTGGTATGATTACGGATCCAATCACAGTGCGTCCGGATCAGAAAATCAGCGATGCAGTCGAAATAATGGAGCAGTACAAAATTTCCGGCCTTCCGGTTGTTAATGCTGATGGAACGGTAGCCGGAATTGTAACTAACCGCGACCTTCGTTTTGAAGATAATTTCGAACGGAAAATTTCGGAAGTTATGACCTCTGAAAATCTTGTAACTACTTCCCCGGGCACAACCCTGGAAGAGGCCAAGGTTTTACTTCATAAGCACCGCATTGAAAAGCTGCTGGTAGTTGGAGATAGCAACAGGCTCGAGGGACTGATTACAATTAAAGATATTGAAAAAATGCGTAAATATCCCTCCGCCTGCAAAGACGATATGGGCCGCTTAAGAGTTGGTGCAGCTGTTGGTGTAGCCGGGGATTGTGCCGAGCGGGTGAGTGCACTGATTGAAGCCGAGGTTGATGTAATAGTGGTTGACAGTGCGCACGGTCACTCGGAAGGGGTTTTAAAGGCAGTCAGAATGATCCGGGAAAACTATCCTGCTGTGACCGTTGTTGCAGGTAACGTGGCGACAGCTGAGGGTGCCAGGGCGCTGGCCGATGCCGGAGTGCATGCTGTAAAAGCCGGTATCGGGCCGGGCTCAATCTGTACTACCCGCGTTGTTTCGGGTGTAGGCGTGCCGCAGATCACGGCCATATCAGAAGCTGCCAGGGGGCTTGAAGGCACCGGTGTGAGGCTGATTGCTGACGGAGGAGTTAAGTTTTCTGGTGATATTGTCAAGGCAATTGCTGCTGGAGCAGATGTAGTTATGATCGGCTCTCTTTTTGCCGGAACTGAAGAATCGCCTGGTGATACTGTTCTCTACCAGGGGCGGACATATAAGATGTACCGCGGTATGGGTTCACTTGGAGCGATGCGGCGCGGTTCGCGTGATCGCTATAACCAGATGGATGCTGAACCGGGTAAGCTCGTACCTGAAGGCATTGAAGGCAGGGTGCCGTTTAAGGGTTCGCTTTCGTCGCTTATTTTTCAGATGGTAGGGGGGCTTCGTGCCGGAATGGGGTATTGCGGAGTTTCTACAATTGAAGAGCTGAAACGCGATGCAGAGTTTATACGGGTTACCCCGGCCGGTCTCGGTGAAAGTCATGTGCATGATGTAGTTATAACCGAAGAGGCCCCGAATTATAGCCGGCGGGTATAGAATGCGGAGAAGCGGCACCAATTCCTAAATAAAGTTTAGATAATTAACTCAAGCGTTGTGCGAATTAAAATACGTAGACGTATCCGTCTACGTCTACGCTTTTACGTCTACGGCAACGTAACCGTCGACGTAATACGCCCAACGAGTTTAGTTTTCCTATGAAGCCACAGCCCCAGAAAACTGAAACTCAGTAAGCTGATTACTGTTTTCCCGCTCCTCCTCCATCCCCCAATTGACACTTAACCCCCATCAATGCTACTTAGACCCCGTCAGGTTCGAGGGAAGACGGTGAAAATCCGTCGCGGACCCGCCGCTGTAACCGGTGACGGAGGCCTGTTTGAAACGGTCACTGGCGGAAAAGAGCAGGTAATCTGTTATTCCGCCGGGAAGGCCAGGGCCAAAGGATGAACCGGAAGCCAGAAGACCTGCCTGACAAAACCTCTGCTGCTTTCTTCGGGACTGGGAAGGTAGCCTGCAAGAGATTTAAACAGGTCCAGTGAAATACAATCCGTGGTAGTTGTGCAGTCAAACTGTGCGCGGAGTTTCATATGGGAGATTATCTGATGAAGTCACACTCAAAACTAATCATCGCCAGCATGGCAGTTGTTTTTACTCTTTTGCCGCAGCAGCTTGTGGCCCAGGAAACTAAATTAGTTCGCTCTGCAACTCTGGTGGTCACACCGCAGGAAAACGTCGGCAGCTCAGTTTCAGTTATTACCCAGGAAGAGATAAAAAACAGCCCGGCAGAAAACGTGGCCGAATTAATAAAAGAAGTGGCAGGAGTTGATGTTGTTGCAAGCGGCGGTCCCGGCGGTTCAACCTCGGTTTTTATCCGTGGTGCAAACTCGGAAAACACGCTCGTATTAATTGATGGCGTGCCGGCTAACGACCCGGGCAGCCCCAATCGTGCCTATAACTTTGCCGATCTGCCACTGAGTAATGTTGAACGCATTGAAGTTTTACGTGGCCCGCAGGCCCCACTTTACGGTTCTGACGCCAGCGGCGGCGTAATCAGTATTTATACTAAACGCGGGAGCGGCCCGGCGCGCTTAAGCGGCAGCTTTGAGGCCGGTTCTTACAGTACTTTTCGCGAGTCAGCCGGAATCAGCGGCGCTGATGGAAGTTTTGATTACTCCTTCGGTATTTCGCGCTTTGATACAGACGGTATCTCTGCGGCGGATGCTGCAGACGGCAACACTGAGCATGACGGCTATAAAAATACGAGCGCTTCGCTTCAGAGCGGATATAAACTTTCTGATAATGCTGAACTGAGAGTGTATTCGCGCTATATTGATTCTGAAACAGAGCTTGATAATTCTGGTGGAAAAGGTGGCGACGATCCGAACCGTACCTTAAAGGGAGAGCAGTTTTATGCACGCGGAGAATTAACACTTCGCTGGCTGAATGATAAACTTGAACAGACGTTTTTCTTTGGTGGCGCAAATCACGCCAGAAGGGACAATAACGATCCTGACCTGCTGCATCCGCTTGATTCGCTTCGAAGCAAGTTTAATGGCAGACTGCTTACGTATGGAGTTAAGAACAGTTATGAAGTTTCAGATAACTGTAATGTTACCTTTGGCTTTGAGCGTGAAGAGGAGCGTGCCAGCAGCACGTACAAGTCTGTAAGCGCTTTTGGACCTTTTGAAAGCATCTTTCCGGAAAACGAGGCCAGCACTAACAGTTATTATCTGGAAGGGCAGGGCAGTTACGGAGACAGTTTTGCTGCTGCCGCAGGAGCCAGAATTGATGATCACAGCCAGTTTGGAAGTGAATTTACTTTCAGAGTGGCACCGGTAGTTAAACTGAATTCCGGTCGAACCAGACTTTTTGGCTCTGTCGGAAGTGGCTTTAAAGCACCTTCACTTTCACAGCTTTATTCTTCGTTCGGTAACCCTGATCTTAACCCGGAAAAGAGTCTCGGTTTCGACCTGGGTATTGAACAGAGTTTACTTTCCAGGGATTTTAAACTTTCGGTTGCTTATTTTCATAACAGGTTTAAGGACCTTATCATTGCAGATCCAAATACATTTATCTCAACCAATATTAACGAAGCCCGCACGCAGGGAGTTGAGGCGACACTTACGGCGGTGTTTAATGACAACCTGAGCGGAACTGTCAGGTTTACTTATACAGACAGCGAAGATAAAAGCGATGGTAAGGATCTTATCCGCAGACCGGATATTAAAGTCTCAGGAGATCTTACTTACAGGCTCTCGCAGAAAGCCAGGGTTATGCTGGGAGTAATCCATGTTGGCAGGCGTGATGACTTTGATTTTTCAACTTTCCCGTCATCACGGGTTACGCTTGCCAGCTACACGCTGGTAAATATCAGCGGCAGTTACGCGGTGAATGACAGCCTTGAGCTGTACCTGCGGGCAAATAACATCTTTGACGAGGAATACCAGGATGTGCTCGGCTTTGGCACTGAAGGAGCAGCAGTTTATGCCGGACTGCGGCTTACTTCATAAAAAATTAAAGCGGCTGCTTGCGGGGATTGTAACAGCCTTACTTCTCTGCTTGCCTGAAAGTGCTGTAGCGTCCGGGCAAAAGAGCAGCTGCCGCAGGATCATTACACTTGCCCCCAGCGCTACCGAAGTGGTTTACAGCCTCGGCCTGGGGGCAAATCTTGTCGGGGTTAGCCGTTATGATTCCTATCCCGATGGGGTTAAAGATCTTCCCCGTGTTGGCGGGTTGCTCGATCCGGCCCGTGAATTAATCATAACGCTTAAACCGGATCTTATTATAACTGCTGCTTCGGTTGGCACGCCGCCAGATAATCTAGCAACGCTTTCAGCTCAGCAGCTTAACTTTAACCATAACTCCTTAAGCGGGATTCTGGAGTCAATAACACTTCTCGGCAATGTATGTAATAAAAAAAGACGTGCTGCCCGGCTGATTAATGATTTAAAAAAACAGATTAGCGCTGTGCAGCAAAGATTGAAGGGTGTTAGCGCAGTTTCTGCCCTGATTGTAATAGGCTCTGAACCTGCCGCTGGTTTGCGGGGACTGTACATATCGGGTAAGGACGGCTTTTATAATGACCTTGTAAGAATCGCAGGTGGTGTTAATGCCTACAGGGGCTCTACGGCAGCTTTACCTTCTCTTTCAGCAGAGGGGCTGATTGCTCTTAAGCCAGAGGTAATTTTACAGATTGTGCCGGAGACTTTACGTAAAAACTTTAATACTGCTTTAGCGCTTAAATTCTGGAAAAAATATAGTATGGTTCCGGCTGTAAAGTCAGGACGAATATACTTTCTTAAAAAAAGCTATGTGTATGTTCCGGGACCTAGATTTACAATGCTTTTAAATGATATTGCACATTACCTGCACCCGGAAGTTTTTAAAAACAGCTAACCTGAGTAATGACAACAAAGATTCTTGAATTTGACGATGTATCAGCCGGCTACAATAAAGGATACGTAATCCACAATCTTTCCTTTAGTCTTGAAAATAATTCTGTTCTTGCCCTTGTCGGCTTAAACGGCAGCGGGAAAAGTACATTGCTTAAACTCTGCACGGGTGTGCTGAAAGTCAGCAGAGGTGCGCTGCTTATTCGGGATAGACCTGTAAATAATTACACAGCCCGCGAGCGGGCACAGCATGTTGCACTTGTACCGCAGGGCTTTAGCTTCCCCACCAGCTTAAGTGTTTACGATTTTGTTGTTATGGGGCGCTATCCTTATCTTGGCCCTTTTCGGGCACTTTCAGCTGTTGACCGCAGCATTATTAAAGATGCCCTGCTAAGGACAGGAGTTTTTGAGTTTAAAGATTCCCCGCTTAGTTCGCTTAGTGGCGGAGAGAGACAGCGCGCTGCTATTGCGGCAGCGCTTGCGCAGGATGCTGAGCTGTTGTTGCTGGATGAGCCGGCCACTTATCTTGATCCGGCAGCCCGTGCTGCTACTTACAGGTTAGTTCGTGAGCTTAAAAAAACTGCCGGGCGCTCTGTTATCTTCGCAACCCACGATCTTAACGATGCTTTAGCGGTTGCTGATAAAGTACTGGCGCTTAAAGAAGGCCGGCTTAAGTTTTTGGGGGATGTTTCGGAATTTTATAATAAAGATCTGCTCGATGCTGTTTATGGCGATGTGTTTGAGATCATAAGGCCTGCTCAGAGCAGTGCGCCAGTATTTACTTTAAAGGGATTATGAGCCGGAAGGGGTTTTTTACAGTTCTTGTAATTATAACGCTGGCGCTGCTGGTCATCTCGCCTTTTATTGGTGCAGTTGATATAGGGGTTGCTGAGTTATTTTCCGGCCAGCTCAGCGATACAAACCGTTTTATCTTCTGGCAGCTTAGAGTCCCCAGGGTTTTAAGCGCATTTATAAGCGGGGCTATTCTTGCTGTTGGCGGGATGGTCTTTCAGAGTCTTTTTAAAAATGAACTGGCAACACCGTTTACGCTCGGTGTGTCAGCGGGAGCATCGTTTGGGGCAGCAGCTTTTATTATTTTTGGAGGTAGTACTGCGCTGGCAGATTTAAATTATGGCGGCATACTGGCGGCCATGCTGGGAGCGCTTTTAAGTGTTGTGCTGGTGTATATTCTTGCAGCTGCCCGGCGTCTTACTCCTGTGGGAATGCTGCTGGGGGGAGTAATGGTTAATTTTTTATTCTCAAGCCTTGTAATGTTTCTTCAGTATATAAGTGACTTTAGTGAGAGCTTTTCAATGCTGCGCTGGATGATGGGCAGCGTCAGTGTAAGCGGCTATGGGGAAGTGGTAGTGCTTGTGCTGCTTGCAGCTTTTGGTCTTGTGGTAATTTTCCGCTACAGCAGAGAGCTCGATCTTATGTTTTTAGGAGATGAAGTTGCCGGCAGTAGAGGGGTAGAGACTCTGGCTGTGCGGCGCAATCTGTTTGTTTTTACTTCATTAATGGTTGCTGTTGTTGTAGCGCTTTCTGGACCAATTGGTTTTGTGGGGCTGATAGTTCCGCATATTGTCAGGCACTTTACCGGCTTAAGACATATGCTGATAATGCCGGCAGCCGTACTGGCCGGTGGAGCATTACTGGTGCTGGCTGACACGGCGGCCAGGACTCTTATAGCTCCGGCTGAAATACCTGTTGGAGTTATTACGGCGCTTTTAGGTGCGCCCGTTTTTCTTTTTATTCTCTGGCGGGGCAGAGGCAGTTTAAGCAGTACGTGGTAACCCCCGGCCGCTGTACAATTTTGAACAGGATTAGACTATAGCGTTAGATTTAGGCAGGCAGCAGTGGCTAAGCAGTTAAAAATACAGCATACGAAAAACTACCAGCGTGACGTTGTGCTGTGTATGAGCAGTCACTAAAT
>RFHI01000038.1 GCA_003696425.1 Candidatus Dadabacteria bacterium | reverse complement strand
ATCTGAGGGACTTGTTCCGAAATCTAGTGGTCTATCTCTAGATGGCAATTTAGACCTTGCCGGTAGATTAGCCCCGGCTTTTCCCGATGCTAGCACTACAGGTAATGATACTAAAGGACATCGACTGACCGTAAAAGAATGCGTTGGTGTCATCAAAATGCTGCGTGATCGGCTGGATCATCAAAAGCAGATCGAACTTGCATACCCATACGTAGATCAAGATGGGAAACGATATAAATTCGATGATAAAGGAAAGAGGGAATACTACACGGAGCCTGAAGCTATATACGCAGGAGTTCCACCGGAATTATTAGACGTATCTATCGAGGGCGCGGAAGCTCTGAGTTTGCTAAGTGGCAAGCATCTAAGAACTCTACGAGGTATTTTATCCAAGTCACGTAACTTGCGTTGGAGTAGTGTCAGGAGCGTATTGGAAGCACTAGGCGCAACTATAGACGAATCGCGATCTGGATCGAGGGTGGCAATTCATCTTGGTGAAGACGTAAAGGTTTTGCATAAGCCACACGGCTCAAAACCACTAATAATAGGAGCGGTGCAAGATTTAGCACGATGGCTAGAGCATAAGGGATTCCACCTTTGACTATTTTAAATAGCATAAGTATTATGGAGATAGATTATGATGCAGAATAGAGATGTTGTTCAAATTAAGATTGGTGCCATCGAGGGGGAGGCTGTATGGATTCCAGAAGATCAGCTCTATTATGGCCACATTACAAATATGATCCCTGACCCAGACCATAACAGAGTTGATGAGATAAGCTTTCAGGGTGTGGATCGGGATGCCTTGAAGCACGATTTAGAACAACAAATTGTTTTTTATGAAGAAACATGCCGAAGAACAAATAAAAAATCGTTGATACCCAAACCATGAATATGTTGCAGGTGAAAAGGCTGAAATTACAGCCGGCCATTTGAGGCAGCAGGGAGAATTTTACTTCTTACGACCGGTCCGGGCTAAGAAATAGAAAAAGTCTTTATTAACGATATGCCAAAAATCCAGTATATTTTTGGCACATGTATCACAGGATAATTAATCTACCTAAATCACATTCATTTTTTCTGTTTGAGGCTTGTGGAACAGGCAAGACAGAGCTAATCAGGCAGAGCTAAAGATGTGCTGAGGCAGTCATGTCGAACCTGTTTAACCCCAGTTTACCCTACAGTCCTAAGTATTGCAGTGGCCGGTTAGTGTTTTTCCCAAGGTGCAATCCACAAAAGCAGAACCATTCCCGGCAGGGCGCAGGCTGCACAGAATATAAAAAAAGCAGTATAGCCCATACCGGGAAGCTCGCCCAGGAGTCTGTAATAGATGCCGTCAGATTTTGAAACTCCTTCAATTAAAAAACCGGTTATAGCATTGGCGAATGTGCGCGGCAGCGCAATCAGGCTTGAAAAAAGCGCAAACTGGGTTGCAGTAAAAAGCTTACTGGTCTCGCGCGCCATAAAAGCAGTTAGTGCTGCTGCGCCAAGTCCGACTCCCAGGTATTCAAAGGCAATTACTGCTGCAAGTATAAGCTTTACGGGGCCGCTTACCGAGAGATAGGCAAAGCCAAGGATTGATACAAGCTGCACCACGCCAAAGAGCCACAGCGAGCGGTTAATGCCAACTTTAAAAATTACCACACCGCCAATAAAACCGCCCAGCAGCATCGCCCAGAAGCTTACAAGTTTTACCATCGTGCCGATTACAGTTTTAGTGAAGCCGAGATCAAGATAAAACGGAGTTGAGAGGGCAGTGGCCATATTATCGCCGAGCTTGTAGCAGAAGAGAAATGCCAGCACTAAAAGCGCGCGGCGAACACCGCTTCGCTCAAAAAACTCAAGGAAGGGATCGGCAACGGCTTCTTTCAGGGTTACAGGGGGTTTTATATCGGTAACCACTTCTTTTATAAGAATCGTTTTAGTTATGCCAACTAACATAAAAAGTGAAACAATAAGAAAAACATACGGCCAGGCCAGATAATCACCAAGAGCCACACCCAGTCCGCCGGGAATAAAAACTGCCGCGCGGTAACCGTTCATATAAAAAGAGTTTCCAAGGCCAAGCTCTTCATCCGGCAGAAGTTCTCTGCGGTAGGCATCAAGTACGATATCCTGGCTGGCGCTAAAAAAGGCGATTAAAAATGCAGCTGCAGCAATGTACTTAACTGAGTTGGAGGGATTTAGAGTTCCGGTTACTGCCATACCGATAAGTAATGCTATCTGGGTGACCAGCATCCAGCCGCGTCGTCTGCCGAGAAAGGGTAGCGTAATACTGTCCATTGCCGGGGACCAGAGGAATTTATAGGTGTAAGGAATACCAACCAGTGAGAAAAGCCCGATGGTTTTAAGATCTACTCCTTCTGATCTTAGCCAGGCCGGGATTAGGTGATAAAGAAAATAAAGCGGCAGCCCCGAGGTAAACCCGTTAAAGATACAGATTAACATTCGGCGGTTAAAAATAGCCTGAATGATTGTGGCGTTTTGCTGCCGATTGCCCATATAGTAAATATAGTCCGAATCGGCATCTGCAACAATTAGAATGCTTTAAAAAGTTTTCCGGTCTGCTTGCCTGCCGGATAAATCTGGGATACTAGCAGTGTATGCCTGAACTGCCTGAAGTAGAAGTAACACTTAAAAGGGTCGCTCCGGAACTTATTGGAGAGCGCATAAAGGATGTAAGCGTATACTGGCAAAGAACGGTTAATGCCGTGCCGGTAGCAGAATTCAAAAGGACGCTTAAAGGCGCACAATTTAAGAATTATCAGCGCCGAGGCAAGTATTTAATTTTTGAGCTTTCAAAGCGGAGACGTACAAAAATACTGGCAGTCCATTTAAGAATGAGTGGCAGGCTGGAAGTGTTGGAACCGGGAGTAAAGCGGCGAAAGCACGATCGGGTAATAATAAGCCTTAAAAGCGGAAGCAGGCTTGCTTTTCACGATACCCGAAAATTCGGGAGAATTTATCTTGCTGACAGCATAGAAGAGATAGCTTCAGGACTTGGCCTTGAGCCGCTCTCAGAGGAGTTTACATCTGACCTGCTGATAAATCT
>RFHI01000037.1 GCA_003696425.1 Candidatus Dadabacteria bacterium | reverse complement strand
GCTCAGGGCCTCACGGCCATTACTGGCAGTTAATACATCCTCAAACCCAAGCTCTTTTAGACACTTCACCACTATTTTTCTGGCGCTGCTTAAATCATCAACTACCAGAACCCTTAAACCAGATAATTGCTGTTCTCTCATAACGGCACACAAAAAACCGGAATTAGCCCTATCTATCGCTCATATACTACCTTCGGCAAAACGGGGCTTTTGCTGTAGAGCTCAATCTGTGAAACTAGCGGACCAAAAGGGATAAAACCATCTGTCATTACAGCTACTTATCTGCCAGCCCAAAAGCCCCCTGGCCAGTTCGTGCTTTCTTATCCTAAAGCAGTTATTTTTAACGACGTAGCAGAAAGTAAATAACAAGAAACCAGGAGACATTACCGTGCCCGATGTAGTCTTTGAACCATTTAAAATTAAAAGCGTTGAACCTATTAACTTCTCAACAGTAGAAGAGAGAAAAGCGTGGCTTAAGGAAGCCGGATATAACATGTTCGGCCTTCCGGCTGAGCGGGTAATGATTGATCTTCTTACCGACTCGGGTACATCAGCTATGAGCCATAACCAGTGGGCTGCACTTATTTCCGGTGACGAAAGCTACGCCGGAAGTAAAGACTTCTATGCGCTTGAGCGGGTTGCCAGGGAAATCTTTCAAAAAGATATTGTTATTCCAGTTCACCAGGGAAGAGCCGGTGAGCACCTGGTCTTTTCAACTCTTCTTAAAAAGGGAGATATCGTCCCCTCAAATTCCCACTTTGATACCACCGGCGCAAATATAGAAGACTGCGGGGCAGAGGCGTTAAACCTGCCGACTAAAGAAGGACTCGATCCTTTTCTCGTTCATCCCTTTAAGGGCAATATGGATACCGAGGCCCTTAAAAGGCTTTTAAAAGAAAAGCGTGAGCACGTTCCATTCGTAATGCTTACGATCACTAATAATACCGGCGGCGGGCAGCCGGTCTCATACCGGAATATCTCGGAAGTCAGAAAAATCTGTGACTCTTATTCGCTGCCACTATTTATCGACGGCTGCCGCTTTGCTGAAAATGCGTACTTTATAAAACTTAGAGAAAATGGTTTTAATAATTTAAGCGCAAAGGTAATCGCCCAAAAAACCCTGTCGCTTGCTGACCTTGTAATTTTTTCAGCTAAAAAAGATGCCTTTGCCAATATCGGCGGACTTGTCTGCTTAAACGACCCGGAACTTGCCGAAAGACTTAAAAACCGGCTGGTAGTTACCGAGGGCTTTGCCACCTACGGCGGCCTGGCCGGACGCGACCTGGCCGCAATTGCACAGGGACTGCTTGAAATAACCGATGAACATTACTTGAAGTACCGCCTTAGAACCATAGAGTGGATGGTAGAGCGCCTTGCAGCTGAAGACATTCCGGTATTAAGGCCTGCCGGCGGGCATGCGCTCTATATTGATGCTGACAGCTTTTTCCCGAACATACCGCCGGAAAATTTCCCCGGCATAGCCCTTGTAAACGAACTCTATATCCGCGGCGGCATTCGCGCCGTTGAGCTTGGAAACGTGGCCTTCGGTAAGCGCGATAAAGACGGAAAACATATCTTCCCGCGGCTTGACCTTGTACGGCTTGCCATGCCACGGCGGGTATATACCGAAGCGCACGCTGCTTACGTGGTAGAGCACATTAAGGCCCTCTACCGCGAGCGCGATAAAGTAAGCGGCTGGGTATTTGATAAGGAAGCGCCGGTTTTAAGGCACTTCAGGTCTACTTTTAAACCCGCTTGACCCGCAGCACCCTGGTGATTAATGAATATCAACTTGACGTACGGTGTATTACCAGGGCATCAAGAAATGTATTGATCATGATTTAAATTTGGCGTACAATATTAAATCATGATTAAAAGAGCACTTAACCTATTGACATCACAAAGTTTTTTTCTGCTTGGGGCCAGGGCTACCGGAAAGACTACCCTTCTCAAGCAGAAATTCAGCCCTGAAAACTCGCTCCTTATTAACCTGCTGGATCCTGAAGTACACGGCACCTTAGAAGCAAATCCAAAGCACCTGTATTCCATGGCTGAAAGGGACCTCAAAAAAAATAACTGGATCTTAATCGATGAAATTCAGAAACTTCCTGAACTACTGGATGTCGTACATGACCTGATAGAAAGTAAATCAGCTAAATTCGGTTTGACGGGCTCAAGCGCCAGAAAGCTTAAAAGGGGTGCTTCGAATTTACTTGCCGGCCGCGCCTTTGTTCACCGGCTATTCCCACTTCTTCCAACTGAACTGGGAGAAGCGTTCTCGCTGGAAACCTACCTGGCCTGGGGCGGCCTTCCCAAGATTTATGACTTCAAGAGCGACCTGGAGCGGTCTGTTTATTTACAATCTTACGTTCAAACATATTTACAAGAAGAAATTATAGCTGAGCAGATAATAAGAAAATTGCCGCCTTTCAGAAAGTTCCTGGGTGTTGCTGCACAATCAAATGGAAGCATTATTAACTATTCGAAGATAGCAAATGATATTCGCTCAGATCCTGTCAGTGTTAAAAACTACTACCAGATATTAGAAGATACTTTAATAGGATATTTGCTGGACCCCTACCATACTTCAATCAGAAAACGTCAAAGACAGAATCCAAAGTTTTATCTTTTTGATACTGGCGTGTTGAGAGCCCAGGCCAGGCAGCTCGATGTCCCGGTCCGGGAAGGAACATACAACTACGGCATGCTCTTCGAAACGTTTATAATCAACCTGGTGCGATACAATCTCGAATACCAGTTCAAACAATTCGAGCTCTCATACCTTACCACAAAAGATGGCGCTGAAATTGATCTGATTATTGAGCGGGCCGGCGAAAAAACAGTGCTGATTGAAATTAAATCAGGAACTTCTGTTAGAGATGAGGAGTTAAATACACTTAACAGCTTTGCCCGCGATGTAGCAGACTCCGAGGCATACTGCCTCTACCGCGGCAACATAGAAAGAACAGTAGGCAAAGTATCCCTGCTTCCCTGGGAGAAGGGACTGCAGGAGATGGGAATATACAGGTAACAGACTTATTATTTCTCAGCATTTACCGC
>RFHI01000036.1 GCA_003696425.1 Candidatus Dadabacteria bacterium | reverse complement strand
CTTTTTTATAGCGAGTTTATCATACAACGTTTGATAGTTCTCCCTTAAAATTTCAAAGACTTATGCCTACAAAATCTCCGGAATCGTAAATTCTTAAATTCTCATCTCTTTAGATAGGGGAAAAAGTGCTATAAATCTTAGGCGTTGTTTTTCAGGTTTTGATGTTTAAAGGAGTTTGCAATGGACACCGTTCAGAAACTAGCAGAAATTTCCAGTCGTCTTGAGCATATTGAAAATGCCGCCGAGTGGATTGCAAAACAAACTGTACATACTGACAACGCCCTCTCCCAAACCGGCACCCTGATTTGTGCAGTAGCAGATGATTTACGTGAAAGAATGTATAACCTTGTACGCGAGCTTGAAAAATATAACTATTATCGCAACACCTATCACTAAGAGTTATCTGTAATTTGTTATTTCTATACTTACGGTGATGATTGGGCAGCTCACCCGGTGGGCTAGAAATATAGCGTTTGCCATGGACTGGAGATAAGTCCTACATATCATTACTTTTTTTAATCCGCCAGCAGTGACTCTCCCCACCATAAATCTTTCCATAATTTCAAGCACTTGCTTTTTTTCTGGAGCAGTTTGCCTTCCAATGCTGATATGCCTTATGAATACTTTATCAAACCAAAGGACTAAGAGTCGGTATGGCACAGCTTGTAGCAACAATTGGAAAGGCCGGATACAACAGAATCCTGAAAGCCACAGAGACCGCCAGCGCGGCATACAGGCAGCTCGGTCTAACTACCCTATCACAGGAGGTTGCTACCCTTGGAGCTCTGCTTTGTTTGCTTCAAATCCTGGATGGAATCCTGACAGGAATTGGCGTTTTTCACTTTGGTACCACGATTGAAGGTAATGCCTTACTAAGGGCACTGATGGAAAATTGGGGATATGTTAATGCCCTGGTATTTGTAAAATCACTTGCAATCTTAATTATTTTAAGCCTCTGTTCCCTCTCCAGAATGGTAAGCTGGCTGCCTAAGGCTATGAAGGCGGTGATTGTAATTTACCTTGCTGCGGCCATCATCCCCTGGACTGCCGTCTTTATCATGAAAACCATTTAAATTTAACAGGCTTTAATAGAAGAGGCCTTTAAATACCATAAGCTCTCTCTATAACTGGTTTAAAAAAATTAAGATCAGCCGATTTTTAAATTAAAAACTATTGTATTCAACATAATTTCTGTCATACGATACATACTATGAGAGTTACAAAATGGGGCGAATACGGTATTTTGTGTTCGCTATATCTTGCCAAAAGATATACTAGTGATGAAGCTATAACTGGCGCGACAGATATTTCGCGTGTCCAGCTTATCCCCCTTCAGTACACACAGCAAATTCTGCAAAGACTAAGAAAGGGCGGCATTATTAAGAGTGTACGTGGACCACATGGTGGCTACCTACTTTCACGCGCACCGGAAGAGATTTCACTTTTTGATATTTTAAAAGCTGCTGAAGGTGACACCTTTGAAGTAATTTGTGACCATGAAGCTGTTTATCCTGAACACTGTGCGAGCGCCAGTTGTTCTCTGAAGCCGATCTGGTATGAGCTTAAAGAACAGATAAATTCCTTTCTGGAGAAAAAGTCCCTGGCGGAGATGCTTAAGTCACACTCTCTCTTTCCTGGAGAGATGAATAATGACAGTAATCCGGAGAAAATAGAGCAAGCCTCTTCCTCCCAGTTGGATGTTATAGCTGACTAGTTCGAGAGGGTTAGATTCACGAAGCAAAAGCAGCACTTGAGATGACTAAGCACCTCAAGTGTTTATGAATAGAAACAAATTATCAGCAAGCATAAGAGTAAAACTGTATAAATATCGCCGTATTGGATTAGGGATAAGGGCGATATCATGGTATCCGAGTCTTTTCAGTTGCGCTAAAGTATGCCTGCCTAAGCATTATAAGGGAGGTGTAAATGACGAAGTGCGAAGATTGGAAAGCCCATATAGAGGCGCAGGCAGAAATACTGCTTAACCGGCAGGAGCAGATATTTGCCCGCCATGGGATTAAGATATCTCGTCAGCGTAATGACTACCTGGTGTATATGCTGACGCATATACGCTGCACACCTGCCAGCAAAATAGAGACTCTTCACTCCGGCTGGATTTAATGTCTGGGCCTGGCATGAAGAACTAAATAAAGCTGCTTAAGTACAACTTAACACAAAAAATCCAGTCGCACCCCGCACTACACGACTAATACACAGCCCCTTCCTGTCAAGCGCAGGGGAGCCCTTTAATCGGCTCCCCTGCTTAACTGCGGTACTATGCATAAGTTTCCAGCTGTGGCTAAAGACTTAAAGCAAATCTACTTCAAACTTAACCATACCTTTCTTGAACCCCCTCAGGTGTTGCGATTAGTTATTGAACCCGCTGTATAATTTATGTTTTGGAATCAACCTGAAGAGGTTATCTTTGCCTTAAAATGATATGATCTGTTGTGTTGTTTGTCGTACAAAGTGCCTGCTATGGTCTTCGCCGTTGATGAATTTATAATAAACTCAAAAGAACCTGCATCACAGCTCAGTTTTTGCAAGTGAAAATCATAGAACCCCTTGTTACAACCGACAATTGAGCTATCAATAAATATTCCGGCAGACGTCACTTTTAGCTCAAGAAAATCTCTGTCCTTATACTTTCCCGGCTGTAATGTATAACTTTCCTGGCTAGATCCTGCTTGCTCCAGTGGACCACCAAACCACATACTAAAAAAAGCGAAACTCAATACGGCAATTACAACACCAGCCAGAGCCAGACTGCGCGGTTGTCTTTTTGCTTTGACATTCAGCAGCCTTGATGAAAAACAGCGTCTGAAGAATTCGCGCGGATTTATACCTGACTTTAATTCAGCATCCAATTGGCCCTTACGATACCAGTCAGGGTCTACAAAAGCCTCCTGCATTTCTGCTGCACTCTGGAACCGCCTGGAGGCCTTAGGATCCATTGCCTTGTCAATGATAGCAATATACTTACGAGGAACATCATTTAAGGTCAGTTTAGGAATGCTGAAGCGTGTTTTTAAGAGATATTCTATCGCCTCCATTCCCTGTTTGTCTGCAAGTCTACGTTTACCGGTAACAACTTCATATAGCATTACGCCAACAGCATATAGATCGCTGCGGGCATCATATTCACAGTACTTAATATACTCCGGTGGCATATACTGAGCCGTGCCAAGCAAAATGCCTGACTTAGTAAGACTCTGTAAATCCTCGTGCTTCATCAAGCCGAGGTCGCTTAGTTTGACAACACCGTCTTTTCCTATAAGCACATTTTCAAGCTTAAGATCGCGGTGATATATATTATTTTGATGCAATTCTTTCAGGGCTTCAAGAAGCTGATCGAAAATGTGATCAATTTCGTGCGGCGCAAGTTTTCGTTTTTTAAATACCTTTCCTAAATCCTGCCCCTCGACATATTCCATGCTGAATGCAAGCGCACCTTCAATTTTGACGAGCTCATAAGCACGCACAATATTAGGATGGTTGATCTTCTGACAGGCATTTAATTCTCTCTTAAAGCGCTCAAGGGTATTTTCATCGAAAGCCTCGCTGCGAGTCAGTACTTTCAGTGCAACCTTTTCTCCGTTACGTTGGCGATCCCTGACCAGGTAAACTACGCCAGCAGCTCCCTCTCCTAAGACACGGAGCACCTCGAAGCGCTCGGAGAGCACCGGCCGAGCTGATATAATAGTGTCACGATCTGAATGTACCACAGTTAATCTATTCGGCAGATTGGTTAAATGACATTACTTCTGTCGTAAGGTACTGGTTATACAGTGAGTTTATGCCGACTTAGTAAGACTGTTAGGTTAAGTATGCAGAACTCAAGTTCGGGTCTCTTATCGGAAACAAATCATTTGAAAAGTCAAAAGGTTATGAGACCTTTCGAAAAGACTCGTCCGCCCTCTGCACAACAGAGCCCACGGTCCCGGATTGCTATAGTAACTCCCGACTAACGCCGGACACGGACCAATCAATCCACAAACTGATACTGAAAAAGTATGCCGCGTCCCGCCCTGACAATTTCAATCGTAGCACTCTTTTCGTATTGCAAAAGTACAACAAACTTCCAAAAGACCTGGGGATCAAAAATAACATAATCATCAGCAGCCATCACAAGATCTCCACTACGAAGTCCCAGCATATGATACACGCTATTCTTACTAACTCGCAAAATTCTATAGTAAGGGTACTGCGAGAGCCTGTCCTCACTGCGAGCAAAAATTTGTACCATCCTGAGCCTGTTAACCCTCTCTCCCAAGGCAAGTGCCTTCCTGTATTCTGCCCGCGATATAACCATCCTTTTCTTTAGAAGATTGGCGGGAACCGTACGAACCTCACTTAATTTTACGCCGTGTCTCTGTGATGCACGCAGTGTACTATTCAATTTAGGCTTAGTGCTGCACCCACCGGGCAGCAACATAAGCATGCTAATCAACAGTGCAAATCCGGCGAATCTGCTCATAATCCAGCCTCTTTAGACGATTACCTTCAGCTTTCAAAATCGAACATAAATTCTCAAAGGAATCCTCAAGTTGATCGTTGATTAAAAAATAGTCTATCTTTCCACTCTTCATCAGCTTTAACAGAGTATCATATTCTGACCTGGCCGTAACTATACGGCGCTCAAGTTGTTGTTCATCCATCTTACCCCTGCCCCGCACACGGCGAACAAGCTCTTCAAAGGAAGGTAAAGCTATAAAGGTTATACAGGTGTTATCAGGGTAGTGTTTCTTGATATTAAGAGCTCCTTTAATGTCAATATCAAGCAGCAGGTCAACACCATCTTTCAATGCCTCATCCAACGTGCTCCTAAGGGTTCCATAATAATTGCCATGAACCTCTTCCCATTCAAACAGCTCGTTGTTTTTTACCCGGATTTCAAACTCATCCCTACTGACAAAATAGTAACTCTTACCATCGACTTCGTCTTCACGAGGCTTGCGCGAAGTTAGAGATATTGAGCGTCTGGCCAACGGTGAGAATTTACCTTCCAATCTCTCAGTGAGAGTTGTTTTCCCACTGCCGGTAGGCCCACAAATACAAAACAGCACTCCTGAACGTTTTATCTGCTGATTACCTGTCATTCGATATTCTGTACCTGCTCCCTTATTTTCTCAAGAACGCATTTTGCATCTACTACTATACTTTGCACTTTTGCATTCTGCGCTTTTGAACCAATGGTATTTAGTTCTCTAAGACACTCCTGTGTTAAAAATTCAAGTTTTCTCCCACCTGGTGATGCTTTTATAGTAGCATTAAGCTCCTGAATGTGGCTTCTAAGACGGACTAGTTCTTCGGTTATATCAAGCTTATCAACTACAAATGCGAGCTCCTGTTCAAGCCTTCCCGGTTCAGGATCTGCAGCCAGAGATAGCTTTGTCAACCGCTGCAGCAATTTATCCTTGAGAGCAAAAGTTACATCATTAGTTAACTCAGCAATTTTCTCCGAGTGACCACTGAGCGCCTCAAATCGTTTAATAAGGTCCTTTGAAAGCTTAAGCCCCTCTCTAGCACGCATAACAGTTAGCTTGTCGAGCGCCTCGGAGACAGTGCTCATTAATATACCCTTTTCACTCTCGGGGTCGCCCGGAATTTCTGTGGCTGTTAACACTTCCCTGCGGCCAAGCACATCACACAACATCACTGTTCGCCCGTCACAAGAAAGTTCATCAGCCAAATTTCCATAAATCTCCCAGTAAGCATCAAAGGCTTTACGGTTAAAATAAACGTACAGATCAGCATCCTTCTTTGGCTGTCGATTTACATAAACGTCAACGCGACCACGCTGGATCGACTGACTGATAAGATCCCGCAAGTCTGCTTCAAACTGATTATATTCCCGCGGTAATTTAAAGGAACTGTCTAAAAAACGACTGTTCACACTTTTTATCTCAACAGTAAGAATAACCAGATCGTTTTCGCCAACAGCCTTGCCGAACCCCGTCATGCTTTTTACTGTCGTCTGTTTGTTACTGTTAGACTTTTTACCCACGTTTTTCAGCCCTTGCTAGGTGAAAGCTTTTTAATTGCATTCTCAAGACCTTGACGAGTTATCGGTACAGTTCCAACTTCTGACACCACCACTCCGGCTGCGATATTTGCAAGATCTCCTGCCAGCTCAGCAGGAGCTCCTGCAGCAAGGGCAGCTGAAAACACCGCCACCACAGTATCTCCTGCACCGCTCACATCGTAAACTTCCTGTGCTACTGTATCTAAAAAAACTCCTTTATCCTCTTGTGAGGATATAATCATTAAACCATCCTCACCGAGCGTAACCATCATCATCTCAGCCTGCCAGTCACTCAACAGTTTACGACCTGCTTCCAAAGTTGATTCTCGATCAATAATCTTAATTCCCGATATTTTCTCAGCCTCACGTCGATTAGGGGTTGCTACACTTACTCCCTGATACAGTGAACTATTAACTGGCTTTGGATCAACAATCAGTGGACGTTCAGCCAAGCTTATTAGCCCGTTTGCACGCGCGTTGCTAAGGCGTTTCATAAGTGGAGCAGATATTGCTCCCTTGGCGTAATCAGAAACAATTACACCACTAACATCATTTAATTGAGCTTCAACAACAGTTGCAAATCCCTCACTTAAGGCTGCAGCAGGCGCAGCTTTTTCTTCCCGATCAATTCTTACCACCTGCTGTCTGTGGGCTATTACTCTCGTCTTTACCGTTGTAGGACGCGAGCGATCAATCATCACGCCATCACGATTAACGTTATCCTGCTCAAGAAGCTGCAATACAGTTTTGCCCTCCTGATCATCACCGATAAACCCACAAAGCGTCACCTTACCCCCGAGAGAGACGATATTACGAACCACATTACCAGCTCCTCCCAACCTGTCCTCAATTTTTTCAACACTTACAACCGGCACAGGAGCCTCGGGGGATATGCGGCTAACACTGCCCCAGATATAGCGATCCAGAATAATATCACCAACAACCAGCAAACTTACTTCACTGACTGCATCTAAAAGCTTCAGTAATTCTTCTTTATTGCTAATCACTGTATAAATATCCACTAAACCATGGTAATAAATTGTAATTATCTGTAATTACATAACTATAGTACCCGGCAGCTGTTTCGATCAAGGGAATTGCTTTGAAGTTTTTTTGCGCTCATTAAGGTCTGATATACCTGCTCTACACTTATCAAACGCATACATAACCGATTCAGCCCTGGACAAACCCTGCGGTTACATGGGGAACACGGTAGCTTAGCTCTTACCACAAAGTGTCGATAACCCTGCGGCGCCACCCTGTCTGGATCAGTTGGACCAAATAATGACACGTATGGTGTACCAACGGCTGCAGCAATATGTGCCGGACCTGAATCAGGTCCAGTACACACACTTAGTGACTTGATAACCGCCACTAATTCAGTAATAGAAGTACGACCACAGAGGTTAATCAAATCAGGTGAGTTAAAATGCGTCTCGAGATTTTGAGACAATTGCGCACTGTTGCCATCACCCAATAAAACTACTACCTGCTTTGCTTCAAGCAAGCGGTTTATTAGTTTTGAATACCCCTCAGCAGTCCAGTCTTTCGAGGGCCATGATGACCCCAGGATTAGTCCAACTGCATCACTACCAATCATTTCCGAAATCTCCGGATTAATTGATGACAGCTCCAGATGATCAAGCCCGTAATCAAACTTCTCCGGCAGAGAAATATCAAGTTTTTCAAGAAACAACAGGTAATGGTTGAATTTGGAATACGATTCCTCTCTAGCAGCTATATATTCATTATTAAAAAACCAGTTAAACTCCTTGGAGTTCTTTCGGTTAAAGGCGAGCCTTCTGGGAGCACCAGAGATAAATGATAAAATACCACTTTTAAGAATACGCTGAAGATCAATTGTAATATCAAAGCTGCTATTTTTAAGCTCCTTATACGCACTAACAAATGCCCGAACCCCCTGCTCCCGCTTAAATTCAATCACCCTATCAATATGCCTGTTAAGACTTAGCAACTCACTCCAGCGGCTTTCTACCAGCCAGCTAATATAAGCCGGCCGGGACGCTTTGATAGCAGCCGGTAGCACCAGTGCACGAGTCAAATCTCCAAGCGAACCGGTCAGCACAATTAACACAGAAAGTTGCTGCATTGCATTACGTAACAAATTTTCGGCGTAAGCCCAGACAAATTCTCTCAGCCAAGAAATCCGGAAGATTATACTTGATAACTGCGCTGCGCCAGCGACAGATATACATATCTCTTAAACGGTTCTTATCTCCGCGGTATAATCTGGCACGATCAAAATCAATAATATAGACCCTGTCATTTTTATCTAACAGGACGTTGCCCGGATGAAGATCAACATGGTATATACCCGACTCCACTAGCTTAGTTATGCTTTCAACCAGACAATCTGTCGCTGCAAAGGCCTTTTCAGCATCATTTAGGGCCAGTTGCGCAAGAGCCTTATGCCCCGGAATCTCTCGCATCATCAACCAGGCGTTATAAAATATGCTTCCGTGCAAAACATAACCTAGCGGCTCAGGAGCATTAATGCCCTGCGCTCTTACTCTTTCAAGTATATCATACTCAATTTGAGCACGATTTTGACCAAATCTAAAATAAGTACCCCGCACAAACTTCCCGGGAACACCACCTCTAACATATTTCTTTATTGCTATATTGTCATCAGCGAGCTTAATACTCATTATCTGCGCTCTACCGCCAAGAATACCTTCACTATCACGGCTTGGGCGAGTCAAAACTTCAATAACAGCATGAGGATCAAAGTGGTTGAGCCGCTCTGAAAGGTAAATCGCAAACCCATTAATATTAATCTTCTTAAGGTCAGACATTATCCATACACTCTGAACTTTTGATGTTCCAACATTTAATCAGAGCTTTCAAATGATGTAAAACCTCTTCAGCACGAACAGCTTTCATACATTCTTCAGTGCCAAGAGGACATTTAACCCGGCCATGTCGCCCACACGGCCTACAAGCAAGTCCCTCGCTTTGAAGAACAACCGCCCTATCGTTTTTCCAGGGGCCAAAACCAAACTCAGGCACTGTTGAACAAAATAGAGCTACAGTTGGTATCTTAAACGCGGAGGCAAGATGAAGGGCCAAGCTATCGTTACATACCATGAACGAAGCCCGGGAACAAAGCCATAAGAGTTCGGCCATGCTTGTCTGCCCCGCAAGATTAACTGCTCCGGTGTCCTGAGCAACTCTGTCACAAAGGTCAACTTCTGCTTTACTGCCTGCAATAATGACCGATAAGCTCTCCTTCTCGAGCGCCATAACCAGTCTGTGATATTCAATCTCGCTCCAGCGCTTCGTTTTCCAGATACTTCCAGGAAAGACAAGGCCGTATGGCGATACACTGGCAACCATAGATTTAAGTTCATTCTTAACCAGGCTGTCATCAGGGGCAAAGAGTCGCAGCTCATCATCAAACGCGTCCAGCTCCCGCTCTCCTCTAAAGATGGCCAAGTTCCTTAACACCTCATGAGTAAATTCCGTTCGTCTATATGTCTCAGTATATAATAACCTTCCTCTGGCCTCCTTAAAACCAACACGCCGCGGTATACCTGATAACCTTAAAAGCAGCGCCGTTCTATATGAACGGTGCAATGAGTAAGCAACATTAAATTTCTTTTTGGCTATGTTTTTTATCAAATTAAACATTCCTGCCAAACCGCTATCGCAACCGCGTTTATCGTAAATAATCAGGTCATCCAATAAAGGATCATTCTTTAAAAGCTCTGCCCCCTGAGGTGTGGTCAGAAGAGATAGTCTACTATCAGGATAAAGAGTCTTGAGCCCTTTAATTACGGGAGTTGAAAGAACTATATCACCTAAAAAACTGGTTTGAACTAAAAGAATATTCAAGGACACTCTGTCTAATTATTGCTTACATAATCATAAGACCCTATAATAACAACACAATTAACCCAAAACAAGTAGCCTCCGACGATTTAAACCGAAGTGGTCTCTATGCAGAAGTAAACTACTACAACGCTTTAAGGTAAAACAAACTGTGAGCTACAATAACACTTTCTCTGCTTAGCTTTATACTGTTATAACAATCACATGCAAAAAATTTTACGTATTGCAGTCTTTCCACCAACACCGGAAGAAAGCACTCTAATTGCAGAAGCTTTTCCGCGTAATCTTTATAGTATTCGTAAAGTAACTACCGTTGCAAACATAATTGAACTCTCAATTGATGAAGATGCTCTGTTTGACGCAGTTGTTATACCGTATAATTTAGATAGCAACCTAAATGCTTTACAACTGTGTACAGAAATAAAAAACAACCGCCAGACGGCGACCATACCTGTAATCGGGATATGTGCACAAGATAACCCCAGTATAGTAATATCTTTTTATAACTCTGGCGCAGAGAACGTGCTGGTTGCTCCTATTAATGCTGAACTTGCCTACTATACTGTTCTAGCACTCTCAACCCAACGAGCCAGAACATTAGAAGTGTTTCAGCTTGAAAATGAACATAAGCTTCTCTCGCAGGCAACCATTGAGGCATTAGATGCTGCTCGCGAGGCTATTTTAATATTCAGCACTGATTTGGAAATTATATTTGTAAATCGCGCCTGTGAACTTTTACTAAACATAAACCCCGGCAAAACTCAACCTCGCTACAATGAATTTAAGCGCTTCTTCCAAATTTTGATTAAAGCACATAGAGTAGAACAAGAGCATGCAAATGTTACTAAGGCTGAACTACCTGCAGTTAGCCTTGCAAGAACAGACGTGCCACGAATAGATAACCCTCCTTTTGCAGCGAATCTGCGTATTAAAACACTTCATACCCAGGACAGGCAGGAGGCCGGTTACGCTATCATTATAG
>RFHI01000035.1 GCA_003696425.1 Candidatus Dadabacteria bacterium | reverse complement strand
GTATATGTCTGTGATCTTTTGAAATACTGGTTATAACAGCAGCCAGAGGCTTTGAGACAATATTGGTAGCATCAAGCCTGCCGCCCAGCCCAACCTCAAACACGCTTTTTTCTACACCCTCCTCCAAAAATAGCAGAAAGGCAATGGCCGTAATGCCCTCAAAATATGATAGTTTAACGCCTGCTTTAGCCACGGCCGACCTAACTTTAAGAGCATAATACGCCAGCATTTCATCTTCTACCGGCCTCCCGTTTATACTAATTCTTTCATTGACCCTGGAAAGGTGTGGTGAAATGCTAAGGCCGGTCTTATATCCTGTGTGAGCCAGCGCAGCTGCCGTAAAAGCAGCTACAGATCCCTTGCCGTTAGTTCCGGCAACATGAACAGCTTTAAGCTTCTCCTGGGGATTACCCAGTTCGGCCATAACAGCTGATATAGCTGCCAGGTTAAAATCTGCCGTTCCCCGCCAGCCTTCCAGCTCACTTAAAAAACTAATCCCTTCATCGAGGAGGGAAGAATCAGCGTTAACCATATTCCAGTAGCTGTCCCACCGTGGGACACTCCATTAAAACTTGTTAAAAATTAAGGCCTGGCAGTTTTAAATTGCATATACTGCCCGCTAATACAAGAAAGGTTGGGATATAGTAGCTGTCCCACGGTGGGACACCCCTCAGGCACTAACCAGCTTTCGAAAGATCTCCTGAAGATCTTCTTCTGAGTAAAAATCTATAACCACCCTTCCCGCTTCAGAGTTGGCGGAACTTCTGGTTAACCTGACTTTAACTCCCAGCGCTCTTTGCATCTCATCAGCAATACGTCGATCTTCTGCACTAATAGTCGCCGGCTTTTTGTTCCTGGTCTGCTGTGTCGGTTTTTTCTCCTTAACTTCAACCTCCAACCTGTGTCTCGGCAGGGTATCAAGCTCTGCAAGATATCTGGCACGCTCATTACGATCTTTAATCTTGGAAAGTAACAGGATCTTACTCTCTGAAGCCCCCTCCCGTAAGGCGTTCAGCAAATCATCGGGAAGATCCAGAAGCTCAAGACTTCGCTGCACCATGCTTTTGGAAACCCCCAGTCTTTTTGCTACTTCACGAACACTTAGTTTATATGTGTCTTTTAAGGCTGATATAGCGTGAGCACGCTCCAGTGGTGTAAGATCGGCCCGCTGTAAATTCTCAACCAGTTGAACGGCAAGTGTTTTCTGATCATCACGCTTTTCAAAATCTACAATAGCAGGAATTGTAGAAAGGCCTATCATCCTGGCCGCCCGGAGACGCCTTTCCCCGCTAATAAGCTCAAACTTGCCTGGTATCCTGGCCGGTCTTACCAGTATGGGACTGAGGACACCATAAAGCTTTATTGACTCAGCCAGTTCCTTAAGACGTTCTTCATCAAACTGTACGCGCGGTTGATTGCTGTCACGTTCTACTGAACTTATCTTGATTTCACGATAAGGAATCCCTGATTTCTCACGATCTTTAAGGCTTGGTCCGGAAAGTAACGGGTTATTTGCCAGTACCAGCTTTCTAGCCATTTAGAATTTCCTCCACTAGCGCAGCATAATCCTCAGCCCCCGATGAACGTGGAGCATACTCAAATATAGTCTGCCCGTTAGCAGGCGCTTCGGCAAGGGAGACATTTGTACGAATCACCTGCTCAAACACCAGATCGCCGAAGTAGGCGCGAATCGTATCAGCCACTGCCCGTGCCAGACGTTTACGGTTATCATGTAAGCATATAAGGACTCCGCCCACTACAAGTTCAGGGTTATACACGGTGCGAACCTGATCAATGGTATCAAGAAGTTGTCTTACTCCGTGAAGAGCAAGATACTCACTCTGTACCGGTATTATCACCTGGTCCACTGCTGCCAGTACGTTCAGTGACAACAGGCCAAGCGAGGGGGGGCAGTCAATTATAATGACATCATATTCATCACGGACCTTTGACAGGGCACGCTTTAAAATAAGCTCACGGCCAACAACGCCTCCAAGCTCAAGGTCTGCAGCACTCAAAAATAAGCTGGAAGGAACTACATGTAAATTATCAGAACGCTCTATAAGCACCTCTTTAATTGTTTTGTTACCTTTTAATACATCATAGACGGATTCCGGGACCTGTTCGGTCGGTTCTGTTATATCCTCACTTTCTTCTGATACAGTACCTTCCGGCCCCCCGCATCCAAGATGTGTGCTTAAATTGGCCTGAGGATCCATATCGATTAGAAGAACCCGTTTGCCTCTTTCTGCCATTGCCGCACCGAGATTAACTGTGGTTGTAGTTTTTCCAACTCCCCCTTTCTGATTAACAACTCCAATTACCGTTCCCACCGAAGATTCTCCCGTAAAAGGCTAGCGTGATACGAAATAAATTGCTCCTTCGCACTTATCCTGAATGTCTCTACTTTGTCAAAATTTAAGGCCAAAATCCACTAAAATGTGGTTAACAGGCGCAGAATTTTACCGGTATCCGGGCTTAATGTTTTTACATATTATGTCAAATCACAATATCGTCAGCCTTTCTGCCGCAAGACTGGAGTCGTGATTCGGCATAAAATAATTCACTGCTCTACTTACCTCCTTTCACGATAAAAGATGCGCTGCTGTTTTTGCTCTTAATTTGTCACTTGCCGAACTTATTTCTCGTGAAATGAAATAACAGACATAACAGCTATCGGGCCTTCAAATAATCGTTTCACGTGATACCGGATAAAAGAGCGCGCGTTTCGTAATAACTGGTTATAGTGTATTGAGAACTCAAATTATCGTGATTTATATTAAAGCTATCGTGTACTGCAATAAAGATGCTAGTGAGCTGATATAAATTTACGCTGATAATACCCTATAGCCACTTATAAAATTTTCCGCTAACTTTAACTTAGATAAACTAAACCCGTTGTTTAACTAACTAAAAGTAAGTACATTCTTTAAGCTTAGTAAACTAACTTTCAATAACGTAGATGGGCCAGACAGCTATTACAGAATGTAAGCAGCAGATATCGCTTTCACGCGATGAAATGAACCTGGCTGAGTTTCCACTTACTGTTCTTTCAACTCGTGCCAATCCCGGAATAAAAACACTGGAATTCAGTGACACAGTTCGGGGTAAAAACGGCGAGATTATTACGCGCCAGTGGGTTGTAACGGGAGCCGACAAATTTGGATTGCCGACATCTTCAGACGATGAAGTTTTACTCGGACTGATTAAGCTTACCGTTCAGGACGGATTTAAACATAGAAAAATTTATTTTACACGATATGAACTTCTAAAAATTTTACGCTGGACTACAGAAGGGCGAAGTTATACGCGGCTACAACGGGCACTTGATCGACTTAGTGGTGTTCGTATAAAAGCTACAAATGCTTTCTATGACAACGCTGCCAAGCTTCACAGTACCAAAAACTTCGGCATAATTGATGAGTATGAAATTAATGATGGACGAGATTCTAACCCCAGGCCAAGTTTTTTTACCTGGAGTGAGGTTATCTTTGACTCTTTTAAGGTGGGTTTTATTAAAAAGCTTGATTTGGATTTTTACCTGTCACTAAGAAGTGCCATTTCAAAACGACTTTATCGCTATCTCGATAAGCATTTCTGGTATAAGTCACGCGTTGAGCTGGGTCTGTTTGTGCTGGCACATGAAAAGGTGGGAATTTCCAGGAATTATCGCTATGTAAGCTCTATAAGACAGCAGCTTGATCCGGCCATTGAGGAATTAATTGAGCGTGGATTTGTTTCGCGTTGTGAATATGTTGGCAAAGGGAAGGGTACAACAATAGTGCTTTATGCAAGCTCAAGAAAGGCAAATAAGGGGGCATCACGGGACCGAATAACACTTAGTAAAACTAATGGCCGCGATAACTTGCCGCTTAAAGATAAAATTTTTCATGAGCTGACCGACAGAAACATTAAGCCCGGGCAGGCTAAAAGGCTCTTAAATAACAAACCTGAAGGGGAGTTAAGGCGTATTGGAAAAATAATATCATATTACGATTCGCTGGTTGCTTCCGGCAGTCATCTTGTAAGTAGAAGTCCGGTGGGGTTTTTATATAAAGCTGTGGAGAATTCTGAGGAGTTTGTACTTCCTGAAGAACTGAAAGAACATCGCAGACAGGAGCCACTTCGATTTAAGGAGGCAGACACCTCAGAAGATCTTAAAAAACAGGCCAGACTCATAAAGCTTAAACGTGAATACACACTTGAAAGGGAAAAAGAACTAAAGCGTATCCAGAGTGAGGTTGAGCCCGAAGTTATAGAAAAAACAAAATCTGAGGTTATAAGTACACTAAAAAGCCTTAAAAAAGTAATATCTGCTGAGCGCTTCAACGAGGCCATTAGGCACGGTGTAGAGGAGCGCCTGCTTAGCCTGTTTGCCTTCCCTGATTTTGACGAGTGGTGTAAATCAAAGCGAACTGCAACCCGAGCGGCCTGAAACTAACAACGGGTGATAATGTCAGATTTCCAGAATAGGCATTCTAGCTGTTACAAGCTATTTTTGAGTAATTAAATAAACCACCATAAAATTAGTAGAAGCTTTTAAACTGGATATTGGTAATGTGCATGTCTTCAGTGTGTTATTATGATTTCGCTGGTTCCGGATCTTCCAAGAGAAGTGAATCTCCTTATTGCAACGCTCTCTTCAGAGCATATAGCTAATTTTAGTGAGCATCTCTACGGCTCAGGTGAGTCCGGCCGAGCTGAGCTTACTGGAACAGTTGATACCACACTGGGATCTGTTGCTCTTAAGCTCGAAGAGCGCTGGGGGAGGGAAGTTAGGGATTCTCGAAATCTCTCGGAACTTACCGGCCGCCTTGAAGTTATTGAGCAAGGGAGAGAAATTCTTCTTACAGGGAACCAGGCTGCACTAATAGCAGACAGACTGGCTGATATAAAGGCGGAGTACGTAAGTAAGGTATTGAAACCTTACCTTGAAAATGAACTGACAAAGCTGGGATTAAGCCCGCAAAGCGTTATTGATGTCTACGGCCCTAACTGGACAAGGGAGGGGGGAGGTCAAAGTAGCGAGGCCTTTAGCATAAGTCCATCTGGAACACCGCTTACTGTAATAGTTGAAAAAAAAGACAAAAAAATTGCAGGTCTAATACCGCATACCGTTTACAGGCTTACGGCCAAAGCCGAGGTGGGTTACGTGCGCCACAGTATTAGCGTGGAAAGCGCTGTGGCGGGCAAAGTGTTCGAAATAGTTGCAGCTTTTTGTAAAAACCGTCAGCCTTCCGATGAGCTTGCCAGCTAGGATTCTTTTGGACATATCATTCCACTGTTTATCTTAAGTGCAATCGCTGCCGCAGGGTCTACTGCCTAATTAAAAAATCCCGCACCTAAATACTTGCTTAGACCATGTAATAGTATATTCTGTAATAGTTAAACTATTATTAGACATAGTAATTCTTTTAATCAGGAGAGGAGATGGTTGATATTACAACAGGCAATAATGGAGGTCCAGAACAGGAAAACCCCGGCACGAACCCGGATGGTAAGGAGCCTGGAATTGAGATAGTAGAAACCGATGATCATCCTGATTCTGTGGCAGTTCATCTGGGACGGGCAGTAGCAGGTGCAGCCATAGAAGATCACTTTCTTGATGTCGTTGTGCCAACCATTGCCCGTGCTATCCATCGGCAAAGAGACAGGTTGCTCGAAGAAACCGACCGCGTTATCGGGCAGAAATTGGAGAGAGATATCTCAGAGGTTGTAAGGCCGATACTTAAGGATGTCGTCCAGGAAGCTGTTCATGAAGCTATGGATCTCGGTGAACCCGGCATGGTTGTTGAAATTCACGATCGCGCCATGGAGCGGGTGCGCTATTTTAGCCGCCAGCACATGCTCTTTCCGGTGCTTTTAAGACTTCTTTCAATTAAGGACAGAAATAACCGGCCGCTTAATATTGCGCTTAACGGTCCGGCCGGAAACGGTAAAACCTCAATGGCCTTAAATGCGGCAGAAGCTCTCGGCATTGAAGCCGTGCTTCAACCGTTTAATCCGCAAACTACCAAATCAGATCTTCTCGGCTACATGGATGCCAGTGGACGCTATGTGCCCTCGCCTTTTTACAAAGCTTTTACCGAAGGCAGGGTATTTATAGCTGATGAATTTGATGCCGCAAACCCGGCCATAGCGATTACTCTTAATTCTGCTGTAGCTAACGGAGTCCTGACATTTCCAAACGGTGAAACCGTACGAGCCCACCCGAACTTTAGAGCTGTTTTTATAATGAATACGCTTGGAACAGGGGCCAACCATCAGTATACCGGAAGAATGCGGCAGGATGCTGCTACGCTGGATAGACTTGTACAGCTGCATGTTCCTATTGACCAGGGCCTTGAGGCTTCAATTGCCGGTCTGGCTGCCGGCGAAATGAACAAAATCGATATAGAAGAAGGCGGTCATTTTAAGGACAATCAGGAAATTCTTGATACTGTACGCGCAATACGACAGGCAGCAGCCGAGCTTGAACTCAAGTACATTATATCGCCACGTGCAGTTCTTCACGCCACAGCCATGCATGCCGGGGGATTTGGCAAAAAATGGATAATGGAGTGCTGTGTCTGGCGTGGAATGCCGGAACATGAACGCGCTGCAATTGCTAAAAGGGCGAGGATAGAGCCATGATAAGCCGTGATAATATGTCACTTCCTGAAGCCATAGAGCGGCTTAGCGACAGTAAGAAACCAGGGACTAGAGATCTGGAGTCTGAGCTTAACGAACCATCGGAAGACTGGGATCTTAATACGCCTTTTAGCGAGGCAAGGGAGCTTGCCCGAGTTGGCTGGATAGAAAAGGGCAGGGAGCTATGGAAGTACATCAGCGCTCTGGCACCCAGAATTGATGCCGGCGTAACCCAGGGTTACGATGTAAGCGGTGATGCTGTTGATGTCGGGAGATACTTATCCGGTGAGCCGGAGAATATGCTGACGCAGCGGATAGAGCCCTTAAGTGCTGTTCAGGTTGTTGTAAATATAAGTGCTTCAGCCTGGACTGATGCCAGGCGGATGTTTAACCGCGGGATTGCACTTGCCGCGATTATTCATGCGCTTCAAAGCTCAGGACGTGGTGTTTCACTTGTAGTTGCTGTAAGTGCCTCAAACCGTTTAGGCAGCAATCATGAAACTTTAATTGAGCTTCAGCGTTTTGGCGACTATATAAATCCGGCCCAGCTCGCCTTCTGGGTTGCCCATCCGGCAGCGCTTAGAAGGTGTGTGTTCCGCTATAACGAGCAGCAGGACTATAAAATACGAAACTGGTTTGGTTTCAGAGCGGGCTATGGATACGGCATGCCAGATGAAATCGATACCAAAAACTTGGAGCCGGGCACTGTTTATATTCCCCATATTAACAGGGAAGCTGAAGCTGCATCTGAAACGCCAGAAGAAGCCTTAAAATACCTTGTTAAACTTTTTAAAAAAGCAGGTGTCCCGATTGATATAGAGACGGGCTAGTTATCCGGTGGGGATAGTCTTACAAAAAAACGATTACGTTCCTTAATTTCCGTCCCTTGCGATTGGTTATGCAATTAAGGGACTCGCCTGCCGCCACGCAACTCCTTGTGGCACTAATACTGTTTTAACCACTGTACTCTGGCATACCTCCTGCAATAGCATTAGCAAAAGTCCAAAGGAATGGCGTTATGAAAATTGATTTTAACGGAAGATTTGCCGAGATACAGCGTGTTATTAATGCTCCCGAGAGAACCGAAAGTCCTCCCGAAGGGGCTGCAAACTACCGCAAGCTGCTCTCGGAAATAAGCCCTTCGCGGCCCAAACCCGCTGAAACAACTGAAGAAATAAGACCCAGCGTTGCTGTTGAAGAGCTCTCCGCGGACTACCTGAACGAACCGATGGCAAGCTACAACTTCAGTTCTCCAGAGCTGCTTGAACCTGAGCTGGCTCCGGCTGAGGTTCCTAGAGCAATTGAAAACCAGGTCAAAGAAGCAGCAGAGAGTGTCAGCATACCGTCAATTCTTGAAATAAAGCGGGTGCCACCTGAGCGTCAATTTTCTGACTTAACCCGCTCTGAGCGGGAAGAAGAGGTAGCAAAGATTCTGGAAAAGGAAGGAAAGGAGTTTGGAGTTGATCCTGCTCTGGCAATGGCAATCGTTGAAAGTGAATCGGGTTTTAATTCAAACGCAGTTAGTGTAGACGGCTATTCCAGTAAGGGGCTTTTTCAGCTGCTTGATACGACCGGCAAACACCAGAAAGAGCGCCTTGGCCTCTCTGATAAATACTTACCCTTTCATCCTGAGCAGAACAGCAAACTTGGAATAAGCTATCTTAGATATCTCCACGATCTCTTTAGTGAGGAGAATGAACTCCCTAATGGTCTTAAGACCTATCCGGCGGCAAATTCCGCCAGCCTGGAAAAACTTGCCGTAGCGGCCTTTAACGCTGGAGAGGGCAGGGTAGCTTCTGCCCAGCAGCGTGCAGCCAGGGCCGGATTAGACCCAACTGATTTCGACCAGGTTAAGGAATATCTCCCTGAATCCACACAAAAATACGTAGAACGGGTGCTCTCGCGACGGGGTAGTTACGAGGCCCGATTTTTAGGCTGAGTAAACGGCGGTTGGAGGGCGCTGCAGCAGTTGGCAAGCTGCTTGCACTTTAAGCGCCTTAGACGTGAGCGCGGGAAATTATTTACCTCCCGGGTCTCCCGCTATGCAGTACAGAACGAGTTTGCGTAGGAAGATTAAATAACTTTTACGCCACGGAGAACAGGCAATGACAATTAATATTCGCACTAACGTTCCCTCATTGATTGCGCAGCGCAATCTATCACAGACTTCTGGCCGATTGGCTACTTCTTTTGAACGATTATCATCAGGTCTTCGGATTAACCGCGCTCGCGACGACGCTGCCGGACTGGCAATTGCTGAAAGTCTTAAGGCAGACGCTGCTGTTGCAAACGTTGCAATAAGAAACGCAAGCGATGGTATATCAATTATATCAATTGCTGACCAGGCAATTGGCCAGATAGCCAACGTACTAACCCGTCTGGCAGAGCTGGCTGAACAGTCTGCCAACGGTGTGTTCGCCAATGAGCAGCGTTCAGCCCTGGCCGGTGAGTTTAGCGCCCTGACACAGGAGATTGAACGTATTGCGCTTACGACAAAATTTAACGGCTTAAACC
>RFHI01000034.1 GCA_003696425.1 Candidatus Dadabacteria bacterium | reverse complement strand
TGTTATGATGCCGGAGCTTAACGGTGCCGAGATGCTTCGGCGCATAAGAGCTGATAAGAGAATCAGCAGCATTCCGGTACTTATGCTTACCGCCAATGACAGTGAAGAAGCCGAGCTTGATCTCATAAACTGCGGAGCAGATGACTTTGTCGGAAAAAGCACCAGTACTGATATTCTGCTTGCGAGGGTAAGGAGGCTCCTGGGAAGTGGTGGGTGAGGACTGAGGAGTTTTGCCTTATTTTTTGATATTTTGTTAACACACTAATCCGGAATAGTTTTTTCCAAACAGCATTCTTGCGCTTTTAAAAAAATACCCGTTCATAAGCTGCTGGTCTTATATTATACTTCCTCCAGTCAGGGAGAACTTTAATTTGGGAAACTCATACACAGGCAAACCGAAACGCAGAAACCTGGCAAGCAGGCTGGGAGTCAGTCTGATCTTTCTTATGTTTGGTGTTTTTGCTGTAGGTTCATTTAAAATTATGTCCCATCAAATAGGGAATCCCTTCAGGCAATCAACACAATTAAAAATACCCTGCCGTGTTACCGCTTACGATATAAGCGTCAACCAGTCGCGGAAGAAACCGTTTCTTCCGGTTGTGCGCTTTATTTACCAGTATAAAGGGGTCTCATATACCGGTACAGCCTACAGCCAGGGTGATGCATTAAGCGAGCGCTATACACCGCTTTTAAGAGAAAAACTCGCCCTGGAAAAAAATCCTGAAACTGTATGTTACCTGAATACTGAAAAGCCAGGCGAGGCTTTTTTACATAAGCGTGGCTACTGGATTTATCTTCTTTATCTTTTGCCTTTAATATTTGCGCTTGTAAGCCTAACAGGTCTTTATAACGTCTGGCTTAAAAAACCGGCAGTAAAACCGCTTAGCACTAAAAAACCTACAGAACAACAGAGTAAACAGGCAGGACGTATAGTGTTTGGAGTGTTTCTTCTGGTAGGGCTGGCGCTGGCCTACCCGTTTATTTTTAGTCCCGTATATAAAATGATTTCAGCGTTAAGCTGGAAAGAGGTGCCGGCGCAGGTGGTTTACAGCCGGGTTGTAGAGGAGAAGTCTTCAAAAGGCGGCTCAACATATGAGGCTGATATTTTTTATAAGTATAAGGTAAATGGTCGGGAATACTTTTCAAATGATATTGATTTTTTTATAAGAGGCAGCAGTTCTGGTTATTCCGGTAAGGCCAAATTTATCCGAAAGTATCCACGAGGCAAGAAGATTACAGTATATGTTAATCCTTCCGATCCTACTGAAGCTGTAATTAACCGCGGATTAAATTTAAAATTTCTTTTGGGACTGTTTCCGGCTGTTTTTCTGCTGATCGGCTATATCGGGATGCGTGCCATCAGCAGCAAAAAAAGTACGAGTATACCCGTTGTCATAGATAATCGTACCCGTGCAACCCCTCTTGAGGACGCATCAAAAGCCTACCTGTCGTCAGGCGAAGAGTTGCGTCTTAAGCCAAAGCATAGCGCACTGGTCAGATTTATAAGTATATTAATCTTCTTTCTGATTTTTGCAGGTATAGGCGGCGCTATAGCTTATAAGTCATTTTCAGGCTGGTGGCGGCACGGTGGAGTAATGGGTTTTGATCTGATCTTTTTAATACCGTTTTCAATTTTTATTTTAATATTTCTGGTTGTTGTAATTTACACGTTTCTTACAATTTTTAACCCTGTGCCGGAGTTAATCCTTGATAAGGCAGCTTTTAAACGCGGGGAAAAGGTTAGTTTCAGCTGGCGCTTTAGCGGCAAAACAGAAAAGCTCTCAAATGTTATTGTTGAGCTGCTTGGCCGCGAGGAGGCCCGGTATCAGAGGGGTACTACAACCTACACTGACGTATCGGAGTTCTTTAAAAAGAGACATGTGGTAGACCGCTTAGCCGTTTTAAGTGAATTTCAGGAGGCTGAATTTAATTTGCCTGAGCGTACAATGCATTCATTTAATGGTGGCAACAACAGAATTTACTGGGTTATACATATTAAAGGAGAAATAAAAAAATGGCCTGATGTGGATGAAGAGTTTGAAATTAACGTTCTTCCATAGGGAGTAAACTGCAATATGGCAGACAACGAAATTGATATAAAAATAGAAAACCGTGAGCGCGGCTTTGAGCCCGGTGAGGAAATTAGGGGTGAAGTAAACTGGTTTCTTAAAAAAGAGCCGGAATTCGTTGATATCAGGCTCTTCTGGCATACAGAAGGTAAAGGTACTACAGACAGTGAAGCAGTTGACAGTAAAACAATAAAGCCGGCCGGAGCAACCGGAAGCAGTTCATTTACTTTTCGTCTGCCGGACTCGCCCAACAGCTTCTCCGGAAAGTTAATTTCACTTATCTGGGGAATTGAAGTAGTAGCAGGCAGTGATTACAGCGCGGCAGAGTTTTTTACAGTTGCTCCGGGGCGAAAAGAGATAGAGCTCTATCAGGAGAGGGCGTAAGGTAGCCTTGTGATAATTAAAGCCCGGAAAAACCTTTTTGCTGTTACAAAAGACCGGGCTTTATCAGTACATAAACCAAAACAACCTTATGATGCTTAAGGCAAGAAAAAACCC
>RFHI01000280.1 GCA_003696425.1 Candidatus Dadabacteria bacterium | reverse complement strand
TTTTATGCAACAAGGAGTTTCTACTGGTCAGCCTGGTAATGCTTTTCATGCAGGCGGCCATGTTCCCGCGTGTGTTTTTCAATGGGGATGTACTCTCTGCCGGGGGGCTGGCTTTTTCTTATCACCCGTGGCGCTCACTTTATGATGGAGCTCCGGAGGGAGTAGAGATAAATAATATACTCTCTGACCAGTTTGATTCCATTACACCACAGCTTATATACTTCCGTAAGTGCCTGCTGTCCGGGAAGCTTCCGCTCTATACTGACCTAATTCAGAACGGCACCCCGTTCCTGCTGGTAATCCGGCATAATCTGTTGGCAGTTCCATTACTTCTGTGCATTCTTGTCCTTGGCGTTGCTCACGGCGTTACGGTTTTTATTCTGCTTGCTATGTTCTGCGGTGGACTCTGCTGTTACTATTATCTGCGGAACTTATCGCTTAAACCTGCAGCAGCTTTCCTGGGTCTAACTGTATTTTCATTTAACACCTATGCAGCGCAGGTTCTCGGGTTTCAGATGTACCTTCAGTATGCGCTGCTGCCAGTCAGTCTTCTGGCAATTGAGAAAATCCTGGCTGGCGGACGCCATGGCATCGCCTGGAGACTCCTATTCACCCTGACACTTCCACTTTATATAGTAGCAGGATACCCCTTTGTCGCTGCTTTCTGCGCGTATTTTCTCGGTCTCTACCTGGTATTTAGAATAATTTCACTGAAAGAACGCAAATATAATCTCTTCCGCGACTTTATTATTATGGGCCTTGCAGCGTTACTGCTTGTTTCGCCGACTATTTTCGGCTCCATTGATTTCTTTTCCGGTTATGACTGGAGTCACAGGGCTCGCAACTGGGCCGTAAGGTTTAACACCAAAAACCTTGTTACCTATATCCTCCCCTACTTTTACGGGGACATTCACTCCCCGGTTGTGCCATTTAACTGGCACCAGGACTGTATTTATCTGGGGGTAATAGCGCTCCCCCTGTTGTTACTCACGCTTACCCGCAACCTTACGCTCAGTATCCGTTTTTTTTATTTTCTTTTTGCTCTCTGGCTGATTGCAATCTGTTACGATCTCGGCGGAATTCTTGAGTTATTTTATAGACACATTCCTGTTTTACGTAACGCCTATCCTATTCATCAGCGTCACCTGCTCGTTTTCATCGGTGCTGTTTTAGTTGCTTTTGGATTTAACGATCTGTTAGAGCTGCCATTTTCTGCCCGGCGTTTGCTGCTGGGGGCGCTTCTAATTGCCCTTATAAGCTGCCTGGTTGTTTATTCAACGATACAGTTTTATGCCACGCTGCCGCTGCCGGAACAGTTTAGGGCACATCTGAGCATTCTTTTGCCGATTGCTGCACTATCAATTATTCTTTTACTGATCTTACCAGCCTGCGGTAAATACAAGAATATTCTGGCTGGCTTTATCATCCTGTTGAGCTTTGCAGATCTTTTGGCCGTTACCCGCGGCTATAACCCGGTTATGCCTGCCAGGTATTTTTATCCAAAAACTGCCGGAATTGAATTTTTGAAAAAGCACACTGGTAATTACAAGGTTTTGTTGCTGGGTACCACTTTCCTGGCCAACACACCAATGGCCTTCGGCATTCGCACTGTCGCCGGCCGCGGGTTTTTTAACAGCCGCCTTCAAAACTTATATAGGTTAATCAACGAAAAAGCATTTTTGAAACACAAAACACAGTTCGTCTTCCCCTTAACTCGCGAAACCAGGTTATCTTCGGAGGTTGTTGACGCACTTGGCATTAAGTATGTTGTAGCTCCTCCCGGGCTGAAACCATCTGCCCTGCCATATGGCGACACCGCCCGGAAGAATATAGTTGTGCTGCAGCAAAAGGAATGGAACAGCTCTGTCCGGCTTACAAAATCATCGATTATTGAACAGACTTTTGTCGCCCGGGCTCGGTTAAAGGCCTCATCTTTAGCCCTTTATCTAAAGGAAAATTTGTTGGAAAGGCGGGCATACCTTTTTGCAGAAATTCACTCCGGCAAAAAAAAACGCAGGGCTTTTATTAAAGTTAAGCCCCGTTTTGCTACTAGAGTAGTATTAAACTTCAGAGACCTTTTGTTAACTCCCGGAGAACCTGTACTGTTAAAGATCTATCTTGGCAGAAAGGCAAAGGGGAGTATAAGCATTTATTCGGCTGAAAAAGTTGATATCCTAAAAAGCGGTCAAGCTTATTTGAATGGGAAACCTCTCGACGCAGACTTAAAGTTTGAACTGCTGCATCCTAATGCTAATTATGCCAGCGCAAGAGAAGAACAAAAACACAACCATCTGAACGATTATTCGCTTGTATATGATGATGACATTGCCATATGGGAGAATAAGGATGTGTTCCCAAGAGCCTGGTTAGTAGGAAGGATAAAAGTTTCAAATGATAACGATACCCTGATGGCTTTGCACCAGGAAAAAGCAAACCTCCGCCAGGTTGCATGGATAAGCCAGGATGACTTTAAAACGCTAAAAGACTTTGCCGGTCGTTCGTCTAAGATTTCGTATGATATCAAGACGCTTTCATTTAATGAAACACAACAGGTTTTTAGAGTGAAAACTGACTTGCCTGCCCTGCTGGTGGTTGCAGATAACTTCGACACTGGCTGGAAGGTAAAAGTTAATGGCTCAGCAAAAAAATTATTACGGGTTAATTATAATATGCGCGCTGTGCCTGTCCCCGCCGGCGAATCCCTGGTACAGTTTGCTTATCGCCCCGCATACTTGTTTCCATCCATTGCTGCTTCCCTGTTTGGCCTGCTGCTGACAGCCTTTGCAGTGTTCAGGTCTGGCGGCTCCAGTGTAAAATACTCAAATAAAGCTTCTCGGGTAAGAGCATAGCTGCTGCCCAGCCAAGCCACTCATGATGTACAGCTAAAACAACTTTGAGTGGCCCCATCTCTATCCATCTCATTGTTGGCGGATCCATATAGAATGTAAAATCTGATCTTTCTGCAATATAGGCCAGTCGATAAAGATGTAAATACTGACTAATCAGCACAATCGTCCGCCACTGATTTTTGCCGGCAATTTCAATTCCGGCCGAAAAATTGGTCAGAGAGTCATACGACTCCCTTTCGCTAAAAACTTTTTCAGCAGGAATGCCATTATTAATTAACACCTGCTTCATTAACTCCGCACCGTACAATCTCCGTTGTGGCCTCGCGCCCCCCAGGCAGACTATATTCCGGATCTTTTTTCCCCTGAACAGCATTGCAGCATGCTCAATGTTTCTGTTAGTAAACTCACTAAGACCATTGCTTGAACCAAAGCCATTAAAAAAAACAAAAGCTGCGTCCACAGGATAACTAGGCCTATGCTTTTGGATATCAGCAATAACAAGACAGGTATAACCAAAAACTGCTAATAGATCCGTAACGACTAACAGCAACAATATCAGTGCGAACTTTTTACAGCATTTCTTCATAGAGAATATTCAATAAACAGACACCTTCAGAGACGATACAATAAAAATCCAGCTAAGCTTGACAGCGCAAGCACTCTGTTTGATGATTAAGCCGCGTTAACAATTAGTAGCCTTTTAAATGGCTTGTATAACTTATTTTCCCTGCAGCGGTTTATCAAGTGGCATTTATTCTCTCAAAGTATCATAGCTTACTTGCTGGTTTGATAGCGCGTGGGTATAAAATGGCGCCTGTTAAAGCTTATTTTGAAGAGCCTGTCAGTCCGGCTGTATTTTTGCGTCACGATGTTGATCGGTTGCTGTTCAGAGCTGTGGCCATGGCCAGGCTTGAGGCCGAGTTGGGTGTATCTGCCACCTACTATTTCCGTTGTAACCCCAGAGGGGTTTTTCCGGAGGAATCTATCAGGGAGATAGCCGAGCTTGGTCACGAAATTGGCTATCATTATGAAACGGTAGTTCGAGCAAAAGGGGATCCGGAAAAAGCCTTTGAACTATTCAACCGTGATCTAAAAAACCTGAGAGAAATTGCTCCGGTTTGTACCGTAGCTGCCCACGGCAGCCCCCTGGCCGAGCTATCCAATATGGGCTATGCCGGAGAGCTGGACTATAATCAGCTCGAGCTGCTTGGAGAGCCTTCAGTAAACTTTGACTTTGAGAAAGTGCTCTATCTGACGGATACAGGCGGTGCATTTAACAGCAGCTGTAACGTGCGGGATAAAGTTAGCGGACGCAAGCTGGAAGGCGGTCCCTATTCCCCCCTGGAGCTTCTCGACCTTTTGAATCCCTCTTCTGAACCGGTTATACTGCTGAACACTCATCCCGAGCGCTGGCCGGTTGGCCAGCTGGGGCTATTTCAGGCTTCGCTTATGGACCTGGCGGTAAACTTTGCCAAGAGAGCTTTAAAAAAGGTATAAATTGTCTGATGGAATCTGCTGTTAGCTCTATAGAGGCCGTTAATAATGAGGAGGTTACCTTAACCAGCTGCCCGGGGTGTCAATCTGAAAATCTCCAGTTCTTTATCGAACAGAAAGCCAGCAAACATCTGAAACTGAACAGGGTATTTAAAATTATGAAGTGCACAGACTGCACTTTACGATTTGTGGCTAATCCAATCTCAGCAGAAGAGCTTGAAAAAGTTTACAGTGCCAACTTCTTTTCGACGTCTCAACAGACAGTCCCAATAGATCAGGATGGTCATTTTACTGACCATTCCAAAGCATGGCCGCTTTATATGAACAGTCTAAGAAGAGTTGAACGGATTAGAAAGATCGCTGACGGAGGCCGCCTGCTGGATGTTGGCTGCGCCAGAGGATATTTTTTAAAGATTGCCTCTGAATACTTCGAAGTAGCCGGCACAGACATTTCAAAAGATGCATGCGAGTATGCTTCCAGCGTGCTGGGCCTGGACGTCATTACAGGTGATTTTTTAACAGTTCCACTGGAAGAGAATGCCTACGATCTGGTTACCATGTGGGATGTACTGGCCAGTATCCCAAAACCGGCCGAAGCCGTTGCCAGAGTTTCACGGATTTTAAAAACAGGTGGCCGGTTTATTTTCACTGTACCGGATATGGACAGTCTCTCGTTTAAAATTCTGCGTCACAAGTGGCCGCTTTTAATCCCGCCGATTAACATGACATATTATAACCGCCGCTCTGTAGAGAACTTACTTAAGAGAAACGGTTTTGAGATTGAACAGTATAAATTTGAGGGAAAGCTTTTGAGTGTTAACTTTGTGCTGCGCAAACTCGGCAGAATTTTTAACCTTCCCTTTCTGGACAGCCCCAGGGCCCGAATACCTTTAATAAGAAATGTTTACTTAAATCTTTTCGATATAGCTACAGTATATGCAGTCAAGAAGTCCTGAAACACCACTTAAAGTATGCATCCTCGGTCTTACTCTCTCCGGGAACAGGGGAGCAGAATCAATGCTGTTAGGCATTATGGATAAAATGACCGAGCGCTTTGGGGCATGTAAATTTGATCTCGTATCGGTTTACCCGCTTGAAGATAGGCGTGAAGCGCTGGCCGACAAAGTTTCCATAATTTCCGGCAAACCGATAATGATGCTTGCTGTTGTACTGCCTGTCAGTATCGCCGTGGGTTTTTTGGCTAAGTTCAAAGCGGTACGTAAACTTTTATCCACAATTCCTGTCTTTAAGAGCCTGCTTGAAGCAGACATTGTGCTTGACAGTGGCGGAGTGGCATTTATTGACGGCCGCGGCCTGCCGCTTTTACTTTATAACGTTGCGTTATGCTATCCCCCTGTACTGCTCGGCAAAAAAACTGTGAAGCTGGCGCAGGCAATGGGACCTTTTAAAACACCTCTTAACCGGCTTGCGGCTTCGCACGTACTGCCGCGGCTGAATTACGTTATTGCCCGCGGCCAGATTACCGCCGGTTACCTGGAGGAACTGGGGCTTACCAATTATGACTGCTGCGCTGACACGGCTTTTCTTATGCCGATTAGCAGTTCAGATCGTCAGCAGGCACAGCAAATAATGCAATCCTTTAGTGCCAGAAAAAAAAAAATAGTTGGCATTTCTCCCAGTGTGGTAGTGGATGATTACTGCTCAAAGGAAGGGGTATCGTATGCCTCTGAAATGGCCAGTTTTGTAGAGTTTCTTCTCTCCAGGGGATACAAAGTTATGCTGCTTCCACATTCCGTTCGTCCCGGCAAAGCCAGAATGAATAACGATCTTATAATATGTAACGAGATCGAAGCTCTCTTGAATAATAGGGAGAGTGTTTTCGTAATAAGAGAAGACCTTTCGGCCGGTATTTTACGTGAGATTATCGGCTCAACCGATTATTACATAGCCTCGCGCTTTCATTCCATGGTATCTGCCCTGGCAACCTGTGTTCCTACGGTTCTTGTCGGCTGGAGTCACAAGTACAGGGAAGTAATGGCCATGTTTAACATGGAGGAATTTGCAGTCTCTTACAAGGATTTCTCTGCCGAAAAACTTAAAAACCGTTTTGAGGTTCTGGTTGCCTCTGAAGAAAACGTACGGACGACACTTAAGAGACGGCTTCCCGAGGTAAAAGCTCTTTCAGCTAAAAACTTTGAAATCGTTGCCAGGGTACTTGGTCTTGACAATCCTGCCCCTGCAGAGAGGGCAGCTTTGGGGTAAACGTAAGATGGGAGATGCTCTGAAAGTTTTAAATTCTGATGACAGGCAGGAAACGCTGCCGCAAAATCTCGCGTGTGTCTTAAAAAGCGGCATGTGTATTGCCTGCGGGGCATGCACTCTAGCTGACCCGGGCCTTAAGCTAAAGCTTAATGAAGAGACATTAATTTACGAGCCAGACGGTCCCGGATCGCAAAAGTCAGCTGCATGCTGTCCTGCTATTGCTGTTGATTTTGAAAGACTTCAAAACCTGCGCTTCCCTGATGGTGAAATTTCTCCCCACGGTGTCATTGATCGGGTTTATTTGGCGCAGAGCACAAACTATCAGCGTAACTTAAAAGCAAGCTCCGGCGGGCTTATTAAGGAACTTATGGCTTATTTTTTAAGTTCAGGAGAGATTGATGGAATTATCGGGCTAAAGCACAAAGGTAGCCTGCTCTTTAAACCCGATATAATCAGGAGCACAGATGAAATAGACAAGCTGCCCGGCTCGATTTATCACAACACTCCACTAGATCAGGCTCTGCGAATCATTAAGGAGCAGCATGGAAAATTTGTACTGGTAGGCATTCCCTGTCAACTTGAAGGTATATTTCAGTATATATATCTTTATGAACCATCATTAATAAACAAAATACATTTTACAATTGGACTGGTTTGCGGCTGGAATTACTCGCATCATTCGCTTAAGGCGATCTGCAAGTTTAAGGGCATTGATTTTGACAGGATTGAGCAGATTTCATACCGGGGCGGCGGGCCGGTTGGTAAACTCGTAATTAAAACTCCTCAGAAAACTGTAAAAGTAAACCGGCGCGTCGATTTTTCTTACCAGGTAGCTTTCGACCGCTCCTTTAACATCCCGCGCTGCCATGTATGCATTAACCATATTAACTTCCTGGCAGATTTAGTAGTCGGTGATGCATGGCTGCCATCTACTGTCGGCACAAAGACCGGTGTTAGTATCGTAATTTGCCGCAATAAGCAGGCTACAGACACAATCTGCAGCCTGTCAGAGCGGGGCTCGATAAAAGCAGTTCAAACTGGGACTGATGACATAACTGAATCGCAGAGCCATAACATAACTTTTGGCGACTTTGCCTATTCATACATGGAGTACCTGCGTGAGATCGGAGAGCATGCACCGAGCATGATTGGGCCCAACCGGAAAGAGGCCAGGCCGGTGGCAAAGGATAAAGTAGCAGCTTTTCATAAGCAATATATTTATAAGCGTAAATTACAGCAGAAAGGCCTGTACAACAGGCTCTGGTGGCGAAAATGTACAGTTGAGCTGCCTGCTTTTTTGATGCGTTATGTGCGCTGGTTTTTTGTAAGAGTGTTAAAGATAAAGTCGCTGCTGGGTCTGAGGCAGGAAGTGCCGGAGGACAATTTAGCAGACTTTCGTTAAGTGTATTTGGCAATCCGTGAATACGTCCAATCTGAAACGAACTTTTTTTACAGCCGGTAAGGCCGCTGTTACCCTGCTTGTGATTTTTTACGTATACCTGAGCGTAAAAGATTCTTTTGCCCATTTTGATCCGTCGCAGCTCAGTTTTAGTGCTACTGATTTATTCATCTCGCTTGTTATTTTTCTTTTATACCACTTAAACAGTGCTTTAATCTGGCAGTTTTTAACGGTTAAAAATGGGGTTGCCATAAACACCAGGAAAGCCCTGCCGATTTGGTTTAAATCGGTTATGGGCAAGTACGTGCCCGGTAAAGCTCTTATGTGGGTAATTCGCCTGGTATCGTATCGCGAAGAGAACAAAGAGCTGCCTGCAATTGGCCTGTTGCGCTGCTTTATACTGGAATATCTTGGAGGTATAGCGTCTGCCGTTATCATCCTGCTGTGTTCCATCAGTTTCTTTCCGAGCAGCTTTTATCCGAAAAACATTCAAAGTGCGGCTGCATTGGTTCTGATAATATGCTGTCTCGGCATGCATCCGTACGTTTTAAAGCGCATTGGCGCTGTGTTAAGTAGGAGCTTTGGAATTACTAAAGATTCAGTTGCCTTAAAAACAAGGGAAGTGCTCCAGGCTGTAGCACTTTCCGGCTGCAACTGGTTCGTGCTCGGTCTTTCGATGTTTTTTGCGGCCAGGGCTTTTTATCCTGAGCTTAACTGGAGCGCGTATTTGTATGTTACCAGCGGTTATATTTTTGCCGGGGTTATTGGATTTCTGGCCATTTTTGCTCCATCGGGCATAGGCGTAAGAGAGGGTCTTTTTATAGCCGTGCTGGCAAAACTCATGCCGCTTGAAATAGCAACTATAGTGGCAATTGCTGCGCGGCTGGTATCGACAGCCGGAGAATTAATTGCGGCATTTTTTGCAACTTTTTACAGCCGTCTGCATTCTCTCAGGGAATTTCGAGAGCTGGCTGAAAAAGGCTAGGATTTCAGACTCTCGTCTCGGCTTATTATGATACTGCCTGACTACAGCTCTCTGAATCAATATCTGCATAATTTAACTACCCGGAAGATGAGTGCAACAGGTTATTAAACTGCTATGCTTTTTTATACCTGAGACGAATTAACCCAGCTGTTAACGAAACATAAACCGCTGCTAAAAACGGAAAATAACTGGCACTAAAATGCCGGTAAATAGCGGGATGCACGGCCACACAGACAAGTTCATGCAGGCAGTGAAAAATGAACATTACCACGGTTACCTGATAAAGAGGTTTGATCTCCTCGGAAACCCTGGTAAACAGCAAAAAAATAAATATTAATATCAAGAGTGCATTAGGCAGGCTAATCATTTTAAATGATTTTAACCATTCGGTCAGGACGAACCGGATATAGCTAAATTTGTGTTCCTTTAAGACGCTAAGGCCATATTCCCTAAACACATTATTTAACTTTAAATAACTCCATCCTCGGCTGACACGAATTCCTCCTCCTACCTCATACATATTTCGGTTTATAATTCCCTCCACACTACGAGGGAACAGCCCGCCTTTTTCTGTATCAGTGTGAGGATATTTCAAGCGGTAAAACTCTTCTAGAAACAGTCTAAATTCTGAGCCTTTATTTCTAACATTCAGTCCGCTGTCAAACACACTTGCCAATCCCCCAACAGCAATACCTGCATTTGGACTAACCATAAATCTGCCAAGAAAAACCCGCTGGTATAAAAGAAGGGGCAATAAAGTTAATGCAGTTCTGGCAATAATGTTCCAGAGGACTCTGCCACTTGGAGACTCCCTGTTTTGCTTAAGAGCTACGTAAGCTAGAATCAACAGAAGCGGCAACATTGAGGCATGAAGCAACAAAAGCGACATGCAGACAAAAACAACTATATTAAAAACCCGCCTACTGCCGGTTCTCAACAGGACTACTAGTAACGCAAGAAACACTACTAAAAAGTTAATAACACTCCATTCAGATAACGGTGTGTAAAAATATACCTGTGCCTGCAGCAGCACGATAGATAACATCACCGCTGTGAGAAGCGGCTGGACCGTCTTCCTTAGCAAATAAATGCTGCTTAAAAGCGATACAAAGGCAATAGCAGCATGTAGGGAGTAGATTCTAGTCTGAAGATCGTCAACAAAGAAATTGGCCAGCGCTATCAGCCAGGCATAAAGCGGGGGGCGTAAAATTACGCGGTTAAATGCATTAATCTCTGAAAAGTTTCCGGTATATATCAGTCGTGCATACTCAATATAATCGCGGCCGTCTTCGGTAATATATAAACTGACATTCTGCGGGTTTGACCAGAGAAACAGTACAAAAATGACAGCGTAAATTACAGCAAAACCCAGCCCAGCTCTGCCTTGCAAATTACCTCTAAAACTTACACTCACCGTGCTCTTCACCCTTAATACGCTTATACACGTAAGCGCTGTCTTCTTCGTGTTCTACTTCTTTAACCATTCTATAACTATTCTCAAGCTTGCAGCGAAAATAACTGAACTCGGGATATTTAGCATAATCAAGATAGTTTTTTAAACAGCCCTTTGGAAAGCCTCCACATCGTTTGGCGTGCGGCTTATAAATTACAATAATCGCTGGCGGCTGTTCAGATAACATCTTATTAAACTCTTTAAGCATTTCAGGCACAATCCCCTCCCTGTTTACTGCAACCCCGGCTGAAGATGTGCCGGTGACAGTAATAAGTCCCATATCTTTAAACGAGGAAAACCGGTTGCTGTACAGATAGATCTGCGGCTGATAGCCCCATACAAGAATTTTCACCCCTGGAGCTGTCTGCTCTTCTATAAATTCTGCAGTCTCTTTGAATGTTCGCTCATCAGCCTGATAGCGCCACTTACCGGTAGCGCGGTAATACTGTAGCGGTGCAAGATAAACAGAGAAGCCAAGCAGCAGCAACAATCCGGTAACAAGAACTCCTGCGCGCCTACTAAAAGAATAAACTCCCTCAATACCCGCAACACAAAGAACCAGCAGAAGCGGCACAAGAATCATAAGGTAATTTGGTGCTCCGGCTCCGCCAATTAACAGATACAAAACAAGCGCTGCAAGGTTAATAGAAAGCAAAAGCCCTGTTTTTCGCTCTTTTTTTATTAGCACCGCAAGCCCCAGCGCGGCCAGCAGAATTAAAAATGGGGCAGTCTTTAAAGCAAAGAGTAACAGCTTGAAGGGCCATGCAGCTGCCTGCTTATTTCCGGCGTTTCGGTAGATGAGCGGGAATAACAAGGTCTGAAAGACAAAGTCATTTAAGGCCCCATTCAGTATTAGCCAGGTAAAAAGCACCGCCGGCAAGCTTAAAAAAGAGACTAGAGCAATAACTGTCTCCCGCTTCGCCGGCCATACACCCCGCATCAGCAGGGCAGCTAAAATTACCATCGCTGCGGGAACCAGGCGCTGGTCAAATGTAATAAGAGCACCTGCTAAAAAGCAGCCAAGGTACAAAGAACTGCCATTGCCATTTTTTAGAAAATCAACCTGCGCCCAGATGTAAAAAATCAAAAAAGGCAGGGTCATGGTCTGCACATTAAAGATGACTCCCTGCCACTCAGGAATCCATCCAAGACTGACACCTAACAGTAAAGCAAGATTTGCGTAGCGCTGTGGTAAAATTTCAGAGACACAAAGTGCAACTCCGATAGCTGTAATGAAGTTATATAATACGGCTACAATCCACAGACTATGTCCATCCAGGGGAATAAACCTATCTATTAACACCAGCGGCAGCAGAAAACCGAGATAATGATGGGTAAAGCTATCTCGGTATGGAATGATACCACTGTTTATTTCCTTAACATGATAAAGTATCTCAGCTGTATCTGAAGATATAAAATCATAATCGCTATAGAGCAGTATCCCCAGTGGAGCAAGAAGTAATGCAACCAGATATAATAAATATTTACTTCTAAGCACAATCAGATCATTTGAACAGAATTTCACAAGTTCTCTGATTAGAACACAAACAAATTAAGCTACAAAGCAGCCGAGTGTGTCCCTAATTTTTGCCACGTCATCTGAATTTACGTCTAAAGGCCTTTGGATAATGCTTATACAATTCAACCACTTACAGACATGCTGGCTACCATGTAACCGGCTTCCAAAAAAAGCGAATTAATAATTACCGCAGAACGTAATTAACGGGCTTTTAGCCAGCCTGGGTTCATGCACTACATGCACTCGTTATTAAACCGGGGGTTTTAAAAGTGCTTAAGGTTATCCAATCTTCCATTGCTGCCAGAATTTTTGTAGCTACTATTGTAGCAATATTTATTATTGAAGCACTTGTCTTTGTGCCTTCTTATTATGGCCATCTTAACTCCACTTCCCAGGCTCTTAAGACAGCTCAGGCCCTACTTAAATACGAAAAGTCTCCCGAACTTGTCTCGTACTATAACAGCTTAAAAAATGAACCAAAACTGTATCCTATCAGGATAGCGCTTTTGGTATTAATTATATCTGTGTTTACTGCCGGGGCTCTGTTTCTTATTCAAAGGAAACTGGTACTCAACCGGCTTAAGATCCTTAGAGATAAAAATAGCCAGGCTCTTAAAAACGGGCTGGAACACATTCAGGAAGTATTAGCTCCTGAGCGCAAAGTTTCTTTCCCCGATGAGATAGATCAGCTGATAGCAACCAGAAATGATATGATCCGCGAACTTCACCAGCTTCAAAACCACTTGGAAAAGCGCATATCCGAGCGAACTGCTGATCTTAAAGATGCTCTGCTTGCAGCTCAGGAGGCTGAAATTGCTAAAAGTGAATTTCTGGCCAATATAAGTCATGAACTACGTACGCCACTTAATGGCATAATTGGCATGCAGGATTTGCTAAAGGATACTAACCTCAATGATGAACAATTAGAGCTATTGAAAAATCTGGAAATCTCTGCACAGGAGCTAAGAAAGCTGATTGACAATCTGCTTGATTTTACAGCG
>RFHI01000279.1 GCA_003696425.1 Candidatus Dadabacteria bacterium | reverse complement strand
CACTTAAAGAGGTAAAGCTGGTATGACCACGAATATTAAGCCGTTTCAGATTTACTGCGAAGAAAAGGACGTATGCCTAACCAGAAAAAATCTTGAAATTCTTCAGGTAAACGTTGGACGGCTCTGCAATCAAACCTGTAAACACTGCCATGTAGAGGCTGGTCCTAACCGTCCTGAACTGATGAACGAAAAGACAGCCATGCGGGTAATTGAATTGCTGGAACAGGCCGAGTCAGTTCATACCCTTGATATTACCGGCGGAGCGCCGGAGATGTGCCCACAGTTCAGAAAACTGGCCGTGGCCGGAAGGAGGCTGGGCAAAGAAGTAATTGATCGCTGCAATCTTACTATATTTTTTGAAAAGGGTTATCAGGATTTGCCCCAGTTTCTGGCAGATAATCAGATAACAGTAGTTGCCTCGCTTCCGTGCTACACCGAGAAAAACGTCGACAGCCAGCGTGGAGAGGGAGTTTTCTTCAAGAGTATTGAGGCCCTCAGGCTTTTAAATAAGCTAGGTTATGGCAAAGACGATATGCGGCTTAAGCTTCACCTTGTTTTTAATCCTTTAGGTGCATCGCTTCCACCTGATCAGCAATCACTTGAACGCGATTATAAAAAGAGGCTTTATGATGATTTTGAAATAACTTTTCATAATCTCTACTGTATAACCAACATGCCTATTAAGCGCTTTCTTTTTCAGCTTTACAGACGTGGAGAATACGACAAATATATGCAGCTCCTGGTCGACAGTTTTAATCCTCAGGCTGCAGAGAATGTGATGTGCCGTTCGCTAATATCGATTGGATGGGAGGGATCAATTTTTGATTGTGATTTTAACCAGATGCTTGATATGCCGTGCGGCGGAAAAAAGCGAACAATCTGGGATATTAACTCGCTTAAGGAGCTGGCTGATGAACCTATAATGTTCGACACTCATTGTTACGGCTGTAGTGCCGGAGCAGGCAGCTCCTGCAGCGGAACATTATCTTAAGGAGAGAGTAAATACTATGAGTACAAACGGTGTAATTCACGAAGGAATACGCGAATATTATGGCAGTGTTTTAAAATCCAATAAGGATCTTAAATCCAATGCCTGTTGTACGGCAGAAAAACTGCCTGCTCACCTTAAAGAAATCCTGAATGATATTCATCCGGAGATTATTGACAAGTTTTACGGATGCGGTTCTCCGATCCCTGAATGTCTTGAGGGACTGACTGTTCTCGACCTCGGATGCGGCAGCGGACGTGACTGCTTTATGCTTTCTAAGCTGGTGGGGCCGAATGGTAGGGTCATAGGGATTGATATGACTGAAGAGCAACTTTCGGTTGCCAGGTCTCACATAGAATATCACCGCAAAAAATTTGGGTATCAACACTCAAATATAGAGTTTAAGAAGGGCTATATTGAAAACCTGAGAGAGGCCGGCATAGAAGATGAGTCTGTTGATTTAGTTGTCTCAAACTGCGTAATAAATCTTTCACCGTATAAGGATCGGGTTTTCCGCGAGATCTTTAGAGTATTAAAGCCAGGCGGTGAGCTTTATTTTTCTGATGTATTTGCAGCCAGGCGAATCCCTGAGGAGCTAAAGCAGGATAAAGTCCTAATGGGTGAATGCATAGCTGGAGCTATGTATACCGAGGACTTCAGAAGGCTTTTACATTCAGTAGGTATCAGGGATTACAGGATAGTATCTGAAACCCCGCTTGAAATTAACAGTGCTGACTTAAAACGCAAAGTTGAAGCCATTAACTTTTATTCAATGACTGTGAGGGCTTTTAAGCTCAGTGGTCTTGAAGATCGCTGTGAAAATTACGGGCAGGTAGCCTACTATCGGGGCACTATTCCTGAAGCACCGACTATCTTTGTTCTTGATAATCATCACGTTTTTGAAAATGGGCTGGCATTTCCTGTCTGCGGTAATACTGCGCTAATGTTAAGCAGAACCCGCTATGCCAAACATTTTAATGTTGTTGGAGATACATCAGTTCATTATGGACTGTTCCCCTGTAAAGAAAGCAATACTGTTTATCAAAATGGAGACAGTAGTAAGAGTGGGGCATGTTGCTGATGACAGAGCCTGAACTTAGTGTGGTTATTCCGGTTGGTCCGTCAGATAACAGCTGGCGAACGCTGCTGGGAGACCTGTTAAGGTGTCAGGAGTCACTTGAAATAATAATAGTTGCTACAGAACCGGCTGCGGATAAAGAGAAAGCTCTTTTAGCATCAACTGGCAGAAATAAAAATGTTAAGTGGCTCATAAGTTCAATTGGGCGGGGAAGGCAACAGAACACTGGAGCCAGAGTAGCAGGTGGAAATTTTCTCTGGTTTCTGCATGCGGATTCAAGAGTTAATCAGAGCACCATAGATTCTCTGAAGAAAGTATTAAATCCTGACGATGCGGCGCTCTATTATTTTGATTTAAGGTTTTATGACACTCCAGGAGTGTTAGTTAAAGTGAACGAATTTGGTGCAAAGTTGCGCTCGAATATACTGGGCCTGCCCTTTGGTGATCAGGGATTTTGTATATCAAAGCAGCTCTTTTTTGCGCTTGGAGCTTTTCGTGAAGACATTAAGCGGGGCGAAGATCACTATTTAATCTGGCGGGCCAAGAGAGAGAGAATTAAGCTTGTTAGAGTGCACGCCTCCATCGCAACCAGCGCCAGGCGTTACAGTAAGCTGGGCTGGTTAAGGGCCACACTATCAAATGTTGCGCTGACTTTTCGTCAGGCTGTGCCTGAGTGTTTTAGAACCATAGTGATGCATTGCAGCGGGAGAAAAAATGCTAAATTGCAAAGGTCTTAAGAGATTTGCTGCGCTAGTTTTGTTCTTTTTACTGACAGCCCCGAAAACAGCTTTTGCCTCTTTTGATCACAGTCACCAGGACTGGGATCACGTTCTGAAAAAGTATGTTCATATGCTTGGCCCTCAAAGTCGCGTGGATTATAGCGGACTTAAATCTGAGCGGCATCTTTTGGACAGCTATATCGGCAGTATCACGGCTGTTTCAAAAACAGAGTACCAAAGTTTCTCAAGGGATCAGAAACTGGCCTTTTTAATTAACGCCTACAATGCGCTTACCGTTAAACTGATAGTAGATAATTATCCTGTAAGCTCTATTAAAGATCTCGGCAGTTGGTTAAGATCTCCCTGGAAGAAAAAGTTTTTTAAGCTTTTTGGCGAGTGGCATACTCTTGATGACATTGAACACGGTATTATCAGGAAAAATTTTAATGAACCCCGAATCCATTTTGCACTTGTATGTGCTGCCAGGAGCTGCCCGGCATTAAGAAATGAAGCTTACCGGGCCGACAGGCTTTCAGAGCAGCTCGAAGATGCGGCCAGGAAATTTTTACGCGACAAAAGCAGAAACCGCTACCTTCCGGCTGAAAGGCGCCTTGAGCTCTCAAGCATCTTTAAGTGGTATCGAAGCGATTTTGAAAAAAACGGCAGTACTTTGAAATTATTCATTGCATTGCATATGACAGACGATCCTGTACTAAGACGAGAGATTCAAAGCCCTGCTACTGATATCACTTTTCTCGATTACGACTGGAGTCTTAACGATTTTAAACGTTAGTTTACTACCACTTGAAAAGTTTTGCCCCGGCCAGAGAACCAAGTATTGCAATTGTAACTACCGGCAGAACGTGCCATACCAGTACATGAGCAGGATTAGGATTATCGCAAATAAATTGTAACGCCAGTGCGCCCACTGCCAGTAATGAGAGAAAACTGAAAAACCCGACCAGCCGCAAGTTAACAGGAGCAGCCCGCTTAATCAGAAAAAACAGAATTATACCGGGAATTATTCCAATCATAAGAATACCGGCAGTGCAGCGCAGACCTGGCCCGGGATTCAAAGCGGAATATCCGGCGACGTAACAGTTGCAACCCAGATGGTAAGTAATAATAGTAAGCCAACCTGCTAGTGTTATTGTCGGAAGAACTATTCGCAGGCGACCATAAGACTCATCAGGAATACTTAAACTAAGCGCCGTCGCGCCCGAAAGTACCACCAGCACTGCGAGTAAGAAAGTTTCCAGAATAAACCGCTTAGAATTTATAATTAAAGAGAGATCGGTTCTGGGGCCAATTATCAGAATACCGCAAATAATAAGCACCAGCGCTGATAAAATCCAAAACAGAAACCTGGTTAAAGGCGGAGCAACCGGCTTTACCGCTTCACCGTCTTTTACAATTCTTTCGATAAATTCTGATGTCTCAGTCATCTCAGCTCTTTTCTAAAATCTTTTTTAAAGCCTTGTAAGCGCGGTGCGCGGTAACTTTTACAGCTGACTCACTGGCGTTAAGCTCATGAGCTATCTCTTTAACAGAATGACCTTCCAACTTGAGCATGGTTACTACTTTACGCTGCTTTTCAGGGAGTTTGGCAATTGCACTACGAACATCATTTTCAAGAGAGCTTTGATAGGTTGAAGCAGAGATATCATGCTCAGCCAAAACCTCTTCAGAGAGAATCTCAGGCCCACGCTTTCTCATAAGCCTGCGCTCGTAGTCGATTAATTTGTATTTAGCAATTGCAAACATCCAGGAAGAAAACGGTCTGTTTGGTATGTAGGTAGCTCTAGCCTTATGTAGCCCCATAAGAATCTCCTGCACTACATCTTCAACCTCATGAATATTGGAAACCCTGTTTCGCACATAACTTCTTAAAACCGGACAGAGTTCATTTAAAAGCTGGCGGTATGCCTCCCTGTCCCCGTTTTGAGCCTTACGCATCAGAGCAGCCCAGCGGGCTGAGGATTCACGCTTACTGTCAGCCTGTTTATTAGTTCGCTTACTATTCATATTAGTTACATGCTTTCAGAGTGTTATACTCTGCTTTTAGTGGAAATCAAAAAAGCATGTTAACTGCAAATACGGTCTGAGAGCAGGTTTGACTGAGAAAAACATAAATGATATCATTGTTTTAGAAGGTTTTAGATGCTTCTCCATCATTACTCGTAGCAGTAGGGCGAGGCCTGTTCGCTAAAGAGAGTTTCTCTGTATGCACATAGTTACAGATTTCCAGTTAAACCTGTATTCTCTTCTGGTAGTGTTACTTCTTCCGTTTCTGTATTTCGGTTATACAGCTCGCTACTGGTACCGTCCGGATCTGGTTAAGACCTTTAATTTTCTTTTGGGATTTACAGCTATAGTTCTTGGTGTGGCAGTAGTGCTGCAGATGGCAGCCTCCCCCAATATTGGACTGAAAAACTACCGTTTGCTTGCCATTCTCCATCTTTTACCAGCTGTGCTTACGCTCTTAATTGTGTCTCAGAACAGACTCATGTTTCCCGTCGCACGGGCGAGGTCAGCTAAACCTAATCCGCCACAGAGTAGTACTGCAACTCAGCGGAGTTATAACCCGCTACCGCTAAATGACCAGATTCAAAAAATCAGCTGGGATGATGTTGTCATACCTGAGCAGGTCAAAAAAGAAGTAATCTCTGTTATTGAACTCTTAAAAGACCCGGCAACTGCCTATCGTTACGGCATTGAGGTCCCCAAAGGCATTCTTTTCCAGGGCCCTCCCGGCACCGGCAAGACTACAATAGCAAAAGTAGTTGCTAATACAGCCCACCTTTCTTTTTTTGTTTTACGATTGGACGAAGTAATCTCCAAGTGGGTAGGTGAATCTGAAAAGAATCTCTCTGCTCTTTTTGCGGCTGCTAAAAAATACGCTCCAGCTGTAATTTTTATAGATGAGGTGGATGCAATCGGCAAAACCCGCTCAGGAGGCTCACATGCTTATGCCGATAATCTGTTAAATCACCTGCTTCAGTTAATTGATGGAGTCGTACAAACAGAGGGATTATATATAATTGCTGCAACCAACAGGGCTGAACTTGTAGATAGCGCTCTAAAGAGACCTGGACGGCTCAATAAAGTTATTGAAATCCCCCTGCCGGATCTTCATGCACGCTATGAAATTTTCCGTAGGAATCTCTCCAGGCTTAATTTGGCCGAAGGAGTTGACCTTGAATACCTGGCCCGTGCCACCGAGGGTTGTTCAGGGGCAATGATTAAAGCAATTTGCAACCAGGCTGGCTTAAATGCCTTTCAACGTGAATCCGCTGCGGGCAAAAAAAAGCGCTCCTATTCAGTCACAGCAGCAGATATAGAACAGGCATTAGTTGAATTTATCCAGGCTCATCAGCAGTATGGAATATAGTTCTTATTAGCGCAAAAGAATTTTCCCGCCTGCAGATACTCGATCTTAATTCAATATAATGCTAACTATAGTTTGATTACCCCTGGGTATTTCAGTAGAGGACGATATGAATGACAGTGTTTTAGAGCAGGGCAAAGTTGATACCGAAATAAAAGAAGGTATAGGCAGAGTTACTTTTTATCATCCAAAAAGCAATTCGCTGCCGGGGCAGCTGCTTAAGTCATTGGAAGAGGCCATCTTAACCCTCTCCAACAATCCACAGGTAAAAGTGATTCTGCTGAAAAGTGCCGGTGAAAAAGCTTTCTGTGCCGGTGCTTCTTTCGATGAATTCCGTGCAGTTGACAGCCAATCGCAGGCTGAGGAGTTTTTTAGCGGTTTTGCCCGCGTAATTATGGCCATAAAAAAAGCAAAATGCTTTGTGGTCTGCAGAGTACACGGAAAGGTGGTCGGGGGTGGTGTCGGGCTTGTAGCAGCCAGCGATTACGTGCTGGCCGTTTCAGGGGCTTCTATCCGTTTAAGCGAGCTTGCGATTGGTATAGGGCCTTTTACTATCGGGCCGGCCGTACAGAGAAAGATAGGACTTTCTGCCTTTAACGAACTTGCAATCGACGCGGAGTGGCGAAGCGCCTCCTGGGCAAAAGATAAGGGACTTTATAACGAAGTGTATAGCACTGCAGCTGAACTGGACCAGGCGCTGGGGGCGTTACTCAGTAAATTGTGTGGTTACAGTCCTGAAGCTGTTTCTGATTTAAAACGGGTTCTCTGGGAGGGGACTGAAAACTGGGAAGAGCTCTTCAAGGAACGCGTATCACTTTCAGGGCGGCTGCTGTTAACTGATTATGTAAAAAATAAAATTAAAGAGATTAGCGCTAGTTAACAATTAAGAGGATTTTTTACTGAAACGCCTGGTGACTAATAGTGCTAACAGCATCACGGAGCTAAAAAATCTAAACCTTAGAGATGAATTTTTTGGCTGCATCAACACCATTAATTCCTTATGGTCATCTTTTACCTTTAAAGTAAGAAGCGACTGGAATGTAAAGATAGGTCTTCCCAACAAGTTTGTATCCCCGAACAATAAGATTTTTAAAGAGGACCAGTTTTACTGGGACACTTACTTCACCATTCTGGGTCTGGTTGTAAGTGACCGAATTGAGCTGGCCCGTGGCATGGTGGAAAATCTTTTTTATCTGCTGGAGCGCTTCGGAGTGATTCCACTTCGAAACAGATATTATAATCTTGGTCTGTCGCAACCACCTTTTTTAAGCTCGATGGTCTTTGAGATCTTCGATAAGACCAGAGATAAAAACTGGCTAAAAAAAGGTCTAAGCTATGCAGAAAAAGAACTGCTTACTTTCTGGTGCAGTAGACCTCCGCTGCCTGAGCATAAGCTGGCTTATAGAGGGCTTTCACGTTATTGTGACCACTTTATATGTCACGCAACCGCTGAGCATGAATCCGGCTGGGATTCCACCTCCAGATTTTATGATCGCTGCCTTGACTTTCTGCCGGTTGATTTAAACGCCTGCCTCTATAAATATGAAAAGGATCTTTCGCGCGGTTATAACTTATTAGGCAACCCGGCGCGGGCCAAAAAATATGCTGCCCGTGCTGCACGCCGGAAAAAAGCTGTAATGGATCTGATGTGGGACCCAGAGAAGGGGTTTTTCTTTGATTATGATTATACTAATCAGATCCGCAGCACTTTTTATTCGCTGGCCGGGTTTTATCCGCTCTGGGCCGGGATGCTTGATGAGCACACTGCTACCAGAGTAGTAAAAAAGCTCTCTCTGTTTGAGTTTAAGGGCGGGCTGGCAAACACAGCCCGCAGGTCGTTACGGAAACCTTTCAGACAGTGGGATTATCCTAACGGCTGGCCGGGTCAGCAGTGGATAGTAATTAAGGGATTAATAAATTACGGGTTTTTTGATCGTGCTCGAAGATTAGGTTATAAGTGGCTGAATCTTAACCGAAGAGTATTTCAGAAAACCGGAAAATTCTGGGAGAAGTACGACGTAATTGACTGTGCTCCAGGTAAATCAGGCCGTTATCCGACACAGAGCGGTTTTGCATGGACTAATAGTGTGTTTTTGCGGCTGATACACGACTTAGAGGAGTTGTAATAATGACGATAGAACTGAACAAATTTGAAATTCCAGTAAGTGATCAGGCTGCTATCAGAGGCGACCTGCGTTATCAGGCCGGAAGTATCAGTGAGAGGCCACTTGTTATAATTGCTCACGGCTTTAAGGGCTTTAAGGATCACAGTTTCTTTCCGTATCTCGGAGAAAAACTTGCAGAAGACGGATTTGTAACAATTGTATTTAATTTTTCACACAATGGAATCGGTTCAGATTCGCAGGAATTTGACAGACTTGATCTCTTTAAGAATAACACCTTTAAGCGCGAGCAGGATGACCTAAAGATACTACTGGATAAGATTGAATCCAGAGCTATAACCCCCTCTTCAGTTTATCGGCCGAACGGCATAGGCCTTGTCGGCCATAGCCGCGGTGGAGTTGCGGTCCTTACTACCGGCGCCCGTGACAGCAGGGTACGGGCAGTTGCAACCCTGGCCAGCCTGGCGCATTTTCCTGAGTTCAGTAAAGAGGATATAGATCGCTGGAGAGAAGAAGGCGTGTATTATGTTGAAAACAAACGCACCGGTCAGATGATGCCGCTTGGAACTGAACTACTTGAAGAGATGCTTTCTCAGCCTGATATGATTGAAAATGCAGCCAAAAATCTTAATAAGCCACTGCTTGTAATTCACGGCGATAGTGACGAAACTGTACCGGTTGCAGCAGCAAATAAGCTTGCTGCCTGGGCTGCTGACAGTCAGCTTACCATCATTAAAGGCGCCGGTCATACTTTTGGAGCTGTTCATCCCTTTAGTGGCCCAACCGCAGAACTTAATGAAGTAGTTAAGGAGCTCTCCCGTTTTTTTGGTAAAACGCTGTAAGCCGCTCAGCCTCAAGTCAATTTCTGATGGTTATTTTATTTATCAGCCGTCTGCCGGAAGTGCCGGCAATCATTAAACTTTAACTGTTTCTCAATTCTGCTGAAAATACCAAGTAAAATTTGCATCTCCCGTGCGGTTGGCCTGATTCTTCTAAATAGATTACGGACAATTCCAGGAATCTGTCGCGGTGTGCCTTTACCGTAAAACCTGCTTAGAGTTAGAACCTGCTCTACCAGCAGATCCAACTGGCTAAAGCTCTGCTGAGTGGCATAGCGGGTCTTCAAAGAATCGTACTGTTCATCTTTCTGCCTATTGCTGCTCAGCTCATATAATACCAGTAACACTGCCTGTGCCAGATTAAGAGAGCGGTTGGGCCCGGGGGTCTCTATATTAACAAGCTGGGAACAGTAAGTCGTATCTTTCCATGAAAGCCCGTTATCTTCCGGACCAAATACCAGCGCAGTTGTAGGAAACGATGAGTAATACTGACTCCAAAAATTCTTAGACCACTTTTTCAGCTCAACAGGCTGCATACGCTGTCGTCCTACTCGAGCACTAAAACCAATAACCAGCTCCACATCCGCAATCGCATCATCAAGCGAACTGTAACACTCTATATTATCCAGAATAAAACTGCCGTGACATGCTGTCACACAAGCTTCTTTAATATTTAAATTATCCCCTGCTACTATACGCAAATTACTAAAGCCAAAATTAGACATGGCACGTGCAATACTTCCAACATTCTTACTAAAGCAGGGCCTTACCAGAACTATTAGAAATTTGTTAAGCCAGTTCATCTCTTACACTTTAGTTCAATTTAATCAACAAAAGCATAATTATTTCCCTTTTTTTCTGGCAGTATGAACAACTCTAATTGGAGCAGGATAACCCTCCACGGTTTTGTGCGGATCTTCCGGATCAAGATAATCCATAAGGCTCTCCCAGGGCGCATAACGCGTCTGGCGCTGCTCTTCAGGAGTCACTACGCTGCTACTTACCCGCTTCACATCGATAAATCCGACCTTCTTAAGCCAGGCCTCAACAGCCCCTTCTTTAGGGATAAACCATACATTTTTCATCTTACCGTAACGGTCGGGCGGGCATAGACAGTAAGGCTCATCTCCAGCAATGGCCAGATTTTCAAATATAAGCTGCCCACCTGGTTTAAGGCATTCTTTTAGCGCCCGCAGTGCACCAAAAGGATCACGTCTGTGATAAACTACTCCCATGCAAAAAACCATGTCAAAAACCTCGGGGAAATAAATAAGATCATCTACTCCCAGAAGTTCAAATATTAACTCAGATGCGTGTATAAAGCGCTGAAAAAGATCAAACTGATAAAAGCATCTGCCACCAGGATCAAAACCGGCCACCAGTGCCGGTTTATGTTGCAACATTCTGAACATGTAGTAACCGTTGTTGCAACCTACATCTGCAACCAGCTTGCCGTGCATGTCGTCAATGTGCGGTAAAACCCGCTCCCATTTAAGGTCAGAGCGCCACTCTGCATCAATCTCAACACCAAATAAATTGAAGGGGCCTTTACGCCAGGGAATTAAGCCCTCCACAATTTTCTGAAGCAATGCTCCTGCTCTGTCAGACAAACCGGTCTTACTCCGAAGTTGCACTGAACTGTCTAACAATAGCTCAACCTCCGGAAAGATCATCTCTGAAAGATCTTTTAGCAGTAAATTATGCTCCCGCCAGAGTGCAATATGTAGAAGATTTTCTATCGAACTCTTCCTGATGCTCTCAAGCTTTTCAGGCTGACTGATTTTGTACGGCGCAATACAGGAACTGAGCGCTCTAAGACTAAAGGGATCGTAATATATTTCAGATATTAGATCGGGCATAAACTCTACCGGGCACAGCGCACATTTATTTAATTACTTACCGCCACAGGGTTATTTTAGGAGTCACAACGATAACTTGTAAATTAAACTCTTATTATGTAAAAAGTCTAGTTAATTATGACAGCAAAAAAAATTAACACAGCAGTTGCATCAAACTATACCGGCGAATCCGACCGAAAGGATACTATTTATAACGTACACGGCGCGGGTAATACTCCTTTCAGATTCGGCCAAAGAGTGGCACGCGTCTTTGACGATATGGCTGTAAGGTCAATCCCCCTTTATAACGAGGTGCAAAGACTAAGTGCAGCTCTGGCATTAAAGTATTACATCCCCGAAACTCACATTTATGACCTGGGCTGCTCTACCGGAACTACGATAGTAGCGCTGCAAGACGCATTCAGAGACCAGGCGGCAGGTAAAAAAAACATCCCTCCAATTGTCGGAATAGATTGCTCTGCTGCCATGGTCTCTGCCGCTAAAACTAAAGTCTCTGCCCTAAAATACAATCGGAACATTTCAGTCGAACATAAATCGATAGAAAATGTTAAGTTTAAGCGATCTTCAGTGGTTATTTTGAATTATACCCTTCAGTTTCTGCCACTTAATAAGAGAGCAGATATACTAAAAAAAATTGCTGATTCAGTTGTCTCCGGCGGTATATTAATCTTATCCGAAAAAACAGCAGAGCAGGATGCTCTAAAAGAAAATTTATTTACTGAACTGTACTACGACTTTAAATTGAAAAATGGATACACCCTTTGTGAGATTGAAGAAAAGAAAAAGGCGCTTGAAGGTGTTCTGATTCCACTGTCAGAGAAACAAAACAGTGAACTTGCAGAGGCTGCCGGTTTTACTCCGGTACTTAAGGTTCTAAGAGGACTTAATTTTGTAACTTTTGTTGGTTTTAAACGTTGATTTAAATCCTTTTTAAAGTACCCCGATTATATATTGTTACTGATCTAATTAGCTCCTCCACCTTGAAACATTTTTAATATTGTGATTAAATAATCATATGAACAGATTTTCAGGCATACGATTTAACGGCAACGCTGATAACCGCTGGCAAATTACATCCTCCTGGGCCTAGTGCCCGATATATTACTGTTTTATCTTTTTAGTCCCCTGTATTTTGAAAAATTTAGAGCGCCGGGTAATATTAATCCGGTTTGGTTAATTGGCAAAATCAATGTCAAAAAAATACGAAATTAATTATACCGTAAACGAGCATCTTGCCGACACACTTACTCCGGTCTCGATTTATCTGAAACTTCGCGACCTCTATCCCCGCACGCTGCTTCTGGAAAGTGCTGATTTCAGAGCCAGCCAGGGAAGCTTTTCTTATATCTGTGCCGGGCCATGCGCAGAATTCACTGTAAAAGATAACAGTCTGGCCATTAAGCTCCCTGATTCTCCGCCGCTTTATGATAAGCTCTCTAATCCACTAAAAGTTCCGCTGATGCTTAAAGATTTTTTAGCGCGCTTTAAGTTGCAGTCCAAACAAAGCACTACTATTCCCGCCGGGCTTTTCGGCTATACAGCTTTTGATGCGCTGCGCTATTTTGACGACTTCCAGCTGCAGATAAAGGACTGTTACACAGCACCAATACCGGAAATACACTATGCACTTTACCGTTATATAATTGCTGTTGACCATTACAGAAACAGGCTTTACCTGGCCACGCTTGAAATTGACGGCAATCCTGACCAGCCCCTGCTGCTTCCGTCATTTGAATCTCTTAAATTCTCCCCTCTTTCTGCTCCTTCTGAATTTACAACTGACGGGGAGCTAAAAAGCAATATGACTGATGAACAGTTTATAGAGTGTGTTAAGACCTGTAAAAAACATATTCAGCGCGGCGATGTATTTCAGATCGTACCTTCACGCCGTTTTTATCAAAGTTACCGCGGCGATGACTTTAATGTTTACAGGCAGCTTCGTTCAATTAACCCATCACCATATCTATTTTATTTTGATTGCGGCGACTATAAAATTTTCGGCTCCTCACCCGAAGCCCAGCTAAAGGTTTCAGATGGTGTGGCGCGACTTTATCCGATTGCTGGGACCTATAAACGAAGCGGTAATGAAGAACAGGATCTTCAGTCTGCCCGACGTCTTCGCGATGATCCAAAGGAAAATTCGGAGCATGTTATGCTGGTAGATCTGGCCAGAAACGATTTAAGCCGTCACTGCAGTAATGTTACGGTTGAAGCCTATAAGGAAATTCAGCTTTTTTCGCATGTAATTCATCTTACCTCGCGGGTATCAGGAACTCTTCATGAAAAAACCGGTGCTGTTGATCTCTTAGTAGATACATTCCCCATGGGTACTTTAAGCGGAGCTCCAAAGCGAAAGGCAATTGAACTACTCAGCTGCTATGAACCCGACAGGCGTATGACCTATGGTGGTGCTATAGGCTTTCTAGGTTTTGACGGATCGTGTAATCACGCGATTATCATACGCTCCTTCTTATGCCGTGACCGCATACTGCACTTTCAGGCCGGTGCAGGTATTGTCGCCGATTCGAACCCGCAGAGCGAGCTGGCCGAGATAAATAATAAATCAGGAGCACTTCGTCAGGCGATTATAAATGCTATGGGGGCTAATTAATGGAGAGTATCCTGGTTATTGATAACTATGATTCATTTACCTTTAATCTTGTCCATATGCTAAGAGAACTTTCGGCTGAAGATATAACTGTATGGAGAAATGACAAATTTGCAGTTGAAGATGTAGCCCGCTTCAGTAAGATCGTGCTGTCTCCCGGGCCAGGGCTGCCGCAGGAAGCCGGAAAAATGCCGGAGCTTATTGCCCGTTTTGCAGCAGAAAAGCAAATCCTGGGAGTATGTCTTGGTCACCAGGCTATAGCAGAATACTGTGGAGCAACCTTAAAAAATCTTTCACGCGTATTTCACGGAGTTCAGTCCGATATAATTATTAAAGACTCCTCTGACTATCTCTTCAGCGGACTTAAGAGTTCCTTTAAAGCCGGGCGCTATCATTCATGGAGCGTAAGTAGAGATAATATTCCTGACCAGCTGATTGTGACAGCAGAAGATTCTGATGGTGAGATAATGGCTATAAGACATAAAGAGTTTAATTTACGCGGGATTCAGTTTCATCCTGAATCTGTCATGACCCCCTGCGGGAAAGATATAATATCTAACTGGCTTAATTCTTCCAGTATGGAGATTTAAAATGGCAGTTGACTATCTTAAGCGCCTGCTTAATGGAGGTCCGCTTACAAGAAGTGAGGCTGCAGAACTGTTAAAATGCATGACCGCCGGCAAGCTTTCGCCGGAACAAGCTGCTGCAATTCTTACAATCTATCAGATAAGAGATATCACTGTGGAAGAACTCAGAGGCTTCAGAGATGCTATGATCTCACAGGCTCTAAGGGTAGAACTGATTGATAGTAACTGTTGCGATCTGTGCGGCACTGGAGGTGACGGCAAAAACACATTTAACATCTCAACTGCTGCCTCGTTTGTAGTTGCTGCGGCAGGTATTCCTGTTACAAAGCACGGAAACTACAGCTCATCATCTCTTTGTGGCTCTTCTAATGTCCTCGAAAAGCTGGGCGTTTCTTTTACATCTGATCGTGAGCAGCTGCAAAGACAGCTTGAAAGGTCCAACTTCTGTTACCTGCATGCTCCACTCTTTCACCCGGCCATGAAAAATGTTGCTGCAGTCAGAAAATCGCTGGGAATACGAACAATTTTTAACCTGCTGGGGCCACTATCTAATCCTGCCAGTCCGCCTGTGCAGCTTACGGGCGTATCAGATCTTAAAACAGCCAGGCTCTACACCCGGTTCTTTTTAGAAGAAAAGAAGGCATTTAGTGTAGTTCATTCTCTTGATGGATATGACGAGATCTCCCTTACAGGAGAATTTGCCATCTTTTCGGAAGATTCAGAGAGAATCAACTCACCGGCTGACTTGGGTATAAATACTGTAGATCCATCAGAGCTTGTGATTTCCGGCGGCAGCGATAACGCAGCAAAACTTTTTATGTCGGTACTAAAAGGCGAGGGCTCAACCGCTCAGCACGATGTTGTTGCAATCAATGCTGCTGCAGCACTAAAGTGCATAAGGAGCAATCAAAGTCTCTCTGATTTGTTTCATGAGTGCCGTGAAATTATCGTATCAGGCAAAGCATTTAATGCTTTTAATAAATACCTGGAGGCCGCACAAAAGTGAAAAACATTCTTGAAAAAATAATTGCTCACAAGAAAAAGGAGGTACAACGAGTCCGCGAGCTGTATCCGATAAAATTACTCGAGGAGTCGCTTTATTATCAGTCACCAACAATTTCGCTGAGTAAATATTTACTGCGTCCTGACAAGCAGGGAATTATAGCCGAAATTAAACGAAAATCACCAAGCCGTGGGGCTTTTAAACCAGATGTTGATATCGAGCAACTCTCAATAAGTTACATGCAGGCAGGAGCTTCTGCACTTAGTGTACTTACAGATAATAAGTTTTTTGGCGGTTCAGCAGAGGATTTAAAAATTGCAAGAAAATTTAATTACTGCCCAATACTCAGGAAAGATTTTATTATTGATTCCTATCAGGTCTATGAGGCCAGATCTATTGGTGCCGATGCAATTCTGCTGATAGCACGCATCCTTTCAGCCGATAAACTAAAAGAGCTCTCCAGGCTGGCTGTATCTCTGGGGCTTGAAGTATTGCTCGAACTTCATCCTGGTGACCGTTATGAAGAATTAGACCTGGAGTATACTGACTTAATCGGTGTTAACAACCGTTCGCTTAGCGACTTTAAAGTTTCGCTGGATCATTCAGTAAATATGGCTGAATCGCTGCCAAAAGATAAAGTGCTGGTCTCAGAAAGCGGGATAAAAAGCGCTTCAGATATTTTAAAATTACGTGAAGCCGGTTACAGCGGATTTTTAATTGGAGAATATTTTATGTCTGCTCCCAGGCCGGAAGAGCGCTGTGCTGAACTAATTACGGCATTAATGAAAACTGCTAAGATCTGATATGCAAAAGCTTAAAATCAAAGTTTGCGGGCTTACCGCCAGAGATAATACCGAAAAAGTTCTAGGGCTTAAACCGGATTATGCCGGTTTTATTTTTTATACACCATCACCGAGGGATGTAACCGGACGATTACAGCATATTTTTCCGCTTGAATCAGCCACAACTATCAACACGGTAGCAGTTACAGTAGATATGTCGGTTGACGAACTAGGCAGGTTATTATCCACTGGTTACTTTAACACTATTCAGCTTCACGGCCACGAATCTCCCGAATATTGTATGGATATAAAACAAAAGTGGCCAAAGATTGAAATTATTAAGGCCTTTTCAGTTGATGATGCCTTTAACTTTAATGAAACAAAGGCATATCACAGTCTTTCGGACTACTTTTTGTTTGACACCCGTTCCGAAACTCCTGGAGGAAGCGGCAGAAAATTTAACTGGCCTATTCTCAGGCGCTATACAGGTTCTACCCCATTTTTTTTAAGTGGTGGGATAGGTCCGGAACTTTTAGACGATATTATTAAGTTTTCGGAAGAACATGCTTTATTATATGGCATCGACATTAACAGCAGCTTTGAAACTTCTCCTGGAATTAAAGATACAGACAAATTAAAAAAATTTTTTAATGGAGTACGCAATTTATGATCTCTCCAGATCAAAACGGCTTTTACGGCGAATTTGGCGGCGCAT
>RFHI01000278.1 GCA_003696425.1 Candidatus Dadabacteria bacterium | reverse complement strand
TACTTACACTCCGCTCAAGCTCTGCTATTAAGTTCGGATCGTAAGGGTTATGGCCTGCAATTAAGAGCCTTGTCCCGGCCCAATACTGCACCAGATCTATAGAACCGAAATAATCTGGCAGTCCCTCCCCAATCAAGACAGTTGCAAATAAAACTATAAGAACAATATAAATCCATACTCTAATCTTTCTATTAACTAGCATTAAGCGGAATATAAAAAATGTTTAACTGATTTTGAGAAAATATATAACTGCGGCCAGTGCAGCCAGGGTCAAAGCACCGGTAAGCTTATGAGTCTTCTGAGGGCTTATAAGCATGGCAACAGCTGGTATCCAGACAAAAAAAGTTATAACAAGAGTAGTCGCAAGTGAAATAAAGCCACCCTTTGTAACAGAGAAACCGATTAGCTCAACGAGATAGTTTATAATTGAAATTAAAAATCCCGTAGCTACCGCCCCAAAAAGTGGAAAAGCTACAATCATCCAGGGCTTAAAAGGTTTTTCAGTAAAGTCCTCACCAGCCGAGCAGTTAATCTCATCCTCTTTCCCTTCAAGCTCTTTTTCTATACTGGTAAGTTTTCTTTCAAGGTTTCTTAGCCACAGCTCCAGTTTAGATGGCATATTTTCCTCCTGTGTGTATATTTTAGCTTAATTCAGAATTAGCTTTGTGCAAATATTTAATTCCGTACTATTAAAGACCGGGGATAATATATGACTAGCTACATATTTCCTGACAATTTTCGCTTTGGGGTCTCTGACGCAGATCTTCAGGTTATAGGCGAGCGCCACACTCTGAAACATGAAAACTCCCGGCCGAGCATGTGGACGCATTTTGCCAAAACTTCAGGCCGCTGCCTTGATAACCAGACGCCTGAAGAGGGGGTGGATCGCTATCATCGCTGGCAGGAGGATATTGAACTTTTAAAAACTCTGGAAATCAAGCACTACCGCACTTCAGTATCTATGGCGCGGATCTTTAACGCTGATGGCGATAAAAACCCTGCTGCAATTAAATGGTACCGCGATTATTTCAGTGCTCTAAAAAATGCCGGAATAAGGACTTACGCCTGTCTTTACCACTGGGAGCTTCCCCAGAGGCTCGCAGAAGAGGGTGGCTGGTGTAACAGAGATATTGTTGATCATATGGCAGAGCATGCTCGTGTAGTGACTGAGGAGCTGGGGGACTTAATTGATGAATATTTTTTAATAAATGAGCCGATGTGCATCGCCTTTTTAGGCTATCACAGTGGAGAACACGCCCCCGGAGAGCGCTCGTTAAAAAAGGCGCTTGCTGCTGCGCATAATGTTCTGCTGGCCAGCGGAGCTATGTTCGAAACTATAGTGTCTTTAAATCCCCGTGCACAGATTTCTGCCTGTTTTAATATGAGTTCGTGCTACGCGGCCGATTGCTCGGCTGAAAATATTAAAGCCCGCAGGCTTGCAGAGGATTTTAATCTATGGTTTAGCCACCCGACATTTTTGGGCCGTTATCCTGAGGTTTTACTTGAGAGGGTAGAACGCCATATGCCTGAATACTCTGATGCTGATATGAAGCAGATTCAGATTGGCTCAAAACTCTCGGCCCTGGCTATTAACTACTATCGCGGTGATATTATCGAGGCTGCGCCTGAAAGCGACCTGGGTTTTAAAAGCATACTTCTTGATGGCGGCAAAACCACCGGCCTCGGCTGGCCGGTCTTCATACCACCGGTTTATCCGCGCGGGCTATATGATTTATTGCTTAATGTATACCGCCTCTACGAAGAACACGGATTAAATTCTATCTATGTTTCAGAGAACGGAATGGCGCTTGAAACTCCCTGGGATGGTAAATCTAAAATTATAAACGATCCTGAACGAATAGAGTTCTTAAGCAGTCACATCGCACAGGTCTATGACGCAATTAAAGCTGGAGCTCCTGTTAAAGGTTATTTTGTCTGGACTCTTCTGGATAATTACGAATGGGCCTATGGTTATGCGCCTTATTCCTGCTTTGGATTAGTACATGTAGAGCGCCCGTCAATGCAGAGGATTTTAAAAAGGAGCGCTTTCTGGTACCGCGATTTTATCAGGGAGCACGGTTACTAGTCCGCAAATTCAAATATTTTTGGTTAAAGTTCTTGTTACAGTTATAATTGAAAGCATGAAATTTGATGACAGGGCCAGAGACTTAAATAAGCAGCCATTGGATACTACCGATCCGGCTGAGAATACCATAGGCATTAATTTGCCTGATATAGATTTATGGCGATTGCCACCTGAAAAAATCAGGGAGTTTGCAAAAGCATTACCCAAAATTGAGCTTCACAGACATCTGGAAGGCTCACTTGAACCGGAAGATGTGGCAGCTATTGTAAGTAAATTTAACATTCCGCTTTCTGCAAAAACAGCAGAAGAGATAAGACCACTTATTCAACTTGAGCCGGGCAGCTCGTCGCTTATTGAGTTTCTTGAAAAGTTTAAAACCATTGGTGAGCTCTTTGTAAGTACTGAAGTTATTAAGGAGATGGCCTATCTTGTCGGCAAAAGGGCTGCTGAAGATAACGTTATTTATATGGAGCTTCGTTATTCACCAGTTTACATGGCTGAAACAGCGGGACTTAATCCGCAAGATGTTATTGATGCCGTACTTGACGGCATAAAGCAGGCAGAAGCAGAAACCGGCATTATTATAAATTCAATTCTTATTGCTGAGCGTCAGCGTGGGTTAGATCACGCCTGGCAGGTGGAAAGGCTTGCCGAACAGTATCTTGGAAAAGGAGTTGTTGCGCTCGATCTTGCTCATGACGAAGCCAACTATCCGCCCCATCCTTACGCAGATGTTTTTCAGGCTGCTAAAAGGGCCGGTCTTAAGGTTACTGTACACGCCGGCGAGGCAGCTGGGGCTGAGAATGTGCGTGCTGCTGTTGAGCTGCTCGGAGCTGACAGAATTGGGCACGGTGTACGTGCTGTTGAAGATCCGGAAGTGGTTAAACTCTTAAGGGATAAACAAATTCCGCTTGAAGTGTGCCCTACTTCCAATATTCAAACCGGCGCAGCCGCTTCTTTTGAAACCCATCCGCTAAAAAAACTTATGGAAAGTGGAGTGTTAGTTACAATTAACAGTGATGATCCGGCAGTTTCAGCTATTACGCTCTCCGATGAATTTGCTGCTGTGATTGAGTCACACAGGATGACTTTTAATGGCTTAAGCGGACTCCTGACAAATGCCCTGAAGAGTGCCTTTTTATCAGAGAGCAGGGCTGAGTCTGTTAGAGCCAGAGTATTTGAGGAGCTTGGGACTTTGTGCCTCGATCAGAAACAAAATTAGTTGTGATTGATTTGAGGGCTAAGAGTCCACCACGAAGAAAAGTTACAACCCTCCACGAATAAAAATATGATCGGCAATTATGGTACTGGTGTCCGCCCCCCGCTCTGCTCTGTTGAGCAGCGCGGGGGGCAGGATTAATCAGGAATCTGACTGTTGCCAGGTTGTAAACAAATACCTGGTTTCCTGCTGGCCCGATATATTGAGCTCAGCACGAATCTCAAGCTGCCAGTCTGGCCCATCTTCCAGCAGGAAATTAACCAGAAGTGGTGGTTGACCGACAGTTGCCGGGCAGCTCAACCAACCCCCTTCAAAGCCTGGTTGAGCGAAGCATCGCTCAACACTTTGCTTCTCTGAGAGCCATTTATAAGCAAGGCGCTTTACCAGCACCTGGCTTTCGCCCCAGCCAAATGAGTCAGCCGGTAGTTTTGATGCGTTGACGGTGACAATCAGCCCGGACGGTGCATGTTGCAAGTCCACAAGAAGATCGTCAGAAGAGATTTCTTCAAAGTCTGGCTCTGGCTCCGGACCAACGGGTGACTTTGAATCAGCTCCTCCGCAACCCAATGCCAGGACAGTGACCAGACAGCACACCAGCACTCTCATGCCAGCTCCTTTCCAGCAGAACCTCTGCTTCCTTAGGGAAAATTACCTTTTGCTTTTCTTCGGGTGGTGTCTGAGGCGGATAGTGGTCAGCCTCAGACACCACAGCTTGTCTCTCATCTACCCATATTCACTGCTGTAAGTTAACTTTAACCCGCATAGAGTTCTTAGTAAAACTACCTCTATCTGATCTTTTCATATCGATACTAAACTGCCTTGTGGATAAACCCCTGCTTCTCGAAGCTAAAGTATAAGAAGCGACATAAGATTTAACATTTCTTACAAGGAACTGTATCTATATAAGCCATTTATTCGCTTGTGGCCGGGAGGGCAAACCTAACTGAATTGTATCTAGGTTATGTGAAAACCTTAGTTAAGTATTCAAAAATAATAAATTTTTTGCATTGGGGTGGCGCTTGGATTATAAATCTTAAAAAGCAGGACATCCGGCCCGTGCTTTTGTTTTTCTGGTATCTCTTAGGAGGTCACAAATGAAGTCCACAAGTTTAATTCGCAAAGCATGTCGTTTCGTTTCGTTGTCATTTTACCTGGTGATTGTATACCTGTTTACCATTGCCTCACAGGCGTTAGCTATAGAGGAAGAACCGCTTTATCCGGATTGTAACCAGAACACAATTCCCGATCAGTGCGATATTGATCCGCAGTCTGATCCTAATCTCTGCGGCCAGTATCCGCTTTTAAACGATTCCGTGCAGCCTGCTGATGATTGTGCTGATGCGCAGGAGATTCAGCCCGGCTTTTTCTATACTGGTTCTACCGTGAATATGACAAATGATATTACCCCGGGGACTGCTGCTTCTTATTGCGGTTATCCTGTATATTATTTAGGCCCGCAAGCCTGGTATAAGTATACAGCTCCTGCCGACGGCCAGGTGTTTATGACTCTTGGGGGTACAATGAATATGGATGACGGCTTTGATGGGATCCTGGCTGTTACCAGGAGCTGTCCGGCAGATGTATCTGAAATTGATGTCTGTAATGATGATCACTGTGAAGGTACTCCGGGTGCTCATTCTTACGACTCGGGAGTATCGGTAACCGTGACCGCCGGCAATACTTACTATTTTATGGTTGGTGGTTTTGGTGGCGCTTCAGGCAATTTCAGAATGTATTTTGGCGAGGGACAGCTGCCTTCGAGTAACGAATGCCCGGTGAACGCTGCCGGTGGAAGCGCGGACTGTAACAGTAACAGCACGCCTGATGAATGCGATATCGCTGATGGCAGCGCTAGCGACTGCAACAATAACAGCCGTCCTGACCAGTGCGAAAGCCAGATGGATTGCGACGGTAACGGCAATCCCGATATCTGTGACTTCAGGCTTGATGTGGTCTTTGATAACGATGATAACCACAATAACTTTGACTTCTTCGGGATAAGCGGTCCACTTAAAGAGAGTAATTACCAGACTATCTTTGATGTTCTCGGTGATAATTACTCATCAGAGATAACCGAGCCAACTGAAGATCCCGATGAAGATTACATGGGCCCGGCCTTCGAATGTGCTGCAGGCCCCTGCCCGGATCTAAAATCTGATCCGCCCTTTGGTATCTTTCTTGATGCTGCCACGGCAGGCTTTACCAGCGGAGATTTAAGTACTGGCGGAGTTTACCAGTCGCAGGGCACTTATCATACCTTTAGAACTACCCAGCAGGGCAACGAAACCCAGGGCGCGCTTGGAAATATTGATGGTGAGAGTTGTGGCCTGGCTGTTCCTGATACTACAGGCTTCTGGGCTGAGCTTACACCTGACGGGTCCGGCGGCGGTACATTTAATGCCTGCTTTCATCCCAATACCTCCAGTCAGGGCTGGTTTGCGCAGTCCTATGCTGTAAGCGGAAAGTACGATTCCAGCGGACGGTTTGTCGGAAAAGGCCAAAAAAGTGGCGGCGGACCAAGGAACTGGGATGTTTATCTTGCAGGACGCTTTGCAGTTCCGATGGAGTGTCAGGACTGTAACGGTAATTTAATTGGCGATAAGGCTGAAATTGAGCAGGGCCTGGTAGAAGATAAAGATGGAAATGGCGTACCCGATGAGTGTGAAGGCTGCGGAGAGGACGGCAGCCGCTGTGGCTGCATCCAGAGTGATTACTCTGCGCTTATTGGTAATATGACCATAACCGCCAAGTCCCAGAGGCGTTCAATGAAACAAATCATGAGGCGTTTCCGCGGCAAATGGGGCTGTGGCCGTGCTAACGCCAACCAGGCTTACCGCAAGCTAACCTTAACAGTAAACAGCCTGCCGGTAATGGTGACCACCTGCGAGCCGAACCCGTTCTGTACTGATTCGGTTGTAAATCAGGAGGCAGTTACAGATTACATACAGAGCGCCCAGAGGGTATACCAGTACTCACGCTGTGTGCTTAGGAAATGGTGGAAGTCTACCCGCGGTGGCAAATGTAATGGCTTGAGATGTAAAAAGCGTGTTCGCAGAAGACGGATACTGAGGCGTAAGTATCTGCGTCAGATCACAGAAACTTTGC
>RFHI01000277.1 GCA_003696425.1 Candidatus Dadabacteria bacterium | reverse complement strand
GTCGGCGGAGCTGCTGTGGCTGATGCTTATCAGACTCATGACCGCTGGGATGTCGCAAAGGGAGCGTTCAGTCACGCTGCCAGCGCGCTCAAGGGAGAAAATAAAGCGCTTGCAGCTACAAAAACCGGTCGAGCCGCTGCTAACTGGATTCAAAACAGCGAGGACAACCCTCAGCATACAAACCCGGGACTTCCAAATTTCACACCTGCCACCATCCCGGCTGTCTTAACCTCAAGCTCAACAGCCGCAGCAGCAGATTTAAACGATAAACAATTTGGTAATCAATAAGGCAGTTAAAATCCATAGTTTAGTGCCTCACTTGTGATGAATTTTCGCTATAATCATCCCCCTTCTCACACCAAAAACAAATAAAACTGAAAACGTCAATAAAAACAAGAGTCGCATTATTAAACTACTCAGTTCCGTTCCCGCGGTATGGATGAATCTCCCGGCTGGTAAGTTTAATCTCCTCCTCAAGCTCTGCCAGGCCTTCTTCGAGGTGCTCAATTAAGAGATCGATAGTTTTTCTGAGACGGGCAAGCGGCACAGCATAAGTATTACCGCGCCCCGGCACAGCCCCGTCTGAAAATACTATCGCCCCCTGGAGCCTGCGGTAGGCTTCAGCAAGGCTCTTTCTTGTGCCCTGTTCGATAAGAGTATTAATTTCAGCTGTTCGCTCCTTTAAAGCTGCTGTCATCTGCATCATCACAAAGTAAGCAGTAACCTTGCTGTTTGTAACACAATGAAAATATGTTCTCGTGCGACGATCAAGCGACTGCTGGTAGTTTGCAAGGTAAACTGCCAGCTCATTTAATTCATCCAGCGGATCGCGAAGCGCTTCAATAAGGTTCTGCAAATCTTTTTCTCTTGCCCGCTTTGAAAACCACAGGCAGCCAAAGAGAATAAGAAGAACAAAAAGTGATTCCGCTGCAATCAGAGGCGAGCCAAGCTCATCAACACGCAGAAGCAATAGCATGCTCTGCCCCAGCCAGAGCAGCACACCAAGCGGCCAGAGAATTGTCCAGGCCAGAGCCGGCTTTAATATATCGGGAAGCTCTGTTTCAGCAATATTCCGTAAACCCGAATGTGCAATAACTGGCGAGTCCGGCTCTACATTGCCGGTAAGAATCTGGTAAAGCCGCTCTTTTCTGGGATTTAAATCTGCCATAATCCGTCCCTCCTCACAGCGCCAACAACCAAATTATCGGGGACTATCGCCCGGCCCTTCTATTATAATTCCCCCCCCTAAGGCCCTTTCTTTATTGAGCTCCAATAGAGCGGTCTGCGCTTTTTAAACCTCCACGCGAATGTACTGCAAATTACACGCCACAACCTGCAGTTAATCCCGGGGGAATAGTTACCGAAATTTTATGTCAATAACTTCAAATAGTTAAAATAATAGTCAATTAGCTGCATCTCAGATAATAATAGTCTACAAAAAAACAGGAGAACTTTTTTGGAGGCAGAAACAAAATCATCCGGGGGAAACAGCTTTATCTGCCTGCACGGCAATCTGCAAACTAATACAGTCTGGAATCAGTTCTCGGATTTTTTTTCATCTTTTAGTGGCTGTGAATATTCCCTCTTTGCTCCCGATTTATGGCGACTCGCCGGGGCCAGTTTAAATGATATTACCTGTAAGCTTGCCCGGGAGATTAAGGCACAGCGCGAAACCGGAAATATTCTGATCGGCTATTCCCTGGGCGGCCGCATCGGATTTGAGCTAATTAAACAGCTCTCCTCACTTTTTAAGGCTGCTATTATCATCTCTGCTCATAGCGGTAATTTAACTGAAAGAGAACGTAAAGATGTTCTTGGAAACGACCGTGTTATGGCAGAGCGCTTTCTTAAAACTCCCTGGCACGAGCTTTTATCTTACTGGGATACGCTTCCAGTATTTGGCGGCATGCCCTGCAGGGTTAAACGAGCAGAAAACGACTTCGAGAGGCAAAAGCTCTCTCAGATGATAATAAACTGCTCAAAAGCCTATCAGAGTAATTTCCTTGAGCTTACCTCACTGACGCTCCCGATTCTTTACCTTAGCGGTGAAAAAGACCCGAAATACTGCGTTATTGGGAAAGCGCTTGTAAAACAATTTCCTGAAACAGTTTCGCATGTAATTATACCTAAGGCTGCGCACAGAGTCCCCTGGGATAATCCAGACGGATTTAAAAGTGCTGTAGAACATTTTCTAAACAGAGTATTAGTCAGATGATGAAAACAGGCACAAAACTTACTGACATTTTAACAGATGTAACCATCCGCGAAGGAAGCCAGCAGGAAATTGATCTGCGCGGAAAAGATCCTGAGATAAAACTTAAACTGCTTGAGCTCTCTGTAGCTTCGGGCATTAAAAAAATTGAACTGACCGCCTTCGCCCCGGGCGAGTGGTTTTCGGATGCGGAGATCCTGGCCGAAAAAGCCGCCAAAAAAAATTATCCGGCTGAGATAAGCGCAATTTATTTTAATCCGCGCGGCCTTGAAACACTTTTAAAGTTCCCTGCTCTTAAGGCCGAAGGAATTTTTCATACTGCCTGCACTGAAAACTACCGCACAAAAAATTATAACCAGCCTGATATTGAAACGGTCAGAGAAAAACTTAAACGCATGTTAGCTGCCTTAAAGCGCCACTCCCTGGGGCTTAATAAAATTATGCTCTCAACTGCCTGGGGAGAAAGTGCTCAAAAGATAAGCCCTGATGAGACCTTAGAGTTTGCCGCGATGCTGGTTCAGACGGCACGGATGGAAGGCTTTAATCCGGAGGGCTTTGTACTGGCCGATACTGTCGGGCAGGCCACCCCGCAGGAGATTAACGGGTTAATCTCGGCCTTTAAAAACGAGTGGCCGGAAAAGATTATTACAGCGCATCTTCATCCGCAGGCTGCCCTGGCGCGCGAATGTGTGCATGCCGCCTTTGAGGCCGGCGTTAACCACTGGGAAGCCAGCTGGTGCTCACTGGGCGGCTCGCCTTTTGCCGATAAACCCGGCGGCAACCTTGACATCCGCATTTTAGCAGAGGTGGCCAGGGAGTGCGGCTATTTAAGCGGGCTTAATCCGGATGGCATACGCGCAATTGAAAAGTTTGTAGAGCAGAATACCGGCCGGTCAGTAGAGTCACTATGAAAGAATTGCCGCAGGATCCGCGCTTTAGATACCTAGTCAAGGCGCTCGAAAAAATGCCGGAATATTTAGAAGAGCGGAGCCGTAAAATCAGGGCCCGCCGTGAGTTTGTCAAAGCAGTTTTTGAAGACGCCGTAAAAAAATCAGGCATCATGCAACATTTAAAAAGGCACGAGTAATGCATGCTACAAACGGGCAGGTTCATCCTTTCCTGCCGTTTAAAAGCTCTTGATACACCGCCAGCACCTGAGCAGCATAGCTTTTTATATCGCAATGCTCTTTTATAAATTCAAAGCCTGCTTTTCCAAGTTCACGCGCCCGGCGCGGTTGTTTAAGAGTTTGTAGCATCTCTTCAGCCAGGTTAATGCTGCTCCCGGAATATAGCAGCCCGTTTTCGCCGTGTTTTATAAACTCCCCGTTTGCTTCGGTATCCATCGCTATGACCGGCCGGCCGGCGGCCATGGCTTCCATAATTATCTGTCCATCTGCAGTATAAGAGGCCGGTGCAAGTGCAACGTGTGACTGTTTAATAAAATCTGCAGGAAGTTTGTCCTCTTCCATAAACTCAACCAGGTCAAGCATGCCCAGGGCAGCGGTTAAACTTTTAAGCTCCTGCACGTCTTTTTTGCGCCCGCTTCCGGCAACAACAAGCCTGATATCAGGATAAGTCTCCCTTACAATTGAAGCAGCGTGAATAGCCTGTGCCTGCCCCCTGAAAGGGGCGATCTCCCCGTAAACTAAAAATGTAAATGCTTTGTTCTCCGGCCAGGCAGCCGGATCCACAGATGACACACCATTATAGAGAACTTTATGAAGAGTGTCCTGCGACCTGCCAACTGCATTTTTAAAAGCACTCTCAGAAGAAGCAATCACAGCCCCCGCCTGGCTGATTACGGCTTTTGTAAGCCAACGCCCCCAGTCCCAGCGCAGATCATCGCGGTAATTTACCTCTTCACGAATATGCCAGAGATGCGGCAGCTTAAGTGCGTTTGATAACATGGCACCAAACGGACAATAAGCCGAATTGGTGTGAACAATATTGATCTTTTCTTCTCTTAAAGTGCCTGCTGCTGCTTTTAGAAGTTTAAGATTGGAGCGTAACTTGGGAAAAGCCCCTTCCCTTTCATAGGCAAATCTTACCCAGCGTTTATGCGGCACGGCAGTATAGTTGATCTTGAGCTTCTTAAGTTCTGAAGCAATTACGCCACTTCCGGGTAAAAGTACGAAAGCTTCAACATTACACTTTTTAAGCTCTGCCAGAAGCGCAATCAGAGCCCTATTAGCATCTGAAAAGTCTGAAGCGTCAGTAATAAAAGCTGCTTTCACACGTTCTTTATTTCATTATGGCAGAAAAACCCCCTCAAGCGCTCCGTTATCAGTAACAATATCGTATTCCCTGTCGCGATTCTGCATAACACGCAGGATATTATGGGCGATTCTATTGGCATGGCGTGCTTTCATCTCAGGGTTGTTTTTAGCAGTAGCTTTGATTGACTCTGCAATTTCATCTACGTGATCAAGGAACAGATCTATGTGTCCTTTTTCGTGCATCGCCAGGGCCACGGCAAAGTCATGCCAGCGTTTTTTCAGTTCCTCCGGCGCGTTTTCAGAATTTACCCAGCGCGGGAATATAACGGTAATCTTATAATCAGAGGTGGTTTTTAAAAAATCCGGGCTGCCGTCCTCCTTTTTCGGCCAGTGCCACTTTACATCCCAGGAGGTATAGGCAAACCTGCCTTTATCTTCATATTTGTCGCGCGGCCCCTTTTTAAGAATCTCTTCCCTTAGCTCTTTAGAGCTTTTACCCTTTACGTCATAGTAAACAATCTTAACGTTAGCAACTTTTAAAATTCGCTCAACCGCCTCAAGAGTTTTGTCACTATCATCCGACGCTAACGCCACGCAAGGTATTAATAGAAAGCAGATAAAAGTATGCCAGATAAATTTCATAATCTTCTCCTGATCCCGGAACACCACTATAGCAGCACGTTTCAATCCATTCGTAAACGTTCTGCTAAAATCGTGTTACTCAAGCCGCAAATTATTCTTCGCTAAAAAAGAGCTTCCTTACCGGCGCTATTCTTAGATGATAACAAATTATCAGAAGAAGCAATAATATAAGCCCCACCAGATAAAGTGAAACGCTGGTTCGCGCAAGCCAGTCAATCTCTGCCCGCGCTGCAGATTTACCGATAGAAACCATGTAATACCCGGCATAAAACCAGCAAAAAGGGTATACAAAGGCCCCCACACCAATCATTGCACTTAAAATGATTTTCATAAGCGGCTTAAGCAGCGAAGCAGCTGCAAGTAAAGAGAGCGCTATAGCTATAACGCCCATTCCCTCACCGTGAGCATGGGCACGCTGAAAATAGACCCAGGCTTTGCTGCCTGTTCTTCGCGCCGAAGAGCTGTCTTTAAACACAATTTTTAGATCACTGCCGGGCGCGGCCAGTCCTCCGTTTTCAAGAGCTGTATGCTGAAGCGCCGTCTCCTTCAGCCAGTCTTCAATCTCTTCTTCATAAAGTCCCATGGCACTTGCCAGAATCTCTGATGAAAGCAGAATCAGCATGCCAAACAGAAGGCCTAAAAAAACTGTACGGTGACTTTCCTGCATAGTAATCCTCTACTTAAATAAAATTTTAAAAGCATCCTCAAGTTTTATCACACCGTAACAGAATTTGTACAAGCCGCATTATAACGGCCAAATACACAGGAGCTATAAGAAACAACAGTAAATTTACTAAATATCAACTGATTATTAGAGTATTTATTACGCTTGATCAAAGTATTCCACTTCAGCCTGATCGGCAACTACTCCATTTGTCTGATTTGCCTGCTGCTTAAGGCCGGCTTCACTACCCACAACAACCGGTATTTTAAGATCTGACTCTATAACTTCTGTGACTGTGCTGGAGCTCTTTTGTCTTACAAAATTTATTTGGACATTATCTGTAAGCGTCACAAAATGTCCCAGATTGGCCATGATAAGCAGAGTCAGGCCAAACATCTCCATTGTCTCCTCGAGTGTTTTGGAGTAATGGGATATATCGGCGGTGGGAACTCCACTTAAACTGCTAATCCAGTCATAGGCATGATCAATCGCCTCGAAGTAATCAAGCCCCTGTGAGAGCGCCAGAATGCCAAAGCCTGCACACATCATAAACCTGAATTTCCAGCTTTTGTATTCACGCCAGAGCAGCATAAACATGCACAGCCCTACTACTGCCAGAAAGGGCATAAATATAAGCTGCCAGTAGTAGCTTGGGAACCAGTCCGCCAGACGATCAAAAAAAGACGGTTCAAGATCTAACGGATTAGACCCAAATGCCCGCCCAAAAGCATTGCCGAGGTTTTCATGAATTCTGGCTCCATCATCCAGCGAAAGATATGTAAATATAAGCGCAAGCACAAACCAGTCACCGGCTCGCCAGAGCGATTTATGGATTTTCGCCCTGACACCGTGCAGAACACAGCTAAGCCCGAGCAGTAAAAACAAAACGGAAGATACCCAGGTTACCGGACTCTCTTCTCTGGTAATGTCGAAAATACGCCGAATATAATAATTATCAACGTATCCCCAGTAATTTACAAAAAGATCCAGCGCTGCAAGAGTAAGCTCGACTGCCACCAGCGCAAAGAAAAATATCCACAGCGCCTTGGCAGGATTAAATTCTAACTTTAATGTTTCCCGCCTTTTATCTAAAGCAGGAACTTTTTGGCTTCCCATATTATTTTCACTCCCCCTGCGCTGGCTTCTCTGCCCTGTCCCGAGCCAGAGCAGAGAAGCCTTTTTGCAGGTTACTTATTGTAGTACTGCACAATCTGCCTGACCTTAAAGGCCATATCCAGAGCCGGGCAGGCTCCGTAAGTATCACCGTGATCGGCGACATGGCTTGCCGCTTCGTCAGCGCTTAAAATGACTGTGTGTGCCTCTCCGGGATACTCGGGTGGCTTGTGACAGATGGTTACATTATCAGTGTCAGGATCGGGGCAGGCACCCAGCGTATCCCCATGTGCAAGATGCGCATCGACTGCACTGGCGTCTACATTAATTGTATGTGCATTATCAGGATTTCCCGGGGGTATATGACAGATGTCCTGTTTGCCAGAGCCGCCACTTGAACCGGAGCTGCCTGATGAACCACTACTTCCTGATGAACCTGAAGATCCTGAACTTCCAGAGGAGCCGGAGCCACCACTTGATCCGGATGATCCACTTCCGCCGCCACCTCCACCGGAGCCGGAGCTGCCGGATGAACCGCTACCACCGGACGAACCGGAACCTCCTGAGGCGCTGCTTCCATTATCCCCAGAATCCTGAACGCTGTTACAGGCTAAGTCACAATCGTTACATGTTGGACGGCCAGTTCCGCCGCCACCACCACCGGAACCTCCACTACTGCCGGATGAACCGGAACTGCCTGAAGAGCCGGAGCTGCCGCTTGAGCCGGATGAACCGCTACCGCCACCACCGCCACCGGAGCCAGAGCTGCCACTGCTACCTGATGAGCCACTGCTCCCGGAGGAACCTGAACTACCGGATGAACCCGAACTTCCCGATGAACCTGAGCTGCCAGATGAACCGCTTCCACCCGAAGATCCTCCGCCACCGGAACTTCCAGTACAGTCGCAGACGCAACCGTTAGGTGAAGTTACCACCTCACCAAATATATAAGCATAAAGATGGGCGCCTTCATCGGTATCGGTCATGGCGTCTACTCTAAAGACCGGTTCGAAATCTGTCTCCGGCTGCGGCTCTGGCGGCGGGCCGAAATCATTATACGGCTCAGCCGGAATAGCATTGACCAGCGTAACTCTTACCTGATTGCCACCAAAGTCTGCATCACTGAAAGCACTGGCCAAATCAACACTTGATCCATCAGATGGATCTGTCCCGTTAGGAAAGGCTGCTGTCGCACCTGTAGTGCCGTTTGAAAGAATAGCAGACTTGGATGTGCCGTTTAATTTATAAACAGTCGGCACTGAAAAGAATCCGCCCTCGTTTGAACCGGTTGACGGAGTAGAGCTCTTTTGAAAGTTACTGTAAAAATTATCGCGCGAGAATATGGAGACCATCTTATCTCCGTTATCTCTAAGCCAGCTTACAGCTGAGTTGACCGCTCCTTCAGCCTGGTAGTAACGCTCTGAGCGCTTCTTACCGGCATAGGTTGCCCGCACTTCCGTTGAATTTAACGTAAGCGCACCAATTACAAAGATAGCCAGAATAGCCATAAGCACCAGGAGGCCAACCAGCGCATAGCCTGAGCTGGCACCTTTCTGAGAAGCCATCTTTTGCTGCCACATTATTTCTTTCATAGCCATATCCTCTTTAGTTTTAATATCGTTAAACCCTAAAAAAACTATCCAACTTTAAAATTCCTGATAACTACCTTCTGCTTGGCCTGGGCAGTATAAGTTGTGCCATCAGATAACAGCCTGTCACCACTTGCAGTCACTGTAACTTCAACAGTTAAAAGATCTTCTGCGCGCTGACTGTCAGAGAGCGGCGGGGTCATGGAGTTGCCGCTAGCGTCATAATACTTCACGCTAAACCAGGTATTGGGACCGAGAGAGACGGCCCCGGCTCCACTGTCCCTGGTAATTCCACTTGAGCCACTTGGCGACTGATACGTTACGGTTACTACCCTGTTAACCTCACTGCCTGCCGGGAAAGAAGCTGAATCAGAAGCTACATAATCACTTTTAAGGGTGATATCATTACCACTTATTGAAGTTATTTCACCGTAAAGGCCGTCACTTCCACCGACCAGCGCGTCTGAGATATAAACCTTATCACCGACATAGAGATCATCAGTCGAAAGAACGGTAAATGTTTTGTTCGATGATGAGGGCGTAAAATCCGCCGTAAGGACCGTGGAATGCCCGCTCTCGTTTATTCTGAATTTCAGTGTGTCAGAATCTGAGTCGGAGAGCACCGCAAAGGGAGCATCACCAAGAGTTGTATCGTTATAGTCGAAATCGGGCTGAAGCAGCGGCATGCCGGAGCCGATCATTCTTAGATCAAAGACCATCAGATCCAGAATAGCACGCGCCTTTTCCTCAGCTTTCATAGTTACGTCATTATCAAGAGCAATGTGAGTACTGTTAGTAAAAAAGTCTATAACCGAGAGCATCAGCGTAGCAGAAATAAGCAGCCCCACTATCATCTCCATCAGGGTGACACCCTGCTCCGCAGGAGCGGTTTGTAAAAATATTTTTTTAAGCTCTCTTTTCATAAGCTTAATCCTACTCCAATCCCGTAGGGGCGTATGTGTTAGACATAGTGATTGCACCACCAATCGTGTTACCCTTGGCAGTAACACTTACTGTCAGTGTTCTTGAGTTATCGCTGTTTACTGTTACTGTTGCCGTACGGGTGAATTCTCTAAGACCGCGGGTTACTGTTTCTGACCAGCTCTCACCATCGGAATGTGACAGTGGATCCTCGGCAGCAAAGTCTTCCAGTTCTTCCAGTGCTATCTGAGTTGCCAGCGCATCGCTGATTGATTTATGGCGTATTTTTATAAAAACAATTGAAGATGTAATTATACCGAGACCTATTATAGATAAGAGGCTTACACCAACCAGGATCTCAATCAGTATAATCCCGCGCTGGTTTGATGTCTTATTGATTCTAAAAAACCTTCTCATTCTAACTCTAAAACACTAAAAGCTGCATACAACTCTAAAAATTACAGCTATAATCTAAAAAGCCTGTTGCATAAATTGTTCCGGTGCAAAATGTTTTACCCTTCCGTTTTAAAGTCACTGATACGGAATTTAACTGGTCGTCCTGATCAACCACATAGCCTCGTGAATTAAATATTAGCGTATCATTCAGAGTCAGTTTTACGTCTCCCTTAAAGGAGTCAGAAAAAATTAACTGATCGTAAGAGGCCGGATCATTAAACGGCAGCTTATCAGTACCAAACTTATATACGGAACCATCCGTATTGGTTTGAAACACTACTCTGGTGCCATTTGCCAGCGCCTCAGCACGGGCACGCATAACTGAAAACTCAAACTGCTGCCTGGCCATAAGTTCATACTT
>RFHI01000276.1 GCA_003696425.1 Candidatus Dadabacteria bacterium | reverse complement strand
CTTATAGATTTCTGCTTTATCTTTAAAAGCAAAACTTTTTTTAGTTGTTTTAACGTAGCGGCGTATTCCCTTGCGGTTACCGGAGTGCACCAGTTTTTTTAAGGACTTTATTTTTAAGCGGGCCTTTTTAAACTTGCCTTTATTTTTGCGAAGTGCCTTTTTAATTTGTGCCTTAAAACGGCGGGGGTTAAGACGCTTCGGAGTGTCAGAAACTATTATAACAGGGTAACTATCACTTCCATCCTTAAAACAGGCATAACTTTTTTCTTCGGCAACGGCCTTGGGCAAAGCTAAAACCAGTAGAAGAGAAAAAATAAGCAGATATTTTGTTATATTCCCAAGGTAATTATGAAAGCAGATAGGTAAACACAAATTGCTGTACCTCCGGTTATCTTTTAGCAGCTGTGCTTGCTATAACCGTGAGTGTACTCCGGTGCTTGAGGCAATGCCAGAAAATCCCTGTTTTGAAATCAAGCTGTAAACATTATTATATTTAATCTTCTGAAAGAATATTAACCCCACCCTACCAAAAACTAATAGTATTAATAGGTTAAGGTTATTTAGCGATCTAGTGCTTACCTTCCAGCATCCTAAACTCATGAAGTATTTTATGCTCTTGTCAGTAGCAGCAGAAGACGCTGATGGGGTGCTTTTATGCCATTGTTTTTAAATAGTTAGCTTTTAGAGCAGTATAAGTACATGCCAGCTTTGTAGCGTATGATTTTGAAAACACTAAATTTTTTTGATATAACCAACTCTTCATGCTGGGTTGATAAAGACGCACTCCCGGCTGGCATGCTATAATTTACAGGAAGCGCTACATGAAAACCGCCCAGGTAAGAAAGGCATTTTTAGACTATTTCCGTTCCAAAGGACACGAGATAGTTCCAAGCTCATCGCTTGTCCCGGATAATGATCCAACCCTGCTTTTTTCCAATGCCGGCATGAACCAGTTTAAGGATCTGTTCCTGGGAAACGAAAAGCGAAGCTACAGCCGCGCTGCCAGCTGCCAGAAGTGTCTGCGTATTTCAGGAAAGCATAATGACCTTGAAAATGTTGGCCGCACAGCAAGGCATCACACCTTTTTTGAGATGCTTGGTAATTTTTCTTTTGGCGATTATTTTAAGCGTGAAGCAATTGAATACGGCTGGGATTTTGTAACTAACGTATTAAAACTTCCTAAAAGCAGGCTTTGGGCTACCGTATACGAAGAAGACGATGAAGCTGCAAAGCTGTGGGCTGAAATTACTGATATAAATCCGGCCCGCATTTTGCGTATGGGCGAAAAGGATAACTTCTGGGCTATGGGAGAAACCGGGCCGTGCGGGCCGTGCTCAGAGATTTTTTATTATCTCGGCGAAGATGAGAGTGCTCAGTCTGAGGAAGAGTTCCGTAAGGATGATGGAACTTATATAGAGATCTGGAATCTTGTTTTTATGCAGTTTGAGCGTGCTGCTGACGGCACAATGACCCCTCTACCAAAACCATCAGTTGATACCGGCATGGGGCTTGAGCGGGCTGCTCTGGTAATGCAGGGTGTTAAGGCGACTTATGATACCGATATACTACGTGGAATCATCTCTGTCTGTGAGGAGCTTAGCAGCTATAAATATGATGGTAGTTCCTATGAGCTTAAAGACTTAAGAAAAGATAAAGCCTATGCCCGTGATGTAGCCATGCGGGTTATTGCAGACCACTCGCGCGCGATTGCCTTTCTTATTGCAGATGGGGTTACACCATCAAGCGATGGGAGGGGATACGTATTAAGACGGCTTATAAGGCGTGCTGTAAGACACGGCCAGGCGCTGGATTTACGTGAGCCGTTTTTAGCCCGCACAACAGAGGCTGTAGTGAAGCTGATGTCGGATCAGTATCAGGAGCTGAGTGATAACCGCGAGCTAATAACTCGTCTGGTAGAGGCAGAGGAGACAAAATTTCACGAAACACTTGAATCAGGACTGGCTGTACTTAACCGCGAAGCTGAAAAATGTAAAAAGGGCTCTCTATTTTCGGGAGAAGTAGCATTTCTTTTGCACGACACTTATGGTTTTCCGCTTGATCTTACCCAGGATGCCCTTAAGGCTTATGGCCTTGAAGTGGATGTCGAAGCTTTTAACCGGGCAATGGAGAAGCAAAAAGAGCGTTCCCGTGAAGATCGCAAACGACGCGGAATAGAGTTTGTTTCAGTTGCAGTGGACGATTTAAAACCAACTGAATTTGTTGGCTATGATACCCTTGAAACTGAAGCCAGGCTCTGCCGAATACTAGAGCCAGAAGGCAATAATACAGAGATTCAGCTGGTTTTTGATGCTACCCCGTTTTATGCAGAAGCAGGTGGCCAGGTTGGTGATACAGGTGAAATACATATCAAGGATGTAAAGCTTAGGGTTATTGATACTCAAAAGGTTCAGGATAAGTATTACCTGCACCGCTGTGAAGTTTTAGAAGGCAGCCTTTCTGATAAATTGATTGGGGAAAAAGGTGAACTGCGGGTTGATGCCGAGAGGCGCAGGCGCATTATGTCCAACCACTCGGCTACCCACCTTGTTCATGCAGCACTTCGGAAGTTTCTAGGAACACATGTTAAACAGGCAGGCTCCAGAGTTGATGATAACACGTTGCGTTTTGACTATTCTCACTTTGAACCGGTATCAGCTTCTCAGCTTGATGAGATGCAGTCCTGGGTAAATGAATATATCCGCGCTAATCATGAGGTGGAAACAAAAGTTCTACCTATAGAAGAAGCTAAAAAAACAGGTGCAATCGCACTTTTTGGTGAAAAATACGGCGATCTGGTTCGAGTTGTGCAGATTGGTCCGGACTCAATTGAATTTTGTGGTGGCACACATGTTTCAAGATCGGGAGATATCGGGTTAATGTTCGTCCAGAGCGAGACAGGCATTTCAGCCGGTGCGCGGCGAATTGAGTGCTGGGCCGGGCCTGCAGCTTTTGAAGAGCTCTTAAAAGAAAAGCGCGAAAGGCTGGCGATTGGAGAATTATTAAAAAGTGATTTAAATGATCTCCCTGCAAAAATTGAAAAATTGTTGCAACGTAACCGTGATCTTGAAAAAGCGCTGGATAAGGCCCGTGCCAGGCTGGCGTCGGCAAAAAGTGGTGATCTGGTGGAAAGCGCTCGTACCACACCAAGCGGAATTAAAGTGATCGTGGAGAAAGTTGAGGGAGCAGACTCTGACACTCTGCGCAGTATGGTTGATTCACTTAGAGTAAAGCTTGGTTCCGGGGTTGTAGCACTTGCAAGTGAACAGAACGGAACTGGTGTGATAGTTGCCGGAGTTACGCCCGACCTGACTAAGAAAGTACATGCAGGTGTGCTTGTTAAAGAAGCAGCCAGCGCCTGCGGTGGACGCGGTGGTGGCAGGCCAGATTTTGCCCAGGCGGGGGGTGTTAATCCGGCAATGTTAAATCAAACACTTGATAAGTTTTTTGAATTAATCTCGTAATAGGAGATAAGGTTTTGGCCGTAGCAGGTAAAGATCGAAACGGAAGCAGCAAGCCGCCTAAAGCTGAGCATAAAGAAAGCCTGGTTGCTTTTGATAGCCGCGAAATATTACAGACGCTGGTAGGTGAGCGTGACAGCAATCTTAAGCTGATTGAACGTAAACTGGAAGTTTCAATAAGCCGGGACAGCAAAGGTTTGCTAATCTCAGGGCAGGATACTGACGTAGATCTGGCAGCTGATTTGATTGAACAGCTTCGCGATCTTCTTAGAGAAGGCGAAAATCTTTTTAATGGTGACGTGGAACGCGCCCTTAAAATGCTCTCCGGTGACCGTAGGGCACGCTTAAAAGATTTGTTCCGCGATCAGGTTAAAATAGCGGGCCGTAAGCACACGATTGTGCCCAAGACTTTTCAGCAGAAGGCATATATAGAAGCGATTAAAAGCCACGACATAGTTTTTGGTGTTGGTCCTGCCGGTACCGGTAAAACTTACCTGGCGATGGCAATGGCAGTATCTTCGCTTGTGCAGAAAGAGGTAAAGCGGGTAGTACTTTGCCGTCCAGCGGTTGAGGCCGGTGAGAAGCTGGGTTTTTTGCCTGGAGATATGGCTGAGAAAGTTAACCCTTATCTGCGGCCGTTATATGATGCGCTGCATGATATGGTTGATTACGAAAGGGCCAGAGAAATGGTTGAACGTGGTCAGGTAGAGGTTGCGCCACTGGCATTTATGCGCGGGCGCACCCTTTCAAACGCGTTTGTAGTGCTTGATGAAGCACAAAACACAACGCCGGGACAGATGAAAATGTTACTCACAAGAATAGGTCGGCATTCTAAGTG
>RFHI01000275.1 GCA_003696425.1 Candidatus Dadabacteria bacterium | reverse complement strand
CTTAATAACCCGGAGAGTCCAAATCCTGTCTTAAAAAATCATAACAAATGTTTTAATGTTCCTTTATTTAACACAACAACCTGTTATGCTAAATCATTAAGAGCGCTTCGGTTTTATCTCCTGTCTTATTTAGATGAACAGCGTCACAGTAAGTCTATATTTTTTAGCTCTTCTTTATTTCTAACGGCATTTGGTGTGTTTCTTTAACCACTTGATATTATGAATCTTTTGTGCTTTGTTAGCCTCTACGGCAACATTTGGAAGCTAAATGCGTGCATCTTTGGCTTATGTTAACCTGTAGAAGTTATGAAAAACCTTAAGGACGTAATTTTAAGAATTATCCTGACACTGCCTCTCTTACTGCTGTTTTCGTGCACCTCGGGTGGCAATGGTAACTCCAGCTCACTTCAAATCTCAGCCTGCTCGGTTTTGGGACTTAACGCCAGGATTATAAACGGCACGGAGTGTGCAAGTGATACTTCACCGGTTGTAAAGCTTGTGCTGCTTGATACCAGAGGCGGTACAGGACTCTGTACGGGCACTGTCATTAGTTCACGTCACATTTTAACTGCCGGACACTGTTTTCTTGTAGCCAAAATTACAAAAACATTTGCTGAAATTGATGGCAGGCTTGTTGCTGCGTCAAAAGTTACAATTCATCCTAAACTCTCGCTTGATCCAGAAGAGCTTGTGGTGTTTAACGATGTTGCCATAGTGGAGCTCTCTGAGGATATTAATTTATCACCAGTGCCAATACTTACATCTGTAGCCCCAATGCCTGGTAATATTATTTCAATCTTTGGATACGGGCTTGATGAAGACGGTACATCTGAGATTTTAAAAAGCGGCCAAATGCAGATTAGTGCTGTAACGGAAAATCATATTATGGCTGAGTTTAACGGTGATGGCAGTAATACCTGTAACGGCGACTCAGGGGGGCCCGCCATTGCAAACCTGGGTGAGCGCGGAATTGCAGTAGTAGGGGTGGTTTCTACCGGTAAAGACGTAACCTGCCAGAAGGGAGATGTTACAGTCTTTGCAAACCTGCAGGCGCCAAAGATAACAACCTTTATCCGTGATAATGCTCCGGGAGCGGTTTTCCGATAGCTTTACGCAAAAAACTCCTTTACCTTTTCAAAAAAGCTCTTGGACTCCTCATCAGGTTCGGTTTTCTCAAGTTCTTTTAGCTTCTCAAGCAGTTCGCGTTTTTTCTCAGAGAGCCTGCGCGGAACTTTAATAGAGATTACCACATGCTGATCGCCGCGGCGGTTGGAGCCAAGAATCTGTACCCCACGGTTTCGAAGCCTTATTACCTTACCGTTTTGCGTGCCAGGGGGAATTTTAATTTTTTCCTTGCCCTCCAACGTGGGGACCTCAATCTCATCACCTAACGCAGCAGAGGCAAATGAAACAGGCACTTCACAAATTATCTCGCTATCCTGGCGCTTAAATATCGGGTGCTCCTTTACCCTTACATGCACATACAGGTCACCGGCAGGTCCCCCGCGCTGACCTGACTCTCCCTCTCCACGCAGCTTAAGCCTCTGCCCGTTATCAATTCCAGGCGGAATTTTTACGTTAAGTTTACTGGCGACACTTTTAAGACCGCTTCCGCCGCAATCCTTACAGGGAGTCTCAATTACAACACCTTCACCGTTACAGCGGTGGCATGTTCTTGTGATAGTAAAAAATCCCTGTTGAATGCCGATCTTGCCGCTACCCCGACACTCACTGCAGGTCTTGGGAGTTGTGCCGGGAGCAGTACGCTGCCCGCTACAGGTATCACAAGTGACCCTGCGCCGTACGGTAATCTCCTTCTCTGTGCCAAAGACTGCCTCTTCAAAGGTTATATCCAGATCATAGCGTAAATCACGGCCGGCTCTGCCGCGGGGAGTACCTCTACCTGAGTGCCCAAAAAAAGCTCCAAAAATGTCGCCAAAGATATCATCAAAAGAGGCAAAATCCGAAAAATCAAAGCCACCACCAAACCCCTGGCTCTGATCAAATGCAGCGTGGCCGAACTGGTCATAGCGGGCACGGTTATCAGGGTCGCTTAAGATACCATAAGCTTCTGTGGCTTCTTTAAACTTTTCTTCAGCATCTTTATCGCCAGGATTTTTATCAGGATGAAACTGAAGCGCCTTTTTTCGGTAGGCCCGCTTTATCTCTTCGGTAGTTGCGTTCCTGCTAACACCCAGTACTTCGTAATAGTCTCTCTTTGACAACTTTAAAACCCTTGTCAGTTAGAAGGTGCGTGGCAGCCGTATTACATGGCTGATCATTAAGCTAGCGCGACAGCCCGTGTGCGATCAATTACATTATCATGCACACAGCCTGTCGCGCTATTCCCCGGAACAGGCAAACACTATCGACTACGAGTCGCGCACCTCTTCGAAGTCAGCATCGACTACATCATCATCACTGCTGCCTGAACCATCCGAGGACCCATCCGCAGCAGAGGCACCGTTCTGGGAATCAGAGCCGGCAGCAGCCTGAGATTCAGCAGTTGCCTTCTTATACATCTCCTCGGAGAGCTTGTGGCTTGCTTCGGTAAGATTCTGCGTAGCAGCCTTGATCTGATCTATATCATCAGCCTCAAGTGCCTTCTTGGCCTCTTCCAGGGCAGTATTAATCTTACCCTGCTCCTCAGCAGAGAGCTTCTCTGCAATGTCCTTCATAGACTTTTCGGTAGAGTACACCAGGGCATCGAGCTGATTACGTGCTTCTATAAGTTCACGCTTCCTGCGATCCTCCTCGGCATGCTCTTCAGCATCTTTGACCATTTTTTCAATTTCTTCTTCGGTCAAACCGGAGCTTGCAGTAATCTTAATCGACTGCTCCTTGCCAGTGCCCAGATCCTTGGCTGAGACATGCACAATACCGTTACCGTCGATATCAAATGTTACTTCAATCTGGGGAACACCGCGCGGTGCCGGCGGAATTCCTACCAGCTCAAAACGTCCAAGCGTTTTGTTGTCAGCTGCCATCTCGCGCTCACCCTGCAGCACATGAATTGATACTGCCGGCTGGTTATCAGCGGCGGTTGAAAAGATCTGCGACTTGCGGGTTGGAATGGTAGTGTTCTTCTCTATCAGCTTTGTAAACACGCCACCATAGGTCTCAATACCGAGACTGAGCGGTGTAACATCAAGCAGAAGAACATCTTTTACATCACCCTGCAGCACGCCGGCCTGGAGTGCAGCGCCCATGGCCACGGCTTCATCGGGGTTAACATTCTTTGAGGGCTCTTTACCAAAGATCTCTTTTACCCTGGCCTGCACTGCCGGCATCCTGGTCATTCCACCTACCAGTATTACGTCATCAATTTTATCAGCGCTGATACCTGCATCTTTTAGTGCGATCTTACAGGGCTCTACCAGCCTGTCCAGCAGATCGGAAACCAGCGATTCAAACTTGGCCCTACTAATCTTAAGGTTCAAGTGTTTCGGACCGGAAGCGTCAGCTGTAATAAAAGGCAGGTTCACATCCGTTTCCATCGAAGAGGAAAGCTCGTGCTTGGCCTTCTCGGCAGCCTCTTTAAGGCGCTGAAGCGCCATGGTATCGCTTCTTAAATCGATACCCTGGTCTTTTTTAAACTCGTCAGCAATGTAATCTACAAGACGAAGGTCAAAGTCTTCACCACCGAGATACGTATCACCGTTAGTAGACTTAACCTCGAAAACCCCATCGCCGAGTTCAAGAATTGAGATATCAAAAGTTCCGCCACCGAGATCAAAAACTGCAATGGTTTTATCGCCCTTTTTCTCAGCACCATAAGCAAGAGCTGCGGCGGTCGGCTCATTAATAATTCTTAAAACATTAAGACCGGCAATTTTTCCGGCATCCTTGGTCGCCTGCCTCTGGGCATCATCAAAATAAGCCGGAACTGTAATAACAGCGTCAGTTACCTTCTCACCGAGATAATCCTCAGCAGTCTGTTTCATCTTGGTAAGAATCATGGCCGAAATTTCCTGCGGGCTCTTCTTTTCGCCGCCGAGCATTACCCAGGCATCGCCGTTATCGGCCTTACAGATCTCGTAAGGTAAAACCTTCTGTGCGGCCTTAACCTCGTCGGAATCATACTTGCGGCCGATCAGGCGCTTTACCGCAAAGATTGTATTTTTGGGGTTTGTAACCGCCTGGCGCTTGGCCACCTGCCCTACCAGCCGCTCGCCTGAATCAGTTACGGCCACAACTGACGGGGTAGTCCTTGCTCCTTCACTGTTTGCAATAACCACAGGGGAACCACCCTCCATTACAGCCACGCATGAATTTGTGGTACCGAGATCTATTCCTATTGCTTTTGCCATATTCTTCTCACCTCTCCTAAATTAGAAATCTTTTTAAAAACAGGTTAGTTACATCTCCTCTTTGACATGTCCTGCCATGTTATAGAGCTAAGCATCAAATGACAAATTATCAAGCTGAAAGACCAAAATATTGAAAAAAAGCTGAGCAATTACAAAGTGGTCGCGATAACCTGCTGAAATTATGCATCTTCCTCATCTGGCAGTACTTTTTCAGCTTGGTCATTTTGCTGAACCTGCTCAGGGGCAACAGCAACCACTACTTCCCCGGGCCTTAAAAGCTTATCCTTATAAAAATACGGCTTTTTCAACTCATTTACGACAGTATTCGGCGGGTATTCTTCAGACTGCACCTGGCTGATAGCAGAAGCCTTCTCAGGGTCAAACTTCTGCCCTACCAGTGACTCACCCCTCACCTGCCACTTGCCAAGAGTATCCACAAACATTCTGTGAATCAGCTCTACACCTTCTTTTAACGAAGCCGGATCCTGCTCGGAGTGCTCTAGTGCTCTATCAAGGTTATCAAGCACTTCAACCATATCCGCCAGGATGTTTTCTCCCTGGTATTTTATAAGTTCACTCCGCTCTTTAACTGCCCGTTTTTTATAATTTTCAAGGTCAGCCAGAGCGCGCAAATACTTTTGCCTTAAATCCTGAAGCTCACGCTCAAAAGTCTCCAGATCCGGGTTCGGCCCTCCCTCGCCGGCCCGATCTCTATCAGAGCCCTCTTCAGCCGGAGCAGCACCATTAACTCCTTCATCCTGGCTTTCAAGCTCTTCAAAATCAGCATCCCTTTCCATGGAACTACTTTTTTTTACGGGAATTATTTTCTTTTTAGCTTTATTCACCTGTTCTACCTTAAAAAATAGGGACTGTTAACTCTACTGTGGTAACGGCGGACGAATCTTTTCAAAGGTCTCATAACCTTTCGACCTTTCAAAAGATTCGCCCCCGCTAAGAAGCTAGAACTTTTGATTTACACACTTAATCTAACAGTCCCTACCTTAACTTCCACTGGAAGTTACTATCGAAATAGCTATAATCACTAAAAGGCCTCTTTGCAAGTCGCTACGGGCATTACTCACAGAAGCTAAGATATACCGGATGGCCCAGTTATGGAATTTCAGGCAACAGTTATCAGGTTAAACAGCTATCGGGACAGCGACCTGATACTTACAGTAATTGGCCCCGAATATGGCAAACAGAGTCTCTTTGCGGGAAATGCAAAAAAAAACAGCCGACGCTTCTCGGGCAGCTTTGATCTCTTTGACAGCGGCCACTTTAGTGTAAGGCAGGGCCGCGGAAAATTACCCTACATTGTAAGCTTCAGCCCTGTTTATGCTTACCGTAATCTTAGAACGAGCCTTGAGCGCCTTACAGCTGCGAGTCTTATCTGTGAGTGTTTTGATCACATGCTAAAAGACGAGATGGCTTGCCCGAACGAGCTTTACGATGCCTTTTCTCTTGCTCTTAAATCAATCAACCAATCTTCAGATCTTCTCGCTATTCTTAAAGCCTCTCACATTGCAATTACCAACCTGCTGCTTCACTCAGGACTGCTTGGAAGCCCCTCAGAGCTTCCGCCATCGGTAAAAAACTTAAACCGCCTGCTTGATAGAATAGAAGAGTTCAGCCAACGGCGGATTGCCACCAGAGCCGCGCTCAGCGATATTACAAGCGCGCTCAAACAGCGTAAGGCCTCGTGAAACGTCTAACTTTCTTCAACATTATCCGTTTATTTAATCTATTAAGCATTGATGTAGCACTTGGTGCACTGGCAGGAGGGGTGCTGGCTGTTAAAACTACCGGGGCCATAATGCCTTTTAGCTGGTACCTGGTTTTGCCGCTTGCGACGTGGGTGATTTATACCATTGACCGCCTGCTGGATGTAAGCATATCAGGCTTAAAAATTCAAACTATGCGGCATATGCTACATTCCCGTTACATAAAAGAGCTGGGCCTTGTTGTAAGTTTTATGGCAGCCATATCCCTGGCGGTTGCCACTTTATATTTCCCTTTAAGGTTTATTATTTTTGGCGTGATCATGTCGGTATTTTCGCTTATTCACCTGGCCGGTGCCTGGTACTCGACCGGCGGCAGGCGTTTTTATTATCCCAAGGAAATATCAACCACTTTTATTTACTGTGCGGGCATCTGGGGAATTCCAGTGATTAACACTCAAGCTCCTCTTACTTGCCAGGTTTACGTTACAGTTACCGTATTTGCGGTTCTCGTGCTTGTGAATATATTACTCTACGATTTCTATGAAGATACTCTGGATAAGCAGTCGGGCGTTCTCTCACTTACCGGAATATTTGGCTGCCAGACCATTAAAAAGGCTCTTTACTTACTTTTACTTGTGGCACTGGTTCTTACCGGCCTGATTAAGGATGGAACGACAGCCCTGGTATTACTGGCGATAGCTATCATACACCTTACTGTACTAAAGTTGCCCGCCCTGCGAGAGCAGGAATATTACCGCATTCTGGCCGAAGGTTCCTTTATGCTGCCCCTTCTGTTGCTGCTGTAATAACTATAACGTCGCTGCCTACCCAGCGCAGCAGGAGAGCTTCTTTATGTCTTTATCAAATGTCTGGGCGGCAAGCTTTATACCCTCACTGAGAGTTAGATAGGGATGTAATGTTTTGGCCAGCTCCGATACGGGGATCTTATACTTTATTGCCAGCGATACTTCCATAATAAGCTCAGAACCTTCAGGGGCTATAACAGTTGCACCAATTAGCTGATCGCTGTTTTTTCTGCGTATAAGTTTTATAAAACCCCTTGTATCACGCGCCGCTAAAGCCCGCGGTACATTATCCAACGCAAGACGTGAAATCTCCACTTCTATTCCTGCCGCACCGGCACTTTTTTCATTCAGCCCGACACCGGACACCTGCGGGTCGGTAAAAATAACCCATGGAACTACTGAAAAATCCAAACTTTTTATATTACCTGAAAAAGCATTTTCAGCTGCTATACTGCCGGCATAGGCTGCAGTGTATACAAAGGCGGGGTTAGTAGTAACATCACCTGCTGCATAAATATCAGCCGCCGAGCTCTGGCCGAACTCATTTACAATAATGCTGCCTCTGTGGTCGACTTCAACACCGGCCTTATCAAGATTAAGCCCCGCAGTGTTAGGCTGTCTTCCTGTTGCAAACAACAGTTTCTCAGAAGAAACCTCGAGGGTTTGACCCTCTTTTTCAAATGTAACTACAACCATTGAACCATCATTTTTTACCTCTCTGATTCTTGTCCCGGTAATAATATTAATTCCTTCACTGCTAAGATGCTTAGCAATCTCAAGGCTTACATCACTGTCCTGGTCCGGAATTAAGTATTCGCTTCTCTGTAAGACGGTAACATCTGTTCCAAAGCGCTGAAACATCTGGGCAATCTCCAGTGCTATGTAGCGCCCGCCGATAACTGTCATAGATTGCGGCAGCTCTGTAAGTTCAAATGCCGTATCACTTATAAGATAGTCTACCTCTTCCAGGCCGGGGATCTGTGGTACATAAGGCGAGCTTCCGGTTGCCACAAGAATCTTCTCACCCTTAATAATCCGGCCAGCTACGCTAACTTCCAGAGGGCTGATAAATTCAGCCTCGCCCTTAATAAGGGTAATATTCGGGTTACTCTCAAGAACTGATTCATACTTAGCCTGCCGCAGAGAATGCACCAATTCATTTTTCTCTCTTATAACCTCCTTAAAATCCAACTGCGCAGGGGTGAGCAATATACCGGAAAAGTTACTCCTCCTTGAACGCTCCAGTACTTCAGCAGCTCTAATCAGAGTTTTTGAGGGCACACAGCCCACATTAACGCAGGTGCCACCTAAAGTGCCCCTTTCAATCATTGCTACACTTTTACCCAACTCTGTAGCTTTAATCGCAGCTGAAAAGGCTGCTGAGCCGCTACCCAGGATTATTAAATCAAAGGATTCCTTTGAAGAGTTAGAGCAGCATGAGCAGCCACTCCCTTTGGAGTTAGACATAACTTACCTCTGGTTGAAATTTACAGATTACAGGGATTAGGGTTAGCCGGATCGGTGTAGGCAAGATAACCGGGGCTCTTTTTTATCTCCCGAATAATCTTACAGTCAGTCTGCAGGCCTTTATATTCTTCTTTACTGAAACGCACCACAGCGTGCCCAATCTGATGCTCAGGGTCCGGCGATTTATATGTTACTTCACCGATTTGATTACTACCTATCCCTGCCCGCTTTAGGGCTGCCTTAACACCAAAAACACAGCCGGCGCAGGTCATGCCCTTTACATAGTAATAGCGCTCTAGCTTTAAGTTATCCACTGCCTGGCCACCTTTTTCGGCGCTTGCAGCACTGTAAGCGACAATCAGGAATAAAACCACTGTAACTGAACTAAAAATTATCTTTTTCATAATCATCCTTTAGACAAAAAGTCCGAACCAATACGGAAAAGTTGCTACCAGCGTAACTGCAATAAACAAAACCCACAGGAAAATTTTTGTTGACCTTTGCGCTTTACCTGACTCACAAAAAGATCCTTCCTTACAGGCAGCTTTATTTTTATTTACATAATAAAAGGCCGCTGCAATTGCCAGATATGCCACTACAAGGAGATAAGGCCGGTAAGGCTCCAGAAATGCGGCAAAAGTAACACTCCCGGCTCCAATAATTGCAAACACTACCGGCAAAACACAGCAGGCAGAGGCAAGCACTCCTGCAGCGAGCGCCAACACGGAAGCAATTGCCAGGGGTTTTTTATTTACCATCTTAGGTTTCCTTTAAATTCATTAGCACTGGCCTGCTGCCATTTCAGACAGCCTCTCTCTCCCCCTTTTCTTTTCTCTCTTTGCTTTTATCCTGCGGACCAAAGAGAAGCAGCTTTAAGCAGCTGTTTATCTCGCTATCAGTTAATGAATAGTAAACCGTCTGGGCATTTCTCCTGGTTTTTACTATATTAGCCGCTCGCATCTTTGAGAGGTGCTGTGAGGCTGCAGAGGGAGTAAGCTTTAGTATTTCAGCGATATCGCAAACACATATCTCAGTTACAAGAGACAGTATTGAAAAGATCTTCATGCGTGAAGGGTGGCTTATAGCAGAGAACCTGTCTGCCAGCTCTTCTGTGGCAGTGCTTGATAGTCTTTGCTGTAAAAGCTTAAGCTCCCGCTCAGAGAGCGTTGGGCCATGGCAGCAGAACTCTTCACCATCGATTTTAATTTTTATCTCCATATTTACGTATTTTAGCATATACTAAAATACTGTCAAGTGCCGCTCCTCCGAAGTGCCTCCGAAGTGAGTGGGCCTTCGATGTAATATCCTGAAATAATGTAGAAAAAGCCCAATACAGTTTTCTGTTAATTACCTACCTTATCCGGGCTAAAGAAGGTACCCGGTCTAGGAACCTACAGAGCTAATAGCGTCAATCAAGAATATAATGCTGCCTCGATTTAAAAAGGGCGTATGACGTTTATGTCAACGCTGCGGTACTAAGAACACCTTTTTTTCGAAAAAAAATATTGCGGTCTCGTAGCCCAACGCCCGCTTCTGGTACCACCGCTCTTGTTACTGGCTTAGCCGGGGAGATACTCCTTAAGGCGTTCTGTAATCTCAGGAATTGCCTTCTCACGGCCTTCCTGAATCTCCCAGATCGAAATAATCGGAAAAAGTTTTGTGAAGATCATGTACAGCAGCGAAAACCCTGCAGTGAAGGCAGCAAAAAGCGACCACTCAACCCAGGAAGGGGCATAACTTGTTACCTGGTCTACCGGCAGGCGTGGATTGCTCAAAGAAGGAACAACTATTGTATAGCGCTCCAGCCACATTCCAATATTTACCGAAATGGATGCTATAAAGGTGCCGGTTATTGTCCTGGTTCTGGGGTTTGCCAGGATAATAAAT
>RFHI01000274.1 GCA_003696425.1 Candidatus Dadabacteria bacterium | reverse complement strand
GCGCATTTATTCCTGAAATACTGTATCCCAACATTAAACAACTTCAGGATAATTATCTTAAAATAATCAACGATCCCGATTTTCAAAAAACATTCAGGGATCTTCTCAAAAACTATGTTGGCAGACCGACACCGCTTTACTTCGCCAGTAACCTCTCGCGGGCTATTGGCAGTAATATTTATCTGAAGCGCGAAGATTTAAATCATACAGGTGCGCACAAAATTAACAACGCCCTTGGACAGGTACTGCTGGCCAGAAGGCTCGGTAAAACCAGAATAATAGCAGAAACCGGTGCCGGGCAGCATGGCGTTGCCGTTGCGACTGCCTGCGCTCTATTTAATATGCCGTGTTTTATATACATGGGAGAGCTGGATACACACAGGCAGGCTGCAAATGTTAAAAGAATCGAAGCACTCGGCGCAAAAGTTATAAGCGTCAGGTCAGGCAGCCGCGTTTTAAAAGATGCCGGCAATGAAGCAATGCGCGACTGGATTGCCAACCCGGCAGATACTCACTACGTTATCGGCTCAGCTATTGGCCCGCATCCTTTTCCGGATATGGTAGCCCGTTTTCAATCAGTAATCAGTAACGAGATAAAGTCACAAATTAAAGCAGACTACGGCATTGACAAACCTGACAAAGTTATAGCCTGCATTGGAGGAGGCAGTAACGCTATAGGAGCATATTACAGCTTTATTGAAGATACTGCTGTAGAGCTTATCGGTGTTGAGGCTGCCGGCGAAGGAGTATCAAGCGGTAAAACTGCTGCTACACTTTCTGCCGGCACAGCGGGCATAATGCACGGAAGCAGAACTTTATTACTTCAAACTCCCGACGGACAAATTGTTGAGGCGCATTCAGTATCAGCCGGCCTTGACTATCCGGCTGTGGGGCCGCAACACGCCTATCTTAAAGAGTCCGGTAGAGTTAAATATATCAGTGTGACTGATGAACAGGCGCTTGAAGCTGGCCTTATGCTTACAAGAACGGAAGGTATTATACCTGCCCTTGAGAGCGCTCACGCGCTGGCAGCGCTTAAAAAACTTGCGTTTAAACCTGAAGAGAACGTAATTATCTGTCTCTCCGGCCGGGGTGATAAAGATATGCCTGCTTATCTTAAGCACATTCAGAAAGGAGGTTTTAATGACTGATCGAGTATCTCAGTGTTTTAAAAAGACCAATAAACTTCTTTCGGTGTTTTTTGTAGCAGGTTTTCCTAACTGCGATGACACTCCACGCATTATAGAATATCTGCAGGAGGCCGGAGCTGATCTGATTGAGATTGGAATACCATTTTCAGATCCTCTCGCTGATGGCCCCGATATTGAGCAGGCAGCAAGCGCTGCTTTAAAAAACGGAATGAGTCTTAAACTGCTCTTTAAACAGCTTGAGGGTATAAGAGCGCATGTTAGTATCCCGCTTTTTCTTATGGGATATATCAATCCTATTGTACAGTTTGGGGTAGAAAACTTTTGCAGACACTCAAAAGAATGTGGGATCGATGGAGTAATTATACCGGATCTGCCACCCGAATATTTTCGTGATAATTACAGCGATATATTTACGGACTACAACCTGAAGCTGCCGCTACTGGTAACACCGTTAACAGAGCTTAAGCGAATACTGGAGATAGATTCGCTGGCCAGTGGTTTTCTCTATGCTGTAACTACTCCCGGAGTTACTGGAAGGAAGATAGGTGACCAGGCAGCAACTGAATATCTTAAAAAACTGGCCAGTTTAAATTTAAAAAACCCGCTGCTTGCAGGTTTTGGAGTACACGACAGCAGCACTTTTTTTAGTCTGAGTGAATATACCCGCGGCTGTATAATTGGAAGCGCATATATCCGTGCGCTTAGAGAGTCAAATAACCTTAAAGCAACAACGCTTGACTTTGTTTCAAAAATCAGGGGCTAAGATGATAATCCAACTTGAAAAGAATATAAAAGAAAGTGACCTTGAGCGGATTAAGTCAGAATGCATCAAGCTGGGGCTAAAACCCACCACAGTAAATACTGCTTCCAGTCAGTACCTTGTATCAGTTGTTAAGAATGAGATTGACATTCGGCTGATTGGTTCTCTTTCCGGAGTAACGGACGTTCACCGCGTCTCTGATGATTACAAACTGGTATCGCGCAAATGGAAGGTTGGCTACACTACCATAGAATTAAATAAAAACTCACGAATTGGCGATGGCAGCTTTTGCCTTATGGCTGGACCGTGTTCGATAGAGAGTGAATCGCAGATAAGAACTGTGCTGAAACATCTCAAAGAAAACGGCATATCAGTTATGCGTGGTGGTGTTTTTAAACCAAGAACGTCTCCTTATTCTTTTCAGGGGCTCGGGCTGGAAGGGCTTAAACTGTGGCATAAACTGGCTGCTGACAACGGAGTAAGCATAATCAGCGAAGTCATGGCCATAGATCAGATAGAAAAAATGTATCCCCATATTGATATCTACCAGGTCGGTGCCCGAAACGCCCAGAACTTTCCTCTGTTGCATGAGCTTGGAAAAGTAGATAAGCCGGTACTGATAAAAAGAGGGATGTCCGGCACAATAGATGATCTGCTGCATGCAGCTGAATATGTCTTCTCAAGCGGCAATGAAAAGCTAATCCTGTGCGAGCGGGGAATACGAACTTTTGAAAGAGCCTACCGCAACACTCTTGATCTGAACGCCGTACCGATACTTAAAGACAAAAGCCATTTGCCGGTCGTAGTAGATCCTTCCCATGGTATCGGCATAAGAAAACATGTACCCCGTATGGCACTGGCTGCTGTTGCCTCCGGTTGTGACGGTTTACTACTGGAAATTCATCCTGAGCCGGAAAAGGCCTTTTCCGATGGCCAGCAAACGCTTAATTTTGAAGAGGCATCAAGATTATATGCGGATATTAAGCAGTTGTTAAAATTTTTTGGTGTAGAGTGCGAAATGGTTGAGGGGAGTAGCGCGAGCGGGAGCTGATTTGCTGAGAGCTGAAGGCTGGGTGCAGATTCTTCAGAAACCAGAAAAACAGTAACCAGTGAACAGAAGCAGAACCGGAAATCAGCTCTTTGCTATCCCGCCATCAGCTCCAGCTTTCAGCTTTACAGCTTTCTGATTTTCAGGAGAAGTAGCAGTAGCTGAACTGCTGAGAGCTGAATGCTGGCTGCAGATCTATTCAGAAAGCAGAAAAACAGTAATCAGTTAACAGAATCAGAACCGGAAATCTGAATCAGATAACCAGCAGAGACTTATGGGGCGGCGAATCAGATTATATGCCGGAAGTGAAATTTATTTCATATTCTTAATAAGTTTAAATAAGTGCGCTCCCAGAGAATC
>RFHI01000273.1 GCA_003696425.1 Candidatus Dadabacteria bacterium | reverse complement strand
CTGCAGCCGCCTCTTTTTGCTTCCGGCCCGGATAAAATTGCCCGTGGTGTTGGTATTGCGTTTAGCCCCATTCTCCTACAGGCGTCATCTATCCAACCTGCTACCGGGTTTTCAGCAAGTGGCGGATAGGGGAAATCAGCGCTGCTGCGTGGCTCAAGAAACGGGTGATTAATAACTTTTCCGGATATGCCAACAACTTTTTCTACTTTATCGTAGTACGGTTCAAGATCTTCGTAAGATATTGGCCAGTCGGTAATATCTGCCCCCTCAATCGGACCGAATTCAGAGAGCAGTCTGAAATCCATAGGCTTTAAGCGGTGAAAATACCCGCTCATAAAATTTGTAGCGCCGCCAACGCAGTTACCGTTCCAGAAGTTCCACGATGATTCCGATGATTTTACACTCTGCCAGCCACCGCGGTTATTATCCTCTTCAACAACATGCGGCTCTTTTTCTTTATCGCTTACATAAACCGGCCGTCTTGCAGCAGCAAGTTCATCCTTATAGAAATCGCGCTCATCAAACCAGGGTCCTTTTTCAAGTACGATTACTGAGCGGCCAGCCAGAGCAAGCGTATAAGCAACCGGCCCGCCACCGGCACCGCTTCCAATTACACAAACATCACAGTCATAATTCATAGTAGCGTTTCCCCGGAAACGGGAGTGGAAAGCCCGGATTGTGATTTAACCACTTCCAGGCTTTGGTGTTACGGTTACCGCCATAAGCCGGTGCGGCCAGGGCGCCTTCGAGAAGATATGTTATAACCAGCTCAAGCCATAAATCGTTCTCAGGATTTTTTTGACAGGCTTTTAACAGACTTTCTTTTTCCTCGGACTTTAAATCCTTAAAGGGCCGTTTAAAATCTTTAAGGGCCCGGGCATTTAGCTTTAAAAGGCCACTTATAAGCAGGTTTTTTTCACGCCACGGGATGCGGCTTATTTCATGACTCAAATAAAAATCCGTTCCAAGCTCTAAGGCACCTGGAGAGCTTTCACCTGGCGGCAAAAGATGCTGATGCAAAGCTCGCAGTGTCAGTAAGTTCTGCTGCGTAAGCAGGCCTTTTTTACGGGAAAGCGCACGTTTCACACTCACGCAGCTGTACAAACCTGCTGCAGACAGCGCAGATACTGCGCTTTTAATTATAAAGCTACGTCTTTTCATCAGAACAGCTATAAAGAATTTACCAGAATATTATTTGGTTAATTAAGATACCACAAGCTGCAGCAGATAAAATTAAAACAGCGCTGTAGGATCTGCAGCGGTTTTAAAAATGTAGCCGTCTCCCCCATTAGCAGCCGTACCCGGATCACCTGCTGTATTTACCTGGCCGCCGGCTCCCCCGGAGCCGCCACAGCCACCTCCGCCCCCGCCACCTGTTCTGGGATTAGCCGTTACCGAACCAGCTGCGCCCGCGGTGCCGGCTAAACCACCACTTACATTAATTGTTCCCGTATCGGAAATTACAGGTGCAAGAAGATGCACGATACCGCCACCGCCACCGCCACCTGCTCCCTGGTTGCTGCTGGAGTTATCGCCGTTACCACCCTTAGCAGTGATAGCGCCGGTATTATCTATACTGTTTTTTGAAGCAAGAATAATAATGCCTCCGCCACCTCCACCACCGAAAAGAGTCTGACCGTCAGCAGAAATTGTGCCGGCATTAACGATACCCTGTTTAGCAAGGACAGTAAACGATCCTCCACCTGCTGATCCTATATTCTGCAGGCCGGCTCCATCTGCACCACCTCCCCCGCCTCCGTAAAGACCTGGCGCAAGCAGCTGGGAAGCAGCCTCTACAGTCAACCCATTACCGCCCTTGCCACCTTTACGTGTTAAGCTATTATCCCCAATTTCACCGTTTTGTGCAGCACGGCGGGCATGCCCTGGTTGCGGTTCATTAGCTGCCAGAGATACTGCGCTACCATTAACATTATAGGTGAAACCGCCGTTTGCTCCTGTATCAACTGTTATAGTTCCATTATTTGTAAAGGTACCGCTGCATCTTATAATTGTTCCACTCCTTACTGTAAGCGTCACTCCGCTATTGACGGTAAAATCAACAAACTGGTAATTATAGTTCCCATCTGCGCCAAGTGTTGTTGATAATGAAACTGTTCGGCTTCCGGCCGACCCGTCACCATAAATTCTAAGCTGGCCGTCAGCGCCATCTTTGCCATTAGCACCATCTTTACCGTCAGCTCCTCTTAGAGTGGAAAGATCCAGCTCCTGCCAGCCTTTTTTGGCTTTACAATTTTTTCTTGCTCTTACAATTGTTTTACTTCCAATAGTTTTAGAGCAAATCTTAAGCGATTTTTTTTGAGCACGGGCAACAGAAGAGTAAAAACATAACTGCAAAGCTATTAAGACAAAGAGCAACTTTGAGAGTATTTTCATTGCATTACTCCTGTTGATTATTCTGACAATTTTTATCTACTCCGTTTCAGGCTTACCATTAATAATAATATCGACTTGACGCAATTTAAAATACTTTTTCAAATCATTAAATTTTTTAACCAATAAACAAACCGAAACAGCACTGCAGCGCTCAAGCTACGCTCCTATTTTTGCATGTACTTAAAAAGGCACAAGTTTAGCTATACTTACTTTTGCGGAATGGGGGATGCGACGGACCGGTCAGATCTTGATATCGATCTTATTAATTAAATCTTTGTAGCTCCAAAAGTGTTCTGGCCACCCCTAAAATCCAAAGTCTATTTCAAATGCCGGTGGCAGTGTTACAGGCAACGCATTCTCCAGGTTCTTATTTGAGGGCAACCAGATTGTCATTCTTATTCCGGCTGAATAACTGTTCTAAATTTAAGATAGTCTTATCAAATAATTATCTTTTGCTCTTGTTCTTAGGGAACATAGTGGCTCTATCACATCATAACTTTCACACAGGTTTTAAGTGCATTTCTTTAATCCGCACTGAGTTTTTTCAAATTTATTATTCTGACCGGTTCGGTCAAACTTCAGGGTTTTAGCTGGAATTACTGTGTTGCATTGACTCTCTTTTTGGAAGGTTCAATATGGCTACAAGTGTTGAAACTAAACCAGCTACACCCGAACTATCACAAAACCCCACTCCAGAGGCAGCCCAAGCAACACGTCAAACATTATCGGAAGGCAGCATCGCTCCAGGGAGAATTGATCCCTTCACTTTTGAGCTTGCTGCCAGAGCACATGAACGTGCTAACGGGGCAGATATATTCCCCTCTATTCTCCCTGAGGGAGTGGTCCCTGCAGAGCGAGCGCCGGAGATCTCAGCTCCAGCAAAAGCCAGCTCACCCGAAAAACACCGCGGTTTCTGGGGCGCACTAAAAAAGCGCGCCTCAAACCTGCTTAAGGCCGGAGAGCTGGTTGGCAAAAGTGTTTTAAGTGCTGCCGCTAAAACTTTAGAAACCACAAAACAAATAGGCAGATCGGTAGTAAAAGGCATTGGCAAAGGCATAAGCTTTTTAACCAACCCCGAGACCTATCAAAAGATCAGCTCTGCAATATCAGATGTAATTGGATTCATTAAAGACCCTGAGACCCGCGAGGCCATTAGAAAAGCCTGGAACAAAGCAAAAGAGCTTGCTGCCGAACTGCATCTTGAAGAAAAACTAAAGAACGGTCTTGCAGCACTTAAGAAAAAAGAAACCTGGAAGAAGATGGGCAAAGCCCTGCTTTCAGCTGCAGGAAACGGTCTAAAGGCTGTCTGGGAAACTGTAAAAGATCCCAAAATACTCTGGGGGACTGTAAAAAGTGCCGGTCACTTTGCCTGGGATATGATTAAGAGTCTGGGCATAAAAGATTTTGTTGGAGGATTATGGCAATCAGTAAAAGCAACTGGCCTGGCATTTAAAGGTGGGCTGCATACGGCTGCTACCCTGCTACATGATATAGGTGCTGTAGCAGCCGGTAAGATGACACCGGAAGAGCTTCATAAAAGATTTATAGCTAACGTAAATAACGTCACTTCATCAGTAAAAGAATCGCTTAAAAGTGCCGCAAGGTCATTTAAAGGTGCTGCCATACTTTTGGGGGAAGTTACCGGCATAATCGATGTCGTTTATGCTACCCGTTATGCAATTCAGGGTAATTGGGGTATGGCCGCCATGCACGCAGGCTTTGCAGTAGCATCAATTGGATCAATAGCGGCCACGGTAGCAACAGCCGGGGTGGCTGCAAGTTCAATTGCCGCGGTGGCTACCGGCAAAATGGCTGCCAGGCAGGCAGCTAAAAAGGTTTTAAGCACTATCGCCAAGAAGGCCTTTAAGGGCCTGGCTAAGGAGATGGGTGAGCAGGCTGTCAAGGAACTTGAAAGTACGGTTGGCAAGGAAATGATTGAGAAAACCCTTAAAGAGGGCGCCGAAGAGATTGCCGATAGGGGTGTAAAAGATCTGGCCGAAGAGATAACAAAGCGTGGTGCCAAGGCCCTATCAAAGGATGCCATGGAAACTACGATGCGAAACTCTGCGGAAACCGTAACAGAACGGATAATGCGCGAACTCGGGCTCGATAAAATTGTGGATCGCCTTACCACCAGGATGCTCCGTGAACTTTCGGAGGCAAATGGAAAAGAGGTTGCTGAAAGGTTATTAAAGCTTGGCATTGCTTCCGACAAAAAAGCTGCCCGACGTATGGCCCGGGCCATGCGCGAGACCTTAAAGCACAGTGCATACGATCCTGAGATCAAAAAGATCCTGGAAGATGCAATTACCAAGAATGTAAAAGAGTACCTTGAAAAGGCAATGGAAAAGCCTTTTAAGAAGCGGCTTCGTGCGAGCCTCACCGGCGAACTTGGCGATGAATCATCCAAGATAGTGGCAAAGACTCTGCGGGAGCAAGCTGAAAGACTAGGAAGAAACCTTGATGAACTTATTGATGAGTACGTGGAAGCCGGCTGGAAGGGTGCACGTGAAGGTATTAAACGCGGTGTAAGAAAGGTTGTACGTGAAGGGATTGAGCGCGCCTTTAAGCGCTTTCGGGCCATAAAGAAACGGCCGATTATACCGCCGCATCGTGCAGGTAAGCACGGCTCAGGCGGTACGGTGGAGGTAAGTGACTTTGAGCCGGAAGTTTTGGATATCACAGAAGTCAGGGAGGCAGGGCTTTTTGAAAAGCACTTGGCACATAAAGATGCTCTTGAACTTAACCGCTTTCGGGTAGATCAGGTAGTGATAAACGGCGAAACCTATGTGCGCCTTTTTGAGCAGGAAGATTCCAAGTGGGTTTTAGTAGCTATGACAAGGCTGGAAGATTCCACTGCCCTTCCTTCCAAAGCAGCTTAGTGGCCCCTCCTCCTCCTCCTGGTGCCACCCAACTTTTTTTGGGTTGGTATTGTAACTAGATAACTTACCGTAATTTAGTTTAAATACAGTTTAAGCGACTTAAAGTAAGT
>RFHI01000272.1 GCA_003696425.1 Candidatus Dadabacteria bacterium | reverse complement strand
TATTAGTTTGCTGGAGAAGTTCTTTTGCTTTGGTAATGCTTATACCGGGTGGAGTAGTTGGCATATAGAGCAGGTCACCTTCATTTAAGGGCGGCATAAATTCAGAGCCAATCTTTGAATAGGGGAACAGGGTAATTAGACCAACAACTGCTGCAGATAGTATCGTACTTTTAGGATAGCGCAGTACCAGGTTAATAATCGGACGGTAAGTGCTAATGAAGAAGCGGTTAAGCCTGCTTTGATCCTGAGGTTTTACTTTGCCGCGAACAAAATAAAACATCAGTACGGGCACAATAGTGATTGCCAGGAGAGAGGAGGCTGCCATTGCAAAGGTCTTGGTATAAGCCAGCGGAATAAATAGTCGGCCTTCCTGCTGTTCCAGCGCAAATACGGGGAAAAAACTTATGGTAATAATTAACAGCGAAAAGAAAAGCGCCGGGCCTACTTCCTTTGAGGAATTTATTACAAGCTCCTGAAAAGGAATATTTTGATCCCTTTCTTTATGCTTATGCAGATTTTCTACCATTACAACGGAGGCATCAACCATTACCCCAATAGCGATGGCAATACCGCTAAGGCTCATAATGTTGGCGTTGATGTTCAGCAGTCGCATACATAAAAGGCTCAGTAGTATTCCTACCGGGATCGTAAAAATTGCTACTAATGATGACGGCAGGTGCATTAAAAAAAGGACACACACTAGTGCTACTACAATCAGCTCTTCAAAGATCTTGCTTTTGAGGTTTCTAATTGCTCTCAGGATTAAGTTAGAGCGGTCGTAGGAGGTATGAATTTTAACGCCTTCGGGTAGGCTTTCTTTCAATTCAGAGAGGCGCTCTTTTACTCTCTTAATTACTTCTAAAGCGTTTTCCCCGAAGCGCATCTCTACAATTCCAGTGACTACTTCACCTTTACCGTCCATTTCAGCTATGCCACGTCGTATTTCGGGTCCTATTTGAACACGGGCAACCTGTTTCAGTAATACAGGTACGTGTTTTTCAGGGTCTACACTTATTGGTATATTTTCGATATCTTCAACGCTTTTAATATAGCCTTTACCGCGAACCATAAATTCAGTTTCAGCCATTTCAATTAAGCGCCCGCCTACATCCATGTTGCTGCGCTTTACTGCTTCGCGCACTTTTGATAGCGGGATTTTAAAAGCTCTTAATTTTTCCGGGTCAACTTCAATTTGATATTGCTTGACGTAGCCACCGAGGCTTGCTACTTCGGAAACCCCCGGTACAGCCATAAGTTCATAGCGCAAGTACCAGTCCTGAATTGATCTGAGCTGAGCAAGATCATGTTTTTTAGATGTCAGCGAGTACATATATACCCAGCCCACGCCGGTTGCGTCCGGGCCAAGCTGTGGTGTTACGTTTGCAGGAAGGCGTGATTTTACAAAATTAAGATATTCGAGAACACGCGATCTGGCCCAGTAAAGGTCAGTGCCATCTTCGAATATAACGTACACAAGGGAAAAGCCGAAAAAGGAGTATCCCCTAACGACTTTGGCATAGGGCACGGAGAGCATGGCAGTTGAAAGCGGGTATGTGATCTGATCCTCAACTGTCTGGGGATCCTGTCCTGGATATTTAGTATAAACGATTACCTGAACGTCTGAGAGATCAGGTATTGCATCAACAGGCGTATTTATAAGTGCCCAGTAACCTACAATGATAGCAACTGCTGTCAGGATAATTACAAAGAAGCGATTTTTTACAGAAGATTCAATGATTCGTTCAATCATCAGCGGTTCCTCAGAGTATTAGCGCGTCTTTTTAACCAATTTCATGCCGCAAATCGGGCACGGACCTGGCTTATCGGACACTACCTGCGGGTGCATACCACAGGTCCAGTAAACGTGATCGTGGTTGCCGGAATTGTCAGCTGTTTGCTGGCTGTGGCTAGCCTTTGCAGCTCCGGATATTTTTGCGGAATGCTTTTTTTTGGATTGTAGTCTGGCTTCCAGTAGTTTTTGTACGGCTTCCTGTAGCTGGCTTTCAGAGTCAAGTAAGAATTGACCGGAGACGACGACTTTTTCACCCTCTTTAAGGCCGCTTAGAATTTCTGTCTTTCGTCCTGCGCCGCTAATGCCTGTGGTAATTTCCCGCGCCTGATAGCGGCCTGGCTGGTCAGTTACAAAAACAATTTGCCTCTCTCCCGAGTGAATAATGGCTTCATCTGGGATGTAAAGTACGTTTTCGCGCGGGTCCACATCGATCCAGACCGTCGCAAACATGCCGGGTTTCAATCTTAAGTCCGGGTTTGGAAATTCCAGCCGAACTGTTAGCGTTCTGCTGTGTTTATTAAGAGTGGGGTAGACATAACTAACTTTTCCTTTAAACTTATGGCCTTGCTCATAAGATAGTTCCATCAGTGCAGGGTTACCCTCTTTTACCCAGGGAGCATCAAATTCGTAAACTTCCGCATTAACCCAAATACTGTTTAAATCGCCAATTTGGTAAAGATCAGTCCCGGCCTGGACATGAGCGCCAAGGACTACGTTTTTCTTAAGTACATAACCGGATACAGGTGCGCGGACCGTAACTGTGCGCATTACTTTTCTGTTTTTTTCAATCTTTTTTATCTCAGCTTCTTTTAGATCCCAGAAAAGCAGCCTGCGGCGGGTAGTTCTGGCCAGGTCGCTATTGGGGCCGGCAGACTTAAGGGCTAAAAGGTACTCGCCCTGGGCTGAAACGAGTTCAGGTGAGTAAATTTCAAAGAGCGGCTCGCCGGCCTTAACGAATATACCTGTTTCGTCAACAAGGATATTTTCAATCCAGCCTGAAAAGCGGAGGTTAACAGTTGATAATTTATTTTCGGCAACCAGCACTTCGCCAACTGTGCGCACCCGTCTTGAAATAGTGCCGCGTTTGACGGTTGCTACCCTGATACCCATATTTTGTACGACAACCGGATCTATTTTAATCATACCCTTGGATGAGGAGCTTTCGGTGACTTCATCTTCGTATACTGGCACAAGGTCCATGCCCATCGGGGACTTGCCGGGTTTATCTGATATGTAGGAGGGATCCATGGGGGCGCGCCAGTATTTAATCTTGCGCCCCTGGTTTTGTTGAGAGGGCTCTTGAGCTTGAAGCGAAACGGAAGAGCATAGTAGTATAATTGTTATAATTAAATGTGTTATTGTTCTCATTTAAAAGTCCTCCCCAATTAAAGATTCAAGCTCAGCTATAGCAATGTGGGTAGTAGCCTGTGCATGGCGCAGAGCCCGATCAAACTCAAGCAGCTTAAGTTCAGCCTGGTAGAAGGAGGCAAAGTCTGCCCGGTCTACCTGGTAAGCTGAAAAGGTGGCATCGAGTGTAGTTTTTGCATCCGGTAATAATCTGGTGCGGTACGTTTCTGCTTTAGAGTAGGCTCTATTTAGAGTAGCCAGTGTTCTTTTAATGCCTGATGCAATTTGATCTTTTAACTCTTCCAGTCGAGCGCCGGCTGCCCTGGCTTTTGCTGCTTTTTCGCTGGCCTGTGCACCAAAGGTGCTGGAATAGAAAAGTGGCAGCGGTACAGAGAAGCCGACCGTGGCAAAATCGGTTCCATCGTCTTTCCCGGCCACCCTTTCGCGGTAACGATAGCTTACAAAGGTAGTAATATCGGGTATAGCTTCGTAGCGTGAAAGTTTTGCAGCTGCCTGGTAAGTTTTAATTTCTTCTTGCAGCTGTTTTACAAGCGGTCGGCTTTCCAGGGCCTGGCTGTAAAGAGCTTCAAATTTGAGCGGCACATTATGAGCTTTTAACGTGAGATCAGTTTTAACGGGCGTGTCTACCGGGCGATGCAGCGCAGCGTTTATAGCAGCGCTCAGGCTGTCCTCCTGGCGATCAAAGTCCTCGAGGTTATCGACAAGCTCATCTTTTAATATTTTAAGGCGCAGGAGATCGTGTTGCCCGGCTTTTCCTGCTTCGTATTTATATTTAATTGAGGTCAAAAACTGGGAGATTAATTGAATGTGTTTTTGTGTTATGTTTCTTAATTGTCTGGTAAGGCTTAGTGAGTAGTATGCTTTTCTGACCAGAGTTTTAAGTGTGGCCTGTTTTTCAAGCAGGGCCCATTTTTTTTCCTTAACTCTGTTGGCAGCGACTTTTTTTCTTAGGCTGGTTTTACCTAAGAATGGGACGGTTTGGCTGAGTTTTATCTCAATTCCGCTCATACCGAACTCGTTCAGGTTGAAGCTATCGACTGGAGCGTTCATATATGCGGTAGAGAGGGTGGGGTTTTTCCATGTTCCGGCCTGTATGACCTGTTGCTTTAGTGCTTCAATTTGTGCTTCGAGATCCTTAAGTGAAGGATTTTCCCGTAAAGCGATCTCCACAAGTTCCTGCAGATCCCGTTGTGGGTGCACAACTGAGACGTGCCTTTTATATTCTGAGGACGGTTGGGCCACGGCCTCTGAAGCTACTACCAGCATAATTGCGCAAATAAATGCTTTCATAATTCCCTCGTCGGTTTGGTGCCTACCAACTTTTTAATTTTTAATTGATGTTAAGCTAACTAACTGTAAATAAATTAATTCAACTTTAAGTACCTTTAATCTGCGTTGAAGATAGTAATAGAAACGAATAGATTGTCACTCTCCTTATGCGAGTGAACACTATTCGGGGAAGATAGGTCTAGCGAGGTTCAGCAGATTATTCGCACAGTGTTAAGAGCCTTAAGGGTAGGGGGATCAAATCCTGAAAGAGTTTTCCAGGAGGTTAGGATAGGAATCAGGTTGGTAATACTTTGAAGCCAGCTATTATTTACGGGGACTACAACCAAGTCATGAAAAACCTCGGTGGATGCCACCCAGTTTTTTTCTATGCTGCCAGCAACTTGCTTTATGCTGCAGCAGCAATTTTTCTCATGACCAGAATTATGATTAGTTTTTGACTGATGACAGGGTTTGGAACTTTCAGATGGAGCCTGTTCAGTGGCCAGGCAGCGGCATGGCAGAGTAGCTGCGATAAAGACAGCCGTTAATAATGCCATAATATATTGAGCATATAGTCTCCTGGCCATATTACTATTGTCGGCTCTTCCTCCAACAAACACAAGGGACCACCTCCTCCTGGTGCCACCCAACTTTTTTTGGGTTGGTATTGTAACTAGATAACTTACCGTAATTTAGTTTAAATACAGTTTAAGCGACTTAAAGTAAGT
>RFHI01000271.1 GCA_003696425.1 Candidatus Dadabacteria bacterium | reverse complement strand
GAAATATACTAGAAAAAGATGGTGGAAAGACCTTTCCATTTAAATAACCTTATGAAAAAAGGACTTATCTGGCAGGCCAGCAGCCCGACAGATAAAGTAAACAGTGCTCCTACCTTAAAGGCCTGCTTTGGACCTAGTGCAATAGATAGCAGCTTACCACTTAAAGGGATCCCCTCAGGAACAGTAAATCTATTCAGCTATAAAAATGTTTTAACCTCTACCTTATTACACAGTTTGAGGCAGGAACTTTTCCCCGTTTTAATTCCCACTCTACTGGCCTGTAATTTTCTAAAAAACACTGTGCAAAATAAACTTAAAAAGAGATTTTTAGTCTGGGTTGGGCGGGAGTGCTGGCCGGTCCCTCAGCTGATAATCTCCCTGCTTCCGGAATTAGACGATCCGCTCTCCTGCTGTTTATTTATTAACCCTCCTAAAAAAAAACTTCTAATCCGGACAATTGATACTGCTCTACATTCAAACGAAACGGCTGCTGTTATTGCAGCAGTCGGAAGAGTCTCCTTTGCTTTAAGCCGGCGCTTTACTCTGGCAGCAAAGGCGGGAAATACTCTGGGGCTTTTACTGGTAACAGAAGAGTGTAATAACACGCCCCTCTGTGCATACAGCCGCTGGAGCATTGCCCCGATTCAATCTGAAGCTCCTCAGGGATTTAAGCTTACACTTTTAAAATTAAAAGGCCCTGCCGCACCTTTAAAGTCATGGAGGATACAGTATGAGCCGGAGCTACGGGCGCTATCTATTAATTTATCTGCCGACACTATCGACAGATCTAATCCGCCGGGATCTTGTGCGGCGAGGCAAGCATGCTGAAATTATTTTAGCTCTTATAAGTAAAAACGGCCGCCAAATAGTGGCCCGCTGCTCCGATCAGGCTATAAGCGCCGGCATACGGCCCGGTATGGATTACCGTATGGCCTGCTCAATTGCGCCAGAAGCCTTTGCTGCCACTTACAACCCGGAAGGTGATTTTAAAGCATTATACCGCCTGGCTCTCTGGTCGCTAAAAATATCTCCGCTGGTTGGCTTTGAAAGAGAGCTTTTTGAAGCCTTTCATGCCAATTATTTTTACAGCCTTTCCCCTCTTTATAACGGTATAATTATAGATCTCTTCGGCACGGAACGAATTTACAGAGACAGGCGCTCTTTAGCTCTTAAGATATTAAGGTGCTTTTATAAAAAGGGGTTTAATTTAAAAATTGCTATTGCACCAACTATAGGAGGAGCCTGGGCGCTATCGCGCTTTTACCATAAAAGTTTTATCTGTGTTAACACAAAGGAAGATTTACAGCGTGCTATATCCGGCCTTCCGCTTGAGTCCCTTAGGATAGATTCTGAAGCGGCTGAAACCTTAAGAGAAGTAGGTATTAATACAGTTTCAGATCTCACTAAAGTACCAGCCTCTGAAATCAGTGCACGCTTTGGATACAGCATATTAAAAAAAATAGATCAGGCCAGGGGAATAATCGATGAAACTTTTTTTATTATTCACCCCGAACATTATTTCAGCATAGAAAAATGCTTTGATCTGCCGCTACATAACAGAGAACAGTTAAAAAAAATTATTCTGGGATTAATTCCAAGACTTACAGAAAAAATAGTGTATGAGAAAAAAACCGCCGCCTGTCTGCTAATTCAAATATATGAAAATACGCAAAAACTTATCCCTCTTAAGATAAACTTCCGCCCCTATCACAAAGACATCAAACAGCTCTCAGATATTATTTATCCACTAATAGATAATCTGCCAATTACCGGAAAAATTAAAAAAATTAAAATAAAAGCACGCGGAATATACCCGCTCTACCCGCCGCAGTGTAGTCTGTTCGAGTTAAAACAGCAGGAGGAGACTGACAGCTATTTGACTGAGCTGTTGGGAGCAGCTGCGGGCAGGCAAAACATATTCAAAGCAACCACAGCCAGCTCTTATATACCGGAAAGAAGCTTTAGCTATACAAAGCTCCTTTCAATGGATAATTCTTCAGACAAACTGCATCCGGTAAAAACACAGCATTCCTGTACTCTGCCTGCCTTACTTTTAAAACCGCTACCCATTAAAACTGTAAAGTTAGACTCAACTCAATTCCCACAGGAGATACTTGTGAACGGGCGCAGAATAAAAATAACTGCTGCCAGCCAGCCCGAAAGAGTTTCACTGGAGTGGTGGAGAGAAAAACCTTCCGGCACAAAAGAACAGAGAGAGTATTTCTCACTCTGCGACAATAGCGGTCAATGGCTCTGGCTTTACCGGAAGAGATGTCGCTGGTTTATACAGGGAATATGGTGCTGATTAGTTTACTGTTATGTTAGAATATGCCGAGCTGTGTGCCAGCAGTAACTTCTCTTTTCTCCGCGCTGCCAGCCACCCGCATGAATTAATTGAACGGGCGGCAGCATTACAATACAGAGCACTTGCAATTACAGATTATAATTCGCTGGCAGGTATTGTAAGAGCACATATTGCTGCTAAAAAGCTCGGCTTTAAATTCCATCCAGGCTGCAGACTCACGCTTTTTCCGGGCAGCTGGCCGCAGCTAAAAGAGCTTCTTCAGCATACGTCGTACGAAAAGGTCAGAAAATTTACAGTTTTTGTATACCCAACCTGCCTTAATTCATACGGTAACCTTTCACAGCTGCTTACCACAGGAAAGCTTCGTGCCCCAAAGGGCGAGTGTTACTTAACCACAGATGATTTTCGCTCTAATACTGGTGGTTTTGTAGTAATCATAGCTTTACCTGAAGATTTTTATCCTAAAAAAACACAGATAAGTGACAAATTCCTTACTTTCTGTAAAGAACTCAAAGATACAATTCCCCGAAGCCACCTTTCAATTGCCATTAAAAGAGACTTTACTTTTTACTCGATAGCAGAGGAGAGAGTTGCTGCAGAGCTATCCGAAAGGTTTAGTATCCCGCCAGTTGCTTCAAATATGCCCCTCTTTCACATCCCGGAGAGAAAGGCCCTGCATGATGTTCTTAGCTGTATACGAAAAGGCTGCACTCTCGATCAGGCCGGGTGTCTGCTCCTGCAGAATGCTGAACGCCACTTAAAGCCTCCAGCAGTTATGGCAAAACTATTTAGCGACCATCCTGAGGCTTTAAAGCGCACTACCGAGCTAAGTGACCTACTAAGCGATTTCTCATTGGAAAATCTTCACTACGAGTATCCCGAACCCACTAACGCTACTGGAGATAAGGCCATTAATCATCTTAAAGCTCTTGTATGGCAGAAAGCTGTAAAACGTTATCCAGCCGGTGTTCCTTTAAAAGTAAGGAGGCTTCTTAAGGAAGAGCTTAAACTTATAGAGG
>RFHI01000270.1 GCA_003696425.1 Candidatus Dadabacteria bacterium | reverse complement strand
CGAGATACTTATCGCGTTCGTCAATAAGCGCTGTACGCACCTTGGGCAGGCTTTCAGAGAACTCACGCATGGCCTCTTCTAAGGCGTCAGCAGATTTTAAGCGCTCTATTTCAGCCTCATCAATTTTGGTGTCGCTTATTGTTGCCCCCAGCATTGTGGCTATAAGCTTGCTCATCGACCAGATGTCGAGCGAGGCCCAGATGCGTTTTAAAGTTATGCGCACATCGCGATCTGCCAGCACGGTTTCAGCGCCTGCTTTTTCGGCAGCTTCTACGGCCTTTAACATTTCAATGCCGGGCTTAATATCAAGCTGGTCACCGAGTTTTTTCTGAAAACTTGCAAGTAATAAATGCGCCACCAGGACGTATGCGCGACCCTCGCGGATTACGGATACAATATCCATATTCTTCCAGCGGTCGGGATCTTTTAGCGACTGGTAGCGGGAGTGGCAAAGCTCAACAGCTACTGAGTCGGGGCGAACCTGCTCGATTACATCACTTACAAGTTCAGCGCTTTTTTTACTGATATGAGCCGTTCCGACCAGGAAGATAATTTTATGGTCAAGCCGTATCAGCTCGACATTATCGTCGGGCAGCTCTATGGCCGCGCAGGTCTCAGTATGTTCAATTCCGGTCTCTTCCATTTCGTAAAACTTTGGGAGTGAGAAAGATAGCAGAACCGCGCTGGCTGCGGTAGTAGCTCCCTTTATTTAAATCGGCGGCCGGGGCATAAAGATAAATCAGTAACTTGAATACCTTAGGGGTTTTTCAAATTGGCTGTTATTTATAATAATAACGGGATATTAAGTAGCATTAAAGAAGTGCCGGCTGAAGAATTTAAATGAAGAGCTTACCTAATAGAGGCCCTTATTTGCAGAGCAGAGCAATAGCTGTGCTGTTTGCCGTAATTTTTTGCGGGTTTTACCTGTGGATATCAGCAGAGAGAATAGTTGCACCTGATGAGGGTTATTATCTTTATGCTGCCAGGATGGTTTCAGAGGGGTTTTTGCCGTACAAAGATTTCTTTTATCCGCAGGCCCCACTTTTCCCGTTTGCATACGGAGTACTTTTTAAACTTTTTGGCTGCTCGTGGCATGTAGCCCGCTTTTTTTCAGCTCTTTTGGCTCTAATTACCGGGGCGCTGCTTGCCAGGTACTGCAAAAGAAAGTGGGGCGCGGTGGGGTTCTGGCTTGCCGGTCTTTTATATTTTTTATCACTCTTTGTCAGCTCCTGGTACACAACTGCACAGACGTATTCTCTTTCAGTATTTTTTCTGTTTTTATCTTTTTATTTACTTTCTGGCGGGACAGAGAATAGGCGCATATTTTTAGCCGGCCTCTTTTTTGGATTATCTGTAGAGACGCGGCTCTTTTTTATTGCACTCTGGCCCTTTTTTATTCCGCTTTTTTGGGGTGCTGAAGAAAAAAAGGGTTTTGATCGGTTTTTCAGGTTTTCCCTGGGGGTTATAACCGCTCTTCTGCCACTGATTATCTGGTATCTCTTCGACCCTGAAAGGGTTTTTTACAATAACATCGGTTATCACTTAAATAGAAGCAGCCAGAGTTTAGCCGAGGCTTTAAATCACAAGCTTCATATTTTAAGTGTTATTTTCGGTTTTTCTGAGAGTGTAAAGTTTAGTGGCTTTCAGCTGGCGCTTCTTCTGTGGGCTGCTCTGCTGTCAGTTGCAGACTCTCTTATGCGACGCAGAGCGCCTGATGCTGCGGTATATTTAGCCTTTGGAATTGTAGCGATAAGTTTTTTACCGACACCGCCTTATGTTCAGTACTTTAGTGCGGCCATACCGTTTTTGGTGGTAGCTGCTGTCTCATTTCTAAAAATGGTTTACGAGAGTGCCAGGGGGAGCGTGCGTTTTAGAAGGGTATCAGTTGTAATACCGCTTATTTTTAGCGCCTTTTATCTTTATAAATTCCCTTCCGATCTTAGCCGTTACCTATATAGCGGTAAGGGGGTCATAGGAATGGGTTCCAGGCGTAAGCCCTGCGACTGGAAAATAGATGCTATTCGCGCGGTATCAGGTAGAATTGACTCTCTCGATTCTGAAGCGGAATATGCCGGAAGTGTCTGGCCCGGTTACCTGGTAGAGACTCGCGTTAAAGCTTATCCGGGACTTGAAAACCACTTTACCTTTTTAGCTTCAAAGAAACTTAAAAAAAGTGAGCGTAAAAAGTACCACCTGCTTTCGCGCGCTGATTTAAACAGGCTTTTAGAAAAGGGAACGCTACCGCTTATGGTAGTAAACAGCCGCGCTACAGGAAGGCGCATGCGTGAAGCGCTAAAAAAAGGCGGCTACCGGGTTGCTGCAGGACTAAATGGAACGAGTATTTATCAAAAGATTTTTGAAATGAGGCTAGGGGGTCAGCCCGGTTTGTAAGGGCTCTTTATATTTTCTCTGGAAAATGTTTGATTGGGATGGGTATTAAATAAACGTTTTAGTAGGTGCATATGAACTCAGAAAAATATCCTGCTCTTAAAATGATTCCAAGCGGTATCTACATTTTTACAGCGGCTGCGGACGAAGAAGTTCTCTCTGCGATAGTTGTTTCGCGGGTAATGCAGCTCTCCAGCACTCCTGCGCTTATAGCCGTTGCTCTAAAGAACAATTCCCATGCACTGGCTGTGACAAGAAAGTCGGGCTCGTTTGCTTTAAATCTGTTAGCCCGTGAACAGGTTCAAATTGTCGGTAAGTTTATTACGCCGGTATCCGGCAAGGAAAACTGGCCGGCTGATCAAAGTTATACAAAAAGTGAGTCCGGTGCCCTGCTACTTGAAGCGGCTACAGGATTTATTGACTGCCGGGTATATGCTGCCCTGGAAGCGGGCGATCATACTGCTGTAATAGGGGAGGTTGTATCCGCTGAAATCCGGCGTGAGCTTGAAGACAGGCCCGACAATCATGTATTGCGCCCGTGTGATCTTGGGCCTGATGTATATTATCGTGGATAAGAGGCTTGTCGCCCTGTTTTAAAACAGTTGTGCAAAAAATGTATCTCAGCTGGTAACGCTGTTTCCTATTAAGCAGTTTTTATTCTGTTGTAAGCTGCGCAAGTTTGCACATCTACAGCTAAGAAATTATTTTTTCAAAACTTTTTCTGTCTAACGGTGCGTAATTTTTTCAATGCGCCATAGGGCACAGCCTTTGCATTTAAAAATATCTGCGAACCTGATGTAAAAATTTTGCATCAAATGTCTTGACAGCGGGGCCTATGATGTGATTTTTTTACATCAGGTTTGTTTATGTTTATTTCCCGGTTTTTAAGATATGACCTGCCTGAGCCAACTTTTGGGGTGGTAACTATGCGAAAATATATAATGTTTATGTCGTTTTTAACAGTTTTGTTGGCTTCCAGTTCCTGTGGAGTCCGTTCTGCTGATCAGGAGGGTGAACCCTTAAGTGGCGTTAAAACGCAAAATACCCGCGTACTTGCCGGAACCCTAAGAGATTCCAGCGGCGCGCCACTCTCAGGTGTGACAGTAATTGAACAATCAAGCGGCCGGCAGACTGAGACCGACAGGAACGGGTATTGTGAAGTGCAGGTGCCTGCGAGTCAAAGCAGAGTTGAGCTAATTGTATTGGCTCCACTGAACACATCCACTGTGCTTTTGGACAATATTCCATCAAATGTAAGTTTTTTGCGTTATAGCGTAAGGGTGAGCGGAGAGCGAACGGTAGTTAGAGAGTATGATTATCAAAGTAATGTAAACCGTTTTGAAGAGGAAGGGGGTGATCGCGAAGAAGGGGATAATGACAATGAAGGCGAGAAGGGAGTATCGAACAGGGCTCCAAGTAATAATTCAGGAAGCTCAAACAGCAGCTCTCAAAATAACAGCGGCAGAAATCCCGGCAATTCAAATAATAACAACAATAACAACTCCGGTGGCGGCAACAGGCAGACTTCAACTCCAGCCCAGTGTCTGACCTGTCACGGTGATCGTGGTGGTCCACGCTGCAGCAGCAGCCGCTGGCGCGGTATCCATACCTTTTATAACTGCGGTGGCGGCAGCAGTAGGAAAAAGAAAAATAAGAAAAGGGTTCTTTTTAATGCTGCCTTCAGCATGGCTCAGTCCATTAATTAATGGAGGTGCAATTGGATAATTTATCAAAAATCGCCCTGATATTTGCTTTAATATTGACTTTGCCAGCTGGTGCTTACAGCCAGTCTGTGGATGCTGGCAAGCACGTCTTTCGTTACGGTCACGAGGAATCTGACGGAGAAGATCGGTTTTCAGATGACGATGGTCACAGAAAACGATTTTCAGATGATGACGGCCGTAAAAGAGTGACTAGGAGACCCGGAGGAAGAAGGGGCGGACTCAGAAAGAAAAAACGGAGAGCCTGCAGGAGGATTGAGAGGAGAGCTTCACAGGGATTAGGCATTTCGCCCAGTACAAAAGATATTGAAGGGGATGGCCTTACGAACAGGTTTGAATCCCGCATAAGAACCAATCCACGCAAACCTGATACTGATAGTGATGGTCTTTCAGACTCAAAAGAAGTTTGTAATACCAAAACTGATCCAAATAATCCTGATACTGATGGAGATGGTATTCCTGATGGTCAGGACAGCACCCCGAGGGGTAGTGGGGGCTCCGGCGGAACTTGCAGTTCCAACGGTAACACAAATGCTTTTGGCATTCCGTCCGGAGTTACAGGCAATACCGGTAGGGGCAGGCAGGCTTACAGTTCAACCTGCTCGGCCTGTCACTCGGGAATAGAGAAAGGCAAGGGTTATCCGTACTCCAACTTGAAGCGTGCAGTAGAAGGGCCGCCGATGTTTTTAAGTCTTTCACGCCAGACCCTGGCTGACCTTACTGCCTTCTTAAACAGGTCGAAGTGCAGGTCTAAAACACCGGCACCCAGGCGAACACCTGCTCCGAATAATCCGGGGACTAGTGGCAGGGCTGTCTTTAGCTCACGCTGCCAGGGTTGTCACGGTAATCCATCGATCTTTAGAGGGTTAAGTAGAAGCAGGCTTGATGCTGCCATAGCGAATATTCCGCCTATGCGCGGTATAAGGCTTAGTCAGCAGGAATATCAGGCGCTCTTTTCTTATTTCGGATCGTTATAAGGAGATATAAGTATGCTTCAAGGAGAACTTGGAACCAATCCGGCGGTTATTCAGATATTATATGCTTTTGGAGTGGGATTTTTGTCCAGTCTTACTCCCTGCGTCTATCCGATGATTCCAATTACACTTTCAATATTTGGCGCTCGAGGGGATGTGCCGACCCGGCGCTCATTTTTACTGTCACTTTCCTATGTAGTTGGTATAGCCACTACCTACACTATTCTGGGTTTGGTAACTGCAAAAGCAGGAATGGTCTTTGGTACCTTTCTTGCCAAGCCGGCTGTGGTGTTAGCGATAGCAGTATTTCTTTTTCTGTTAGCACTACATACGCTCGGTATTCTTAATATTCCGCTTGCTGCTCTTCAGAGTAAAGCAGGCACAGTGGGAGGAAAAGGATTTGGCGGAGCCTTTCTTATGGGTACGGTTAGTGGGGTGGTTGCTGCGCCGTGTGTTGGGCCGGCGCTGGTTCTTATTCTTGTTGAAGCTGCCCGCGCCGAAAGTACCCTCTGGGGAGGGGTGCTGCTTTTCAGCTATTCAATCGGACTTGGTCTTATTTTTCTTGTGCTGGGTACTTTCTCCGGTCTGGTTAAAAAACTGCCCGGCTCAGGCAACTGGCTTCTCACGGTTAAGTACCTTATTGCCGTGGCCGTTCTTGTCACCGTCTTTTATGTGCTAAAGCCCCTCGATCTTACCGTGCTGGAAAAGGTCAGCAGTCTTTCTCCCGTATTGGCGGGTATACTGATTGTCATTACAGCGTTCCTGGGTTTCATAACACTTCGCCGCCAGGCGGCTTCAGGCCAGCTGGTGACGGCGACTGTGCTTGCATTTATTTCATTTGGAGTACTTAACCATAGGCCTTCATCCGGAGAACTTGAAGTAACCTGGCAGCCTGGGCCTGATAAAGCTCTCCAGGTAGCCAGGAGTAGCGGGAAGGCTGTCATGATCGATCTGTATGCTGACTGGTGTGCAGCCTGCCGCGAGCTGGATAGGCTTACGTTTTCCGATCCCAGGGTTGTCAAAACGTTAAACAAGGAAGTGGTACCTGCCCGTTTGGACTTTACCCGTGAAACAGAAAAAAACGAAGAGCTCTCTGACCGCTACAATGTAATGGGACTTCCCTGCGTGTTGTTTGTGGATCCCGATGGAGAGGAAATTCCCGACACGCGCCTTACGGGATTTGTCACGCCTGAAAAATTTCTTCAGCACGTGGCCAAGGTGGAAAGAATCTTGAAAAATTCGGTTTCGTAACTGGTGTATTTTAACTTAATTGGAGAACAAAAAGTGAAAAGCAAAACAGCAAAACTATTGATGCTCTTAGTGCTTCTTT
>RFHI01000269.1 GCA_003696425.1 Candidatus Dadabacteria bacterium | reverse complement strand
GTTACAATCGTGGCAATATAAAACCAGATAGATACATAAATATGTTTTTCACGCCTAACAAGCAGTGTGCCGAAAAAGTTAACTGCAAAAATTACCCAGACAATCGTTATTAAAATATCAATTGGCCATTCAAGTTCGGCGTATTCCTTTGAAACTGTTATACCGAGAGGCAGAGTGACAGCAGCAAGCACAATAATTAACTGCCAGCCCCAGAAGTGAAGTGAGCTTAAAAAGTCATTCCACATACGGGCTTTGCAGAGTCTCTGGGTGGAGTAATAAATTCCGGCAAAAATAGCGTTACCTGCAAAAGCAAAGATGGCGGCATTAGTGTGAAGCGGGCGCAGTCGGCTGAATGTCAGCCACGGTACCGGCAGATTAAGCGGATAATAAGCTAACTGAAAAGCTATCAGCACCCCGACCAGCATTGCCACAGCTCCCCAGAGCATAGTGGCCAGCACAAAGCGCCTTACAATTGTGTCATCATATGAGAAGGTTTCAACAGAGTTATTCATGCTGTTATTACTCTCCGCTAAAGTAACCTAAAACTCTTTAAAGTCTCTCCCGTTACCGGTGCCAGCAAATTAACGGGTAAATTGATCAGATTTGTCACGTTAAAGCATAGTAAAATTCAGCAGTGATGCAAGTAAGTGATGACCGCAAAAATAAAGATGAGCAATCTACTCAAGTTTGGGCTTGTCGGCGGAACCAGATTTGCTGCTCTCCTGGGCCCGATCCTCTTCATCATCAAAAAGCATTCTAATTTGTGGGGTATCAAGATCATCAAATTGGCCAGACCTTGTGGCCCAGATAAAAGCAGCCAGGCCGACAAGTGCCAGCAGAAGAGAGAGTGGTAACAGCAGGTAGATAATATCCATTTAAATCCTGTTCCTGAAAGGCCTCGACCATCCCGATGACACTATAACAGTAAGCGAGCTAAGCGGCATAATTATCGCAGCTGCAAGCGGACCGATAAGCCCTGAGATAGCAAGTGCTGCAGCTGATACATTATATATAAACGAGAACAGCAGATTCCGTTTAATAACCCTAAGAGTTCTATCTGCTGCTTTAAAGAGTAAGAGGATATTTTCAGCTGAGGGGATCTTAAGAAACACATCCGCATTTCTCAGGCAGTTTTCAGCTCCTCCGCGGACGCCTATACCTACATCTGCTGTCTTTAGAGCTACAAGATCATTAAGGCCGTCTCCCACCATTGCAGTAAGACCTTCACTTTTTAAAGCTTCAATTTCTCTTTGCTTATCTTCAGGACTTAACTCTCCGATGGCATCCTCTGCAGGGATATTAAGTTGAGCAGCAACCTTTTTTACTGTTTCACAGTTATCACCTGATATCACTTTAACTTTACGGCCGGATCGTTTTAAGCCCGCTATCAAATCTTCAACTCCCGGGCGCAGGATATCGCCGACTCCAATGAACATAACAGGCTCTTTATTACAGGCGAGAAGGACAGGAGAGAGCCCTTTGGCAGTTATTTTTGAAATTACATTACTAAGCGAAACCGAGTGTGGTTGATTAAGATATAAAGGTGAGCCCACAAACCAGAGATTTTCGTTAATACGGGCACTTACTCCCAGGCCAGGCTTCTCTGAGGGGTTATCAGCTACAGCGCTCTCTTGCGCAACAGGAGCAAAAAATCCCCATAAGGCCCTGCCAACCGGATGGGTGCTGTTTTTTTCCAGTGCTGCTATTACTGCAGCCAGTTTTTGCAGTGCTTGTGAACGCTTAAACTCTTCGGGATTTACAGCGCCGGGATCTCCGTTTTCTGAAAAAATATAAATGCTGTTTACTCTGGTAAGACCCTCTGTAAGCGTTCCTGTCTTGTCAAAAAAGACGGTCTTAATTTTAGCCAGCCTTTCTATTATATCTTCCCGTCTAAAAAGCAAGCCTCTCTTTGCTGCCTGAGCGGCTGCGACTGAAATTGCCAGAGGAGCAGAGAGCCCCAGAGCGCAGGGGCAGGAAACAACCAGCAGCGCAAGCGTATGCTCCAGCGCGATATCAATTCCGGAAGCTGACCAGATGATAAAAGTTAAAACTGCAAGAGCGATAACTGTTAATACAAAATAAGTGCTGAGTTTATCGGTTAGCTTTACAAAGGCAGATTTCTTTAGACCGGCCTCTTCGAGAGCAGCAACTATTTTCCCAAATCTGGAAGCCCTGTAGGCACTTGTTACTCTGGCTAAAAGAGTATTGGCAACGTTTTTACAGCCGGCAAAGATATTGTCTCCCTCTTTAACTGCTATCGGCTGCGACTCGCCGCTAAGTATTGAGTTATCAACGTATGATCTGCCTTCTAAAACTACAGCATCAGCCGGAATAATTTCTCCCGACTCGATCTTAACAGTATCACCCGAAGAGAGTGACTGAACAGGAACTCTCTGCTCAACACCGGACACAACCCTTACTGCTTCGCGTGGTAAATAAATTTCTAGGTAATTTAAATCTGTCTTAGCTCTGGCAATACTTTTCTCCGTTAAAACTCTTCCAGCCAGGAGAAGGAAAATCAGCATACACAGTGAATCAAAATAAACATGGCCGTAGCCCCGCAAAGTGTTTACTGAACTCAAAAGAAAAGCTGATACCAGCCCTATCGAGATTGGGAGATCAAGATTAGGTTTAACTGTTCTGATAGCGGCAGCAGCCCCCCTGAAAAATGGAACAGCCGAGTAAAAGAGCGCCGGTATACTCAGAAGCAGGCTCACGTACCTGAGAAAGTTACTGTATTTACTTTCAATCCCCGACCAGTCGCCCTGATAGAGAGAAACTGCAATTAGCATTGTGTTGCCTGCAGCGAGTCCGGCCACTCCCAGCCTTAAGAGTAAATCCCGTAGGGTTTTTATCTGATTTTCACCGGCATTTACAGCAAATAGCGGCCTGTAGCCTAAGGAGTTTACCAGAGAGGCTACCTGTGAGGCTGAAATTATGGCGGGGTTAAAATTAATCCTGATTTCATGTCTGCCAAAATTAACTTCACTTTTAATTATTCCATCTTTAACCATCGGCAGTCGCTCTAAAAGCCAGATGCAGGCCGGGCAGTGAATGCCTGATACCTGAAAGTGCAGATAGCAGCTGTTTTCTGAGTGCTTATTGACCAGGTTTGAAAAGTGAGGCTCTTTATCGAGCCAACTAAATGAGTCATTAATGCTTTCTGCCGGCAATGGATTCTCAGGAGGTGTCTTTTCTTTTAATCTGTAAAAGTCTGAAAGACCGAGATCGTTTATAAGCTTATAGGCAAACTGGCAGCCGCGGCAGCAAAAGAGCTTGCTGTCAAAGTTATTAAGTGGTCCTGTTGGCAGAGGGAGGCCGCAGTGTATGCACTTTCCGGCCGGAGTTTCATTAACAGCAATGTTCATGGTCTTTAAAGAATTACACGCTGCCACGAGTAATTCAACACTCTGCCAAGGTAAAAGCGTATCAGGAGATGCTCTTGAAAGTCCTGTAAATTTATAGTCAGATATGTACATGACAGTAACTTTTCTCGCTATTCTTACAGCCAGTCTTGCAGGTAGTTTACATTGCGCCGGTATGTGTAGCGGCTTTGTAGCCTTTGTGTCGGGGCAGGGGAAAAGAGTTTATTTTCAGCAGGCACTTTATCATCTTGGAAGAGCCTCTTCTTATATCTTTCTCGGTTTTCTGGCCGGTTATCTCGGCGAGTCGCTTGATGCTGCCTTTAATTTTTCGGGCATCCAGAGAATTATGCTGCTTGTTACTGGAGTCCTGCTTGTATTCTGGGGAGTGCGCGGTCTGGCAGGCAAAGGGGGAAACGCCTATGAACTTAATCAGGATTCACCTCTTTATAAAATTGTGAGGTTCTTATTTAAGAAAACCCTGCATGCTGAGAACGGTACACAGGCTGGCAGGGCTTTTACAGTGGGTGTTTTGAGTGCGCTTCTTCCCTGTGGTTGGCTTTATAGCTTTGTACTTGTAGCAGCAGCGGGCGGTTCCGGCTTAAATGGCGCACTTATAATGGCAGGCTTTTGGGCCGGCACGATACCTTCTTTAGCTCTAACCGGATCTTTAATTGGCATAGCAGGCAAGAGGCTTCAGGCGCTAACACCTCGGCTTGTCTCCTTGCTTTTTATTGTTGCCGGTCTGGGAGCCATTGCAGTCCATGCCGGAATGATTTCAAAAGCTCATCATCACAGCGTTATTTCTGATAATACTTCAGATCGTATCCATAAACATTAACGTGGCCATATTAGCAGGGCAATTAACGAGCACCGTCAGGGAAAGCCTGATATTAATTGAGGCCATCTTGTTTCGGAAGCCAAGGAAGTTGCTAATGAAAAGTCGGAAGATTTTTTTAGGCGCTTGAGTCTTCAGATAATAGAAACCAAAAGAGCTATTTTAAAAAACTTTCACAGAATCAAAAGGTAGAGGATCATAGCGAATACAGTAATCAAATTCAGAGCATAGCTAAAAATGAAAACCAGGCAAATGCGCTTAATGTTACAACATTGGGAGTTTTAGGCGGTTTATCTTTAACAATATAGTTGCATGTTTCATAAAATACGCTCAAACTTGAGCAGCGATTTGCACAACAAGTCAGGGAGATTTTACAAAGTTACGGGCAAAGAAGCCGATGTTTATAAAGCCAAAATTATGTGATAACAGCCCTTCCACGTAGTAGTTATGAAACTTTTCAACTGTAAAATTAAAAATGGCAACTTCTTTTTTGATGTGCTTTTTGGAGGTTATTTTGATGTTTTTACCATCAACTGACCTGATTACATCGCCAGGCTCAATTGCTGCAACAGCTGTCCACTTTCCGTTAACCATGAAAGGATGTGTCGGAGTGGCTTCAATTTTATCATTTAAGATGTAATATTCAGGTGCCAGTTTAGACTGAAATGCAATTACTTTTCCTGTTGTGACTGTTTTGCTCTTATCATCCCAGGACGTGACCAGGTCTCCAACTCTTATGTCTTGAACTGGTTTTGTAGATCCATCAGCCATAATAATTGACATTTTAGCTGTCAGGCATCCTCCACCACCACCACTTACTGTTGGATCTCCTCCCCCTCCAGTTCCACCACCGCCTCCACCGTCGCCACCTCCAGATCCGCCAGTGCCGCCTTCAGGTCCCTGGGGAATTACACCATCTAACGCATCAGAAGCAGTCTTTAAAGTTGTAGTTGAGTTATTAGCAAGCTCTGGTAGTGCTATAAAGGCAACGGCTATTAAAAATGACATTATCACGGTGTATTCGGTCAGGGTTGCACCAGAGTGATTCTTACGTTTGAAATTTAACAACACACGCTCCATTACGTGAATAATTAAAATTTACCCTTGATATAAAATTACCGGCCTTCACTATATTAATCGTCATATCATAATGCTTTACTAACAATTGAGAGCTATTGAATTGACGCGATAATCAGAAAAAAGCTTTAATGTACAAATACTTATAAAGCTAACACCGCCTGACTATTATCAGGCTCTCTGGCTACTAATCAGTTGATTAGAAGCTCAAAGGGAAGTTTCAAGGCGGGATAGTTCGTAAAGCGCCGTATCGCGTAATTCTTCCAGAGTTAAATTACCGGTTATGCGTAATGTTCGATTCTGAATAATCTCTTTAGCATGAAGTTTCAGTTCTTTTGTAACCTGCCTCAGTTTTACTTTTACCCGTTTAAACATGCGTTTTTCAAATTTTGATGACCCTTTATTGTTTGATCTCGCCATGTTCATACGGCTAAGGCCGTTGTTTACATGTGCATAACTTAAAGCTGGCTGCAATCGGCAGTTAAAAGGATTAGTACGACACCTTCTGGCAAGCTTTTTCAGCTTGTTCATAATTGAATCCAGGTACTCTTTTGCTCTCATAATTTTGTTAGTCACCCACCAGTTACTGATAAGAGGCCGTATTTTCGATACGACTAACTTCAAAACCATGTCTGGCGTTGCGTTTTCCAGAATTGATTTAATTTGAGATAGCTTACTTAATATGCTCATTATACGGGTAAAGTTATTGCTTATAAATTTGAAAACCCCTTGAAGCCGACCACTTATAAAGTTTTGTACTATGTTTGTAACCTGGGTTAAAAATTGGGGCAGGCGTTTTAGACCCTTATTTATAAAACTTTTGATTGGCCCCAGAAAGCGGCTTAAAAATCCGCCAATTGCCTCTTTTACTTTTTTAATCACAGCGCTGGTATCAAGAATGTTTTTCAGATCCTCAACAGCCTCTTTAAGTTCATTTAGATCTTTTAACCTGTCGTTTATCTGCGCCTGAAGTTCATCACGCTGTGCAATTAAGTTATCCAGTTGTGCCTGATAATCTGGAGCGGTTTTATCGAGTGTGTCAATTAAGGTGTTTATATCATCAAGTTGGGAATTCAGGTCTGATAGCGTGTCCTGAATCTGTGAAATACGATTTTCAAGCTGGGTTATCTGATCGCGAATGTCAGAAATTTGTCCTCCAAGTGCCTGTATGTCTTGCTTATACTGGTTGACCAGGTCTACCCCCTGCTGAAAGGCAGCATCAAGCTGACCTGCATCTATTAGAGAGTTAAGGTCAGCTAGTTCGTTGCTCATAAAGTCGTTAATGAAATTTGTTGCAGTGCTGGCTATATTTCCAGTTACGCCGATTGCAGAAAAGAGTCCTCCCAGATCGAGAAAACCGGCAGCAGCCATACCTTCAGAGGAGATCCCGGAAGTACCCATTGACAACAGTGATGATGCCAGCTCTACAGATTCCGGCATAAGAGCAGGATTTTCCAAGAGAGTTTGTGATTCACTCTCCATACTGGTCATTAACCGGAAAAAGAGAGCTGCTGAAGCCTGGTCGACTTCTTCCTGATAGGCTGTAAGAGCGCTGCTAATTTTATCAACTTCGGGTTTTAAGGCTTTAAAGCTCCTTTTAAGTTGACGGTTTAAAAACTTTTTATCTTGAGGAGTCAGTTTATAGTGAGGATTGCCCCAGTACCCTTTGGCAAAAAGACCTAATCGACCCTG
>RFHI01000268.1 GCA_003696425.1 Candidatus Dadabacteria bacterium | reverse complement strand
TATAATAATCTCCGTTTAAAGGGTTTAGCTTAAAAATTCTAATTGGCATAAGCGGGCTTGCTGCCGCCAGCAGAAGTTCGCTTTTACAACAAGGATAAACAGGGTAAATTACTCCCTGTTTAAACATCAGCATGTGGCTTCTTCGCTCTTTCAGCTGGTAACTGTACAACAGCACGCTATCCTGCTGATATTTTCTGAAGAGCAAAAGTGAATCACTGTAAAAAACCGGAGTAAGGTAAAAATCTGGTTCGTCAAATAAAGCTGAAACTTTGGAAGTCTTTAGATTAAGAATCATGATTTTTGATTTGCCAGTGAAGCTGCGCAGGAGAAATACGATTTTATCGCCTGTCGGGCTATAAGCCGGTGATAATATTCTCTGATCGGTGGTTGTAAACAGCTCTTTTAGAGTGCCAGTGGAGATGTTGAGAGTTTTCAGTTTACGCTTGTTTTCAACGAATACTATTTTCTTTGAATCGGCAGACCAGCTAATAAATTCTTTTCGGGTAGCTGAGCTTAGGATTTCGGTCGCACGTTCATTTTCCGGATCAATCAATAGTAATATGTCTTTATTGCGAGTTTCCCGTTTGGCAATAATCGGAGAGCCAGCTGGTGATATCTTAAACTCTGCTATACGGCCGGCTTTTACGAAGATCTTTGCCGATTCAGTAGTATTCTTTGAGAGCCGAATCCGACCCAGTTTATAGTTGTAATCACCAAGATTATCAGTAGTAAAATATATTGAATTAGTTTTTGCTGTATACTGCGGCCGGAAAAAAGCAAGAGGCTGATCTGTTAGCTGTACAGCTTTTCTATTAATTGCATCTTCATTTAAAGGTATGCTGTAGAGCGCATAGGAACCGTTTGAGTTGTTAGTAAAATAAAGCCTCAAACCGTCAGAAGTAAGTGCTTTATGGATTTCAGGTGTTCTGGCAATTTTTACCAGAAGTCTGTCTGTTAATGAAAGAGTTTTAAGCTTGTTTTTGATTAGCGCGATAGCTTTTTCGGTAAGGTAAAGTTCTTTTTTCCTGATAGCTTTAACTGCAGCAGCGCTTTTCCCGAATTCAGGTACTGCAAGTTTTCGATGATAAAGATTCCGGGCCTTTTGATAATGCTCGAGAGCAGTTTCATATTGATTTGTTTTTATAAGTATATCTGCTGTCAGTTTGTGTGAATATGGAAGTAGTGGATTCAGGGTTAAAGACTTGTAGCAGAGGGACAGAGCCTCTTTATACTTTTTTTGGTCGTAATATAGCTTACACAAAAGTCTGGCCGGCAGCGGATTTAGGGGGCTTCTTTTAATTGAATGAGTCAGCCAGAAGTCCGCTTGGCGATAATGGCGATTAAAGAGCTCTTTTTTACCGAGCAGGTAATAAAGATCCCGCATCCTGCCTGTCCCGTAGCGGCCGATCTTTAGCAAGCTAGTACTATCAGGTTTTGCTGATATAGCGCGAAAGTGGTCTTGTAATAAGGACCGGTATGCTGTAAGGACGCGTGGAACAGGTAGCCGGTACGAGCTTTTGCCGTAATAAGGATTAATGGAGACGAGATAATAGTGCAGATTACTATTTAAGACGTTGTACTGATAGAAAGCTCCTATCACAAGTAGTGCAGTAATTACTGTTGTAATATAGGCAGGTAGTCTGATAGCTGCTTTATGTTTAGAGAATACGTTAAGTAGTGCAAGTGTCAGCCAGAAGTTAACAAATAGCGCCGGAACTGAGAGAGTGTTATGGAAAAAAGCTGAGAATGCCAGAGTGATTACACTTGCTCTCAGCCAGGGCACAATCCGGCAGTCTCTGTGTTTTCCAAAAATTAATATTAGTAAAGTTGTAACAATAAAAAACAGGGCAAAAATACCGGATTCAGCTGCAAGCTCAAGATAACTATTAAAGGCAAGTGGGGCTCCTCTGAAGTCGGCCAGCACTCTATCCATGTAAGCGGGATAAACAGCCAACCAGTTCCCCGGGCCTACACCTAAAAGAGTATGCTCACGTACAAGCAGCAGAGCGTTCAGCCAGCGTCTTAAGCGTCCGCCTGCTGAACCGCTGGCAGGCTTAAGCAGAGTCGCAAGGGTGGTAAACGGAGATGTACTCTCTGTGTAGCTGCTTAATATATGTAAAAATGTAAGTAGTATCGCAATACCTGAAAGGCCTGCCAGGATTGTCTTAAGGGGAACTTGCTTTTTTCTAATTGCTCCCAACGATACTTCAGCACAGCCAGCTATGAAGATTCCCAGCCAGACCGCCCGTGAGCGGCTCATAAAAATAGCCAGAGTTATTAAAAGAAGTGCCAGACTAGCACCTAATACAGGTATTGCTCTGCTGGTAACAAAGCTTGTTGATCTGGCTTTTGTTAAAAGTTGCTTAAAATAAAAGATGGTGACAAAAAATGGTAATATTAGTATCTGTGCTAAAAAATTTCTGTTAAGTGCAAACGGGAGAATTAAATGTTCCTGATTTGATACTTTGATTAGAGTTTGTGTGATAAATGACAGGGCGGCCAGGCAGCCACAAGTGATAATAACAATAAGAGTTATATTGAAACTTTTGGGGTTATAATAGGAGTGGAAAGTGACCATAAAATAAAGTGCTAGGGTCCACCACAGGATTTTTTCAAATGAGGGGATGATGTCGGGGGAGCTTAGCAGGGAAAGAACAATAGTAAGGTAAAGTATAATTAAAGCATATGTGGCCGGCGTAATCTGCAGTTTTCCAGATTGTTTTCCAGCGGTTAAAATTTCGGCTGCCACTGATGTCAGCGTAATAAAAATAAGCATTATAAAGCCGTGCAGATCGTAGCGTACATATGGGAACGGGGCAGGGAAGAGCACCAGACTAATTGTAAAGGCAACAAAAAAGACTGTGATAATGTAAGCTTTCAAAACGTTCATTAGCGAGGATTCTATCAGATTTTTATTCAGGCTGCATTTCTGGTGGTAATGCCGGGAAAAATTCGGGTAGCGAGCTACGGATTTTATTTTTGTCTGGTGGCTTGTTTGTCGATTAGCTTCCTGATCAGAGCCAAAAGATCGGGCAACATATACGGCTTAGGTAAAAAGGTTACGGTTTCTCCCCTTGCAAGATCGCCTTCGAATTCATCCTTATGATAACCGCTTGTCAAAATAACAGGGAGATCCGGTCTGAACTCATTAATTGCAGCTATTATTTCACGTCCTGTGAAACCAGGCATTGTCTGGTCTATAAGCGCCAGGCGCACATTTTTACGGTGTTTTCTGAATAACCTGAGCGCCTGTTCCCCGTCCGAAGCCTTAAGTACGCGGTAGCCTTTAAGACCAAGAGCCGTAGTAACCATTGAAAGCACCATCTCGTCGTCATCAGCAACCAGCACCATTTCTGTACCGCTGGTGTTGCCGGTATTGCCATTTTCGTCAGTCTGCTGGTCAGAATCTTTTGCAGCGGGCAGGATGAAACTAATTGCCGCACCAGTACCATTTAAAACAGTGATATAACCGCCGTGTGCTTTGATAATGGAATATACTACGCTTAAGCCCAGGCCTGAACTGCTGCCGTCTCTCTTAGTAGTAAAGAACGGCTCAAAGAGATGGGGTATATGACTGGGTGGGATGCCTGGCCCGCTATCTCGAACAGTTACCTGGTAATACTGTCCGGCCGGGGCAGAACTGAAATCTTTCGATTTCTGATCTGCCTTAATAGTATAAGGCGCAAGCGAAATTTTAATTTCGCCGCGATCTTTCATAGCGTCCCGGGAATTAACAGCAAGATTCATTAAGACCTGTTGGATTTGGGCAGCATTACAATTTACCGGACAGTCTTGGGCAAGCCCTTCGGAGGTAATGGTAATTGTGGTTGGCAGTACATGTCTTAACAGACTAAGGGTCTGCTGTATGAGCTGGTTTAGGTTTCTAACTTTGAGTTGAACGTCCCGGTTCTTTTCAAGTGATGTCAGCTGATGGGTCATTTCAGCGCAACATAGAGCCGCATTTTCAGCAGCAGCCAGCTTTTCGAAACTCGGATGCTCACTCCCAAGCTCTTCAATAACCATGCGGATCTGGCCCAGCACCGCAGTTAGATGATTGTTGAAGTCATGTGCGATACCGGCAGCCAGAGTCCCTATTGTTTCCATACGCTGAGCGCGCATTAACTCAAGCTCAAGATGTTTCTTTTCCTGAATGTCAAAGGCTATCGAGTCGTAGTATTCAATCTCTCCCGAGTCACTGATCTTTGGCGTCTGTCTCTCATAAATCCAGTGATAAGTTCCATCACGGTGCTTGACTCTGTATTCTGCCTCCACAGTTTTATGACTTTTTGCGCGCCTGGCCCTAATGATAGCATCGTGTTTAGTAATATCATCAGGGTGAATCAGCCGCTGGAAAAACTCGGGATCTTCATGAAAAACGTTTGGCGGGTATCCTACAATATCAGCAACATGCGGAGATATATACTGGTAACCGCCATCCGGATTGGAGCGTACCAGTACTAATCCTGGCCTCTCCACCAGTGTGCGGTAGTGTTCCTCAGCTTTTTGCAATAGATCAATTGCGTGAATGTGTTCAGAAATGTCGCGGTTTACAAGCCAGAGCCTCTTAAGGTTATTGCCTTCCCGAACTGAGTAAAGTGATGTAAGTATAGTAATGCTCTCACCGTCGCTATTTTGCTTTTCGAGATGATAATCGGCAATAAAATAACCGTTATCTGCCCAGGCCTTAGCCATTTCAACATATTCTAAGCTGGGGGGGACTACCTCATAAAAAGGCTTGCCGAAAATATCGCTGGAGTCATTAAATCCGTATGCTCTGGCAAACGACTCGTTTGCAATAAGACAAAAGGATTTCTGCTGCCAGAGAAGATCAACCAGCTTTTCTGCAGGCTGATTCAGATTAATTTGTGGCTCAAAGCCAAAACAGGCAACACGTGAGATGGTAAGATCAAGAAGACTTTTATAGTCTTCTATAGTCGGCTGGCAGGTGTTATCAGCTGGCCGAGCTTTCTCTCCCGAAAGAGTTATGTTCTTTACGATTTCGTTATCCTGTTGAGAGACATTCTGCGAACTTAAGACGTCGGCCGAACTGTTTTCAATCACCCGGCGGGTGAGGTCGGAACAGCTATTAGACCCTCCCTTAGGCATTCCTGAAATCTCCAGCTTAGCTAAACTATTTAAACCAGAGCCTGCTGGAACCTGAGTAAAACCGGAATCTATAAGAATGAAAGGCGGCAGTTGACACTTTGCTATCTAACACAACCTCTGTAGAATAACCCGGGACAGGCCCCGGCTTACGTACTTGCAACCGTTGATTATAATAACATTGAAAAAGGTTCTTAGTGAAAAAATATTTAAATTACGGAAACTCCGTACATAAAAGGAGCATAAATTCTTAATTAATAATAGCTAACTATTTTAAATCACATCCTGAATGCTCATTCGCTTTTTTACCAGTTCAGATAGGGCTGTAAGCCGCTTTTTTGAGCCCATGCGCTTACTGGCAAGCATCAGTGCCCGCTTTGAGCCAACTACGATAAGCAGCTTTTTTGCTCTGGTAACAGCCGTATAAATAAGCTGTCTTTCAAGCAGAGTGTAGTGCGAGTCATGCAGCGCCAGCACTACGCACGGAATTTCTGAGCCCTGCGAGCGGTGCACTGTGATAGCATATGCAAGTGATAGCTGTGAAATATTTGATTCATCGTAAGTAATCAGCCTGCCGTCCCAGAGCTCGACTACCACCTTTTTCCCGACCGGATCAACTGAGTAAATTATCCCGTTATCTCCGTTAAATACCCCGTAACTGTCGATGTTATAATTGTTCACTCTCTGGCAGACCCTGTCGCCGGGGCGCAGCGTATAGTGCCCGACTTTTACGCCGGCAGTATTATTCATAAAACCTTCCGGATTAAGCCGCTCTTGCAGCCGCTGGTTTAAAACCTGGGTGCCTAGTGGCCCACGGTTAGTCGGAGTAAGGACTACAATCTCATTTGATGGAATTTTAAATTTCTTCGGTATTTGTTCTGCTACCAGGCTTTCAATAAGTGAGCAGGCCTTTTGGGGATCTTTTTTGGCTATAAAGTAAGCATCGCTGCGTGTTACCCCGTCGGGTTCCGGTATTTGTGGAGTTAGTCCGGAGTTTATCATGTGAGCAATAGTATTAATAGTAGATTCTTTTGCCCGGCGAAACAGTCTGTTAAGTGTAATGGTTTTGATCTCTTTTAATGCAATAAGATCAGCAAATACTCTGCCGGGTCCAACTGAGGGGAGCTGATCTTTATCTCCTACCAGAATAAGGGTAGCTTCCCGCGGAATGGCTGAGAAGAGATCGCGTGCAAGTAAAATATCAATCATTGATGCTTCATCTACAATAACTGCATCAACTGCCAGGGGCTTGTTTAATCCGTGTAAAAATCCGCGTTTAATCGGATCATACTTTAGTAAGCGGTGAATAGTGCTGGCCGGAAGCCCTGTGACCTGAGACATGCGCTGCGCAGCTCTTCCTGTAGGAGCAGTAAGGGCCAGCCTTTTTTCAGCATATTGAAAAATGCGTGAAAGGGCTCGTATTACAGTGGTTTTGCCGCAGCCCGGTCCGCCAGTAACCACCAGAAAAGGGTAGCGGCTGGCAGCCAGCGCAGCCTCACGCTGCTCGGCGCTAAAGCTTATATTAAGTTCTTCCTGTGCCTGAGTCAGTGCTCGCTCGATTAAGCGCTCTGATACCAGAGGAGTTTCGTATGGGGCAGTCCTCTGACCTATAAAGTCTGCCACGAAGATTTCAGCTCTGTAGAGATGACGCAGATAAATTCGTTCTTCATCTTTAATAACGCTTCCTTCTTTAATAAGTGCTTCGAGTGCTCCGCTCAGATCGTATTCTTCACCTAGGCCAAGCAGGGTTCTGGCTCTTACCAGCAGGGTATCAAGTGTTAAATAACAGTGGCCATCGTCGGCGCCTTTTTCCAGGGCATAGTATACACCTGCCTTTAGTCTTTCCGGAGAATCGTGTTCCAAGCCGAGATTCATAGCAATAGAGTCAGCTGTTGCAAAACCAACTCCGCGCATATCACGTGCCAGCAGGTATGGATCACGTGAGAGAATCTCTACTGTTCTGTTTTTATAGCGCTCGTAAATTCTGGAGGCCAGGCCGGAAGATATATTGTGTTCAAGCAGAAAGCGCATAACTTCCTGCAGATCCTGGTTGTCTTTGACTGAGGCGGCAATTTTTGCAGCTTTTTTCCGGCCAATTCCGGGGACTTCAGAGATGCGTTCGGGCTGCGTTTTAAGGATCTGCAGAGCATCAGTGCCAAAATGAGCTACAATTTTATCAGCTGTCTTTTCGCCGACACCTTTAATCAGGCCACTGGCAAGATATTTTGAGATTCCTTCCGCTGATGAAGGCTCGACTTCCTGGATTGATTCTGCCTGAAACTGCTTACCAAAGCGTGGATGAACAGTGTAGTCTCCGCGAATCAAAAGATTTTGCCCGACATTAGGATTTAAACATGTTCCAACTACTGTAATCTGTTCATTGCTTTCAGGAAGATCTACTTTAAGAACGGCGTAGCCGTTCTCAGGATTGCGGAAAGTAACGCGGCGCACTACTCCTCGAATAATTCTGTCATTAGCTGCGCGAGACATTTATAAACGTACTTTAGTTAAAACGTTTCTGAGATTTTATTGCAGGAATCCTGTTAACACAAAAGAAAGTCTTTTAGATACTATAGAGCCAGGGGGAATAGCGACCTGCCGGGCTATTAAAAAAACTGTATTTTAAGAGTGTTATGCCAGCATACCGAAGCTATCGTCTGCAATACAGCTTGTGCAGCACATCTATTATAGCTTCAGCCTCGCTGCTTTTAAGAGAATAATAAATTGTTTGCTGCTCCCTGCGGGTATCAACGAGGCCGCAGGCTCTAAGCTTTGCCAGGTGCTGCGAAAGAGCAGACTGGCTGAGGCCGATTTTTTCGACCAGTTCACCTACGCTCAGTTCTCCATCAGAGAGCGTGCAGAGGATTGCCAGCCTGTTCGGGTTACTTATAGCCTTAAGTAAGTCCACTGCCTTAAGCAGGTTTTTCATATCTTTGTTTGAGACCATAAAAATACTGACTCCGGACTTGACATTTATATTAGTAATTGCTAAAGTAGAAATAACTAATTTAGACTATGCTTATATAATAACCGGTTTCAGTCTGATTTGCAACTCTATTATGGCTTATATTTAAAGGAGTATAGCTATGACTATTGATCGTATGGTATTTGCTTTTGCAGGCACAATGATTCTGTTGGGTCTCATTCTCAGTATTTATCACAGCCGCTACTGGCTCTGGCTGGATGCCTTTGTTGGAGCCAATATGCTGCAGGCTGCTTTTACAGGCTTCTGCCCGCTTGCCATTATCTTAAAAAAATGCGGAGTAAAGCCGGGTAAGGCTTTTTAAATTTTAGTATTTAATGAGGATGCTCAGATGAAACGGCTCGCCCGTGTAGGGATAAACTACCCGCGCACTACGGTTTTACTTATCTGTATTGTAACTTTGTCAATGCTTACAGCAGTAGCGCTGCCTGTGCTGTGGCCCAATCAATTCAGCTCCCTGCCACATATTAAGGTTGATACCGACCCGGAAAATATGCTTGAGAAAACTGAGCCTGTGCGGGTGTTTCATAACCGTATGAAAAAAAGCTTAAACCTCTACGACATGATTGTAGTGGGGGTTGTAAATACACGTCATCCTAATGGCGTGTTTAACAAAAAATCTCTTACAAATATTTATAAACTTACCGAGTTTGCAAAAAAAATAATCTGGCAGGAGGGCGGTAAAAAGGCAGGCGTTATAAGCGCAGAGATACTGTCACCTTCAACAGTAGATAATATTGAACAGGCCGGAGTGGGAAGCGTGAGCTTTAACTGGCTTATGCCGAAACCTCCGGAAAGTGATAGGGAAGCGCTTGAAATTAAGGCTAAAGCAGAGCGCTTACCACTTTTAAACGGCACTGTAGTCTCTGAAGATGGCAAAGCAATAGCTCTTTACATTCCAATAACAGCTAAAAACGTAAGTTACCGCGTGTCTCAGAAGCTAAGAACGAAAATAAAAGAACTCGGTGGAGATGATCACTATTATATAACCGGTCTCCCTGTAGCTCAGGACACCTTTGGGGTAGAGATGTTTCAGCAGATGGCAATTTCAGCGCCACTTGCCATGCTGATTATTTTTCTGCTTATGTGGTTTTTCTTTAAAGAGATAAAGCTGATTATCTCTCCCATGATAGTCGCGCTATGCTCAGTCATTATCACCATGGGCTCGCTGGTGCTTAGCGGAGAAACTATCCATATCATGAGCTCAATGATTCCAATCTTTATAATGCCGATTGCAGTGCTGGATGCAATTCATATATTAAGTGATTTCTTTGACCGCTACCATCAGACCTGTGATCGTAAACATACTATTGAAACAGTAATGGATGAGCTCTTTGCCCCAATGCTCTATACCAGTCTTACTACCTTTGCAGGTTTTGCCTCGCTGGCTCTTACTCCGATACCGCCGGTGCGTGTATTTGGAATTTTTGTTTCACTCGGTGTGGCGGTAGCGTGGGTGCTTACTGTGGTGGGGATACCTGCATATATAATGCTGCTTAAAGAAGAGTCATTAAAGCGGCTTGGAGATCAGGAAAGCTGCCGGATAGATCCTGAAAAAACTTTAATGGGGCGTTTGCTGCATACAACCGGTAAATTGGCTTATTCGTATGCCCGCGCGGTAATAGTATTGATAGTAATTTTAGGTGGAGTTGCTTATTATGGAATTCGTCATATTGTAATTAACGATAATCCGGTTAAGTGGTTTAGCCGCTCACATGAAATCCGAATTGCTGACAGAGAATTAAATAAGCGCTTTGCCGGCACTTATATGGCTTATCTCTCATTGAGCGCCAGTGGTAATGATGATTTTAATTCTTTTAAACAAAACCTTAGAGAGAAACTGTTAAAATCAGATAATCCGGCTTCAGCAGCGCTTGCAGAGGAGCTTGATCGCAGCAGCGCTAAAGACAGCCAGGCTCTGATTGCGGATTTAACGGCTTTTGCTGAAAAGGCTCTTGATAACGCATCAGATAAAGAGTGGGAAAACTGGGATCAGGCGCTTGGGGTTATTGAAGCCTTAAAAGGCAGTCAAGAGCTCTTTAAGCAACCTGAAGTTTTAAAGTATATAGAAAAACTGCAGGAATATTTAAAGTCCACCGGCCTTGTTGGTAAAAGCAACTCACTTGCTGATATTGTTAAAACAGTGCACCGTGAGCTTCTTTTAGGCAAAGCCTCAGAGTTTCGTATCCCTGATTCCAAAGCAGCGGTTGCACAGACACTTTTAAGTTTTCAGAACAGTCACCGCCCGGGCGATCTATTTCACTTTGTAACTCCCGACTACCGTACTACCAGCCTCTGGATCCAGTTAAAAAGCGGTGATAATCGGGATATGAATGCTGTTGCAAAGGCAGTAGAGCAGTTCTTTAAAACAAATCCGGCTCCGGTCGCTCTAAAGCACAAATGGTTTGGGTTAACTTATATCAACGTCATCTGGCAGGCTAAGATGGTAAGGGGTATGGCAGAAGCATTTTTAAGCAGCTTTGCTGTAGTACTGGTTCTTATGGTCATACTGTTTCGCTCTGCCCTCTGGGGAGTGCTGGCGATGGTTCCGCTTACTGTTACAATTGCTGTTATTTATGGCAGTATGGGAATTTTCGGCAAAGACTACGACATGCCGGTTGCAGTGCTTTCATCGCTTAGTCTCGGGCTTGCGGTTGACTACGCCATACACTTTCTTGCCCGCAGCCGCCACCTGTATTCAAAGCATCAGTCCTGGGCTGAGACTATTGAATCTGTCTTTGGCGAGCCGGCCAGAGCAATTACCCGCAATGTTATTGTAGTAGGCGTTGGATTTTTGCCGCTTCTTGCTGCCCCGCTCGTACCGTACAAGACTGTAGGGGTATTTATTTCAACTATCCTGATACTCGCCGGAGTGGCTACGCTTATGATCTTACCGGCGCTTATGAGGTTTTTAGAGAAGTTTCTTTTTAAAAGTGATTTTACTGCTGATAAGACACAGGAGGTATAACTATGCGCAGAATAATTTTACTGACAGCCTTTGTTTTTATCCCCTCAACTGTATTGGCGCTTAGTGTAGCTGAAATTGTTAAAAAGGCCAATGCAGCTGCATACTACCGCGGACGTGACGGCCGTGCGCGTGTCAATATGGTTATTACCGATTCACAGGGCCGCAGGCGCACAAGGAATTTTACAATTTTAAGGCGTGATAGCGAACCAGCCGAAGATTTTACCGGTGATCAAAAATTCTACGTTTATTTTAACCGTCCGGCTGATGTGCGCAAAACTGTGTTTATGGTCTGGAAGCATGTAAATGCTGATGACGATCGCTGGCTCTACCTTCCGGCGCTTGATCTCGTAAAACGCATTGCTGCCAGTGACGTGCGCACCAGTTTTGTAGGTTCACACTTTTATTATGAAGACGTATCCGGAAGAAATCCGGCAGCTGACAAGCACACTCTGCTTGAAGAAACTAAAAATTATTATGTGCTAAAGAGTGTGCCTAAGGATCCCGGCTCAGTAGAGTTTTCGTACTATAAAACCTGGATTCATAAAAAGACGTTTATACCGGTAAAGACAGAGTATTATGATAAGTCCGGAAAGCTCTACAGAAAGTACCAGGCCCTTAAGGTCGAGACAATTGACGGCTATCCAACTGTTGTTCAGGCTGAGATGCAAGACCTGGCTGCGGGCGGTAAGACAACACTCAGTTATATGCAGGTTAAGTATAATTTAAATCTGCCGGAGAGTATTTTCAGTGAGCGTTATTTAAGAAACCCGCCGATAAAGTATTTGCGTTAGTTAGGGTAGTCCGGAATGAAGCATATCTTTACGTTCATATTATCTGTTCTGCTGCTTGCAGCTGCGGCGCTTAAGGCAGAGGAACCTGATCTTCCTGCCGGCTTAGAGGAGCAGAGTGAGCCTGACCTTCCGGCCGGACTGGATTCTTCAGCAGGGAGTGCTGAAAGTGGGATAACCGCGGGCACACTGGAGCCGGCAGCGGTGGAATTTTCTTTTTCCGGATTCCTGGAGGGGCGCTACGGGAGACGCCTGCACAGTGATCCGCTGCAAAAAGATGAATCCATCGGCGAGGGGCGCGCCCAGTTTGAGCTGGACACAGAATGGGAACAGTTATCTTCTACTGTAGTTACTGATTTTGTTTATGATCCGGTGCTGGATGATTACACCCAGGATTTTGAAAGTGGCAGCGGGGTGCTGGATTTACGTGAAGCTAATTTCCTTTACAGGGCAGGGGATTATGCTGACATTAAATTAGGTCGTCAGATTCTTACCTGGGGCACAGGCGATCTGGTATTTATAAATGATCTTTTCCCCAAGGACTGGAACTCGTTTTTTATCGGACGCGACGAAGAGTACCTTAAAGCCCCGTCTGATGCTGTAAAGTTCTCGCTTTTTAATAGTCTTCTAAACCTTGATATCGTTTATACTGCGGCCTTTGATGCTGACCGCTATATTGACGGGCGCAGGGTTTCATTTTTTGATCCATCCGTAAACGGAATGATCGCATTTAAGCAGGGGCTTCCGGTTGACCGCAGGGCCAGCTGGTTTTCTGAAGATGAACTGGCCTTAAGACTTTACCGCCAGTTCGGTTCTTATGAGGCTGCTCTGTACTATTATAACGGCTACTGGAAGAGTCCGGCAGGTTCGCAGAATGGTTTAGCTACTTTTCCAGCGCTTTCAGTTTATGGTGGCAGTCTGCGTGGACCGCTTTCTGGAGGTATTTTAAGCCTTGAAGGCGGCTATTATGACAGCCGCGATGATATTGCAGGCAGAGATCCACTGGTTCGTAACAGCGAGTACCGTTTTCTGATTGGCTATGAGCATGAACTCTTCCGTAATTTTACAGCAGCTTTTCAGTTTTACCATGAAGGCATGCGCCATTTTAAGCGTTACAGGGATTCCTTTCCGGCGGGGTCGGGGCTTCGTCCGCAGGATCGGTCACTTATAACTGTAAGGCTTACTTACCTGCTCTTTAATCAAAATTTAAGATTATCACTTTTTAACTTTTACTCCCCGCAGGAGAAGGACGGCTATCTGCGCCTTAACTCCAACTATAAAGTCAGCGATAATTGGAGAGTAGAAGCCGGGGCCAATATTTTCTACGGCCAAGACCGCAGCAGTTTCTTCGGACAGTTTAAAGATGCAGCCAATGTTTATATTGCTTTAAGGTGGAGCTTTGAGCACTAACACAGCCAATGCTGGTTAGTCCTTGTGGTAAGCAATCTCTCTTATCGCGCTGTGACCCAGTGAAGTTACTACCCGAGGGACCCTCGCTCCCTGTTCGCGTGCCAGCAGCACTGCTGCTGCCGCAAGTCCACGCAGCGAGTATTTACTTTCGTCTCCTGTATCTGTTATCCGGATAAATTCGTCCATATTTTCTGACGATTTTAATGGGTCGTCTGTTGTAAGAGCCTTCTCCAGGCTTACTGCCGCCTTTTTAAGATTATCTCCCAGGCTGGAGGCGGCTCTTAACAGAGAACTCCCATCTGTTCTGGCTTTTTTTATTGTTTCTTTTGCAAGCAGTTCAATTGCTGCCGGCAGCATGTTGGTTGAGAGCCTGGCGTCAGGTCTTTCAATTTGTGCCCCTAGTCCTTCCGCTTTGTTAAAGAGGATGCTGGCGGAAGACTCCAGAGTAGAGCTATCTAGCGCCTTGCTCAGCACGTGGTGCGCAACAATAAGAAGTGCGGCTTCTCTGGATGATTTTAAAAGCTTTGGCTCATCAGGTACATTGGCAGGGGACTCAGCTACTGGCAGGCCAGTTATCTCAGCCGCCAGTCCTTTGGCATACCTTTTAATTGATTTGAGATCATTTACACTAACACCAAGCTCTTTAGCTGTCTTTTCAAAAAGCTCTGTAACTTTTACCGCTGCATCTGCACACAGCCCTTGACAGTGATCCTGTTGTTTTACAGCTTGCGGGGATTGCCACTTTCTCTGATAGGGTCCCAGTAATTCATCAAGCATTGCGATCCTCTACTTTAAAATATAGCACAAATTAACTGAGTCCGAAGGATTTTCCCCCTTAACGAAAACCTCGGGCCAGTCCGCACATATTTGGATTTAAGCACTTAAAGAAAGAACAGTGACCGCTCCGGGCCTCGACTGTTAAGTCAGTTGTGTAAATGGTAGATAAATCTTTCGAAAGGTCTCATAACATTTCGACCGTTCTATCTACACATTTAATCTCACAGTCCCCTGGGGGTCAGTTAGAAAGAACAGTACTTTAGTCAGTATAGCTAAAAAAAAGTATTTAATCCACAGTATTTGAAATTATCAGGACTTACTGTTACTTGCCAGTGCCGGCCGGCGGTAGTGCCTAGAGGCCGGCGGACGGCCCTTGGGGGAAGGTCTGCGCTCTCCTCTGAAAAAGCCGGTTACAGAGCTTATAAGCCCGGCTGTTTTCGCTGAAAGCCCTTTTCCGAGCTGGAGTGAAAAATAAAAGCCTGATTTCTGGTTTCCAAAGCGCAGATCCAGCACCGCCGATGAGTCCTGTTCAGCTGCTGGGGAGAGGGTTGTTTGCCTCTTCTCATTTCCGGATAGTTTGGCTTTTTCCTCCAGTTCGGCAGCCTTCCTCTGTGCAAGCAGGCGTTTTTTTGCTTCAGCCATCGGGGCCGGAGTAAGATTGTGATTCAGGAGTTCAGATGAATTTGAAGGGGTAAAGTTTCTTACCACGCTTTTATGTAACGCTGGAGGCTGAGATCCTTTCAACATTGTTTCAACCAGTACTACAGCCTTACTGGTTCTAAAGACTATACCGCAGCGCGGGCAGCTTCTGGTGTAATAGAAATAATCGCTTAACTTTCTGGTAGGCGTTGGCTGTGCACCTGTAGATACTGTGTCAGAACAGGTTTTATTAGCAATCCTTCCTGCTGCTTCACGGGTATATCCTTTACAGACTGGGCAACGTAGGGAGCGAAGTTTTGCCTTTTTCATAAAAACACCCGGGTTAAACCCTATAAATTGTTCGATCTTAAAATTCCCCTCATAAGCAGAATCCATATTAAACAGCGGATGAACGTCTGACCAAACCATATTTTCAGCAACTTAAAGTAAAAGCGGTGCTGATTACATTAGATTTACAACACGAGCTAAATAACCGACCAGCCAAAAATACGGCTAACCGCTTGAATATTTAAGTTTTTTTTAGTAGCCCGGCACCAGTATTTCTCCTTTTAGCCAAAAACCTGTAAACGGTAACGGCTAATCAGCTGTCAGCCAGCGCATCTGCAACAGAAAATCTGTTACCCATGTCTCCGGTAAAATGTGTTACCTATGTCTCCGGGTTGTACCAATGTTGGGGCTGAATCCGATTTTCTGGTTACGGGTTACTGATTTCTGTTTTTCAGCTTTTTCTTCTATTCGCTTAACCTTTGAATTTTTGCGGTTTATACCACTGATACCCTACTCCACGGACTGAGCGGATAATTTGCTGGTCTCCATCTCCTATTAACTGGCGCAGTTTTACAATTGCATTATCAATGCTTCGGAGAGTCTTGGCTTCGCCACGATTTCCGAGCGCCATTTCTCTTAAAGATTCCCGCGAGACAGGTTCAGGGGATGCTTCTATTAAAGCTTTAAGGATTTCATACTCGGTGCGGCTTATGTCCTTTGAGCTTCCGTCATGAAGAGTAACTGTGCGTGCCGAAAGGTTAATTATACACTCTCCGGCAGGTACTGTATTTAAAACTCCGTGATTAGCCAGAACCTTTTTCACTCTAAGTAAAAGCTCCTCCAAATGAAATGGCTTGGGAATGAAATCATCTGCTCCCACTTCAAAGCCGTGCAGCCTGCTTTCTGCTGAGCTGTATGCCGTAAGAAACATGAAGGGGGTTTTAACTTCGTCTTTAATTTCTGCCGCAAAGTTTAAGCCGTTTCCGTCAGGAAGCCCGATATCGAGAATAATAAGATCAAAGCTCTCGCCTGTGAGCAGCTTGCGGGCTTCCTCAAGTGATTTCGCCCAGCTGGTCAGGTAACCCTCCTTGGTCAATCGCTCTGAAAGCGTGGCCCCAAGAGATTTATCGTCTTCTACAACAAGTATGGCTGGCATTACTTACTCGCCGGTAAAACAATTTTTACAGTAAAGCCGTTATCAGGGTTTGTAATTGATAGTTTACCGCCGCTTTTGGCTACCAGTTTGCGGCAAAGGTAAAGTCCCAGCCCGTTACCGCTTGAAGAGTTGTGGCGGAAAAACGCCCGTCCCAGCTTTTTAGCATCACCCTTAAAGCCGCGGCCATTGTCTTTAACCTCAAGCTCTACTTTGCCGCTTTTAGAATCGATCTCTTTTATCTCAATTTTACTGGCGCCGCCGTGAATAAGCGCATTTCTAATAAGATTGGCAAATACAGCATTTAGCGCTCTGTGATCGGCAAGTACTTTCGAATTCACCATGACATCAGCTGAAATTTCCGGAAAATTTCTGGATACATTCTCTATAAGTTCTTTAAGGTCAAGCGCTTCAGGATAAAAGTTGGTATCATCAAGTGAGCTTAAAAGCAGCGAATTTTCGAGCTGAAGCGTCAGTCTGGCAGTGTCATCAATGAGTCTGTTAATCAGTGCAGGACTGGCATTTTCCGGCAGGTCGGCCTTTAAACTCTCTGCCTGCAGTTTAAGGCTTGCCAGCGGGGTTTTAAGCTCATGACTGAAAGTTGCAAAAAACTGCCTGAGCTTTTCTGACTGCTTCTTTTCACGGTAAATGTAGTAAAGCAGGGCAACACCACCTCCTACCAGGCAAAGGATAAGTACTATTCCCTCCATCAGTAACATCCTGTGATTGCGGATAATCTCAGGACCAAGGACAGAACTCAGCTTTGCCAGGCGTTTAAGCTGACGCTGGCTGAAGATATACCACCAGCTGGTAAGCGCTACGGTAAATGTGATCCAGGCAAGTACTAGCAGATACTTAAGCTTCATATGATGCGATTATTATCTCTAATTAAACGCATATACAAGTAATAGCACAGATTTACTTGCCCGACTGTTATAGACTATCTATTATGTGGTCTCAAAATAGAAGAGTAGCTGTTCGGGCCAATGGTTTGTTCCGGCGTAATATTTAGGGGAATTTTAAATGACTGCACAGATTGCTCCACAGACTGCTGATGGCTGGGCTATGCTGCACCAGTTTTATGCTCTTAACTGGTCTGCCATAAAAAGACTTGCCTCCGGCGATTTAAGTGAGCTGGTTGCAGAGACTGTTGAGTGGTTAAGCAGACACGAAAATAAATCAGACCAGGGACAGACCAACCTCTATCATGTCTATGGTCATAAAGGAGATTTACTCTTTCTGCATTACAGGAAGGATTTTGACTTGCTGGCACAGGCTGAACTGGAGATTGAGCGTCTGCGTATCGCTGAATATTTAAAGCCTACAACATCTTACCTTTCGGTAGTTGAGCTTGGTCTTTACTATGCAACCATTAATACTTACGAGGAGCTTTCGGAGATGGGCCTTGAAGAGGGCTCAAAAGAGTGGCACGAGGAGTTTAAGAAAAAAATTGCCGAGCATAAAGACGCGGTACATTCACGTTGTTATACCGAGCTTCCGCAAAGAGAGTACGTCTGCTTTTACCCGATGAATAAGCGCCGCGGCGAGCATAAAAACTGGTATGCACTCCCGCTTGAGCAGCGCGGTGAGATGATGATGGAGCACGGAAAACTGGGCCGCAAATATGCCGGGCGGGTTCAGCAGATAATTTCAGGCTCTATCGGTTTTGATGACTGGGAGTGGGGCGTTGATCTGCATGTTGACTTTCCTAATGTGGCTAAAGAGCTGGTTTACGAAATGCGATTTGATGAGGGCAGCGCTCTTTACGGCGAGTTTGGGCCTTTTTACTTTGGAAAACGTCTTAAGTCCGAAGCGCTTTCAGACTACCTGAATTTTAAGATTCCACCCAGTAAAAATTCGTCAGAGGAATAAGTATTATAAAGTGTAGTGCATACTGTTAAGAGATGAAAATAAGGATTGGCACGCGCGGAAGTGAGCTGGCTCTTACACAGACAGGGCTGGTAGCGCGGGCTATAGAAGAAAATCTGCCGGGAATATCAGTTGAGTTA
>RFHI01000267.1 GCA_003696425.1 Candidatus Dadabacteria bacterium | reverse complement strand
TAGCGCTCGGTCTGGTAAAGTGTATCGTCGTCAGTTCCGGCTATACTGATCGGATCGGAATAGAGCAAACCGCCCTGGTAGTACTGGTCGGCGTACCAGCTGCGCCCGTACTGACCGTTATAGAATCCGCCGCCGGCATTTATCCTTTCGCGGTAGCTTGCCCCGCTGCCGCCGCCCCCTTCTCCATCAGCAATCTTGTAATGAACCCGCGCAGAAGCTGTGGTTGCTAAAAATAGAAGGGAGATGAAAACAGCAGCAGCCCATGTAAAGCGGGCAAAACGTCTTAAACACTGCATGTAAGAGAAGACCTCCAATCGGCAAAACTCTGTTTTGTTTCTGGTAGCTTTCTATCACGATCCTGAAATCTAGTAAAACTAAAAGAAATTATCTGTTACTTCCGAATATATCGTAATCATTAAATTTTCTTGTAATTAAAAGTTGTTAGCCCATGAAAGTATTTAGCTACAGCATACGGGTTTATACGCATTGTTTGCTTGAGTAAGACCCCGTTTCGTTATATCCTGCCTGTTGTTTGTGTCATATAAATAATGTTTGTAGCAGCGTAAATTGCTGTTTTATCCGGAAGCTTATCGCCTGTGCTTGAAGTAATCTTTATAACCGGTGTTTTTGGTCTGCTCGGTATGACCTGGCTCTTTCCGCTCGGTGCGGCCGGGTTCAGCCGTTTGATCTTCTGCTCCAAAGAGAGAAGGACACCGCAGCCGGATTCAATTAAAAGCATTGCAGTTCTTATCCCTGCACACAACGAAGAGCAAAAACTTGCTGCAACTCTTAAGAGCATTAATGCCGCACTTATACACATGCGCTTTAGATACCCGCAGGTTAGCGTAAAGCTGGTGGTAGGTGCCGATGGCTGCAGTGACAACACTTCCAGAATTGCACTTGAACATTCAGCCTCGCTTATCTCGTGCAGAGAACAGCTTGGAAAGTGGCAGATGCTTCGTATGCTGGCTGAGAGTGTGCCGGGCTTTGATTGGATTATCTTTGCTGATAGCGGTGTTATCTGGCAGGAGGATTTTTTAACCCGACTGGTAAGAACTGAGGTAACTTCAAATGTAGCCGCAATTTGCCCCACTTATCAGAGAAATGGTAGCGGCCTGGTTCAACAAAGACTCTGGGCGCTTGAGCGTCACTTTAAAACAATTGAAGAGAAAGCCGGAGGGCCTGTTACAGCGCACGGAGCTACCGTTGTATATCGCCGAAGGCCGGTTCTGAAACTTTTAAGAGTGTTATCTGAGAATAACTGGTTAAACGACGATGTAGTTCTACCACTGCTCGTGCGCACATTAAATCCGGCTTATCGGGTGCGCTACCAGAGTAATCTGGGAGTTATTGATCCTGATAATAAACGAAGAGACTGTGGCAGAGAACTTACACGCCGGCTTCGGATAGTAGCAGGTAATGTGCAGTGGATAAGAGAACTATTCCCGCTTGTTTTTAAAGCCAATCCAGTTGTAGCGCTGGTTGCCTTAAGGCGTATTTTCAGACTCTTCTGGGCCTACTGGCTGCTTATGGTTTGTGTGCCGCTCTTTTTAGCCTTTAGTCTGAAATACCTGGGGCTTTGGCCTGTGACCTTAAGCGTTTTGACAGTGACAGCCATGGGATATCTTCTTGTCCGCACAAGCCGCACGGCACGAATGTTATCTGAAGCTGCCCTGGCTTCGCTTCTCGCACCTTATTATTTTATCTTTAACCGCAAGCTGGAGGTGATCTGGAGATGAATGCCCCAGTTTTTTTTACACATCTCCGGGCTGAGTCGCGCTTTTTGATACTGGCAACACTGGCCTTGTGGATGTTTGCAGCGCTTTGTAACTGTATCCCCGGAAGCTTGCCATTACTTACCATATATGTTGCCGGGACAGTGCTCCTTGCTTACTACATATTAAAGCTCAGCGGTTACTTTCAGTATGCTGTCATCAGGTCACGAAAAAGCGACCTCCTGCTTTTGATGTTTTCTATACTGGCAGGGGGGATATTACAGGAAGAGCTTTTGAGAATGGTTCTTGATCAGCCAATCTGGAACTATCAGACAATTGTAACTTCTGCACCGCTCTTTGCTGTTTGTATATTTATTGCTGATCGCACGATACTAAAGCTAACTTCACGACTTTCAAACAAGCGCAGGATTGCTCTGATACTTTCCGATGATCAGAAAAAAGCACTTTTATCAGATCTTAAGGCGCTTAAGCTCATGGAAGAGTTCAGCTTTATTTCAGAAGTAGACCTCTTTAATGATCATTACGAAAATCTTAAAGAGCTTAGCGCTGTCATAATATCCCGCAAGGCAGTTAAAGAGTTCGACCGTAAAGCGCTGCTTATGCGTGCGCACCTTGCGGGCATTCCCGTACTGGATTATCAGAGCGTGTCAGCCAGCCTTAGCGGGAGAATCAAGTTAAGAGATCTGGATTATGCAACTTACCTTTTAGAAGCCACACCGCAACGCTCAGTTAATAAGCTTTATATGGACCTCAAGCCAGTTTTAGAGCCGGTTGCAGCAGCTTTTTTACTGCTTATGCTTGCACCGCTTGCAGCTCTTATAGCCCTGCTGATTAAGCTGACTGACAGAGGACCGGTCATTTATAAACAGCGCCGCACTGGATATCTGGGAATACCCTTTACTCTATATAAATTCCGCACCATGCGGATAGATGCCGAAAAGGATGGCCCGCAGTGGGCTAAAGATCATGACAGCAGAGTAACAAAAATTGGCAGGTTTTTACGTGCTACCAGGCTTGATGAAATCCCGCAGCTCTGGAATATCATCTGTGGAGAGATGAGCTTTTTCGGGCCGCGCCCTGAGAGGCCTGAAATGGTTGAGAAACTCTCGGAGAAAATACCGCTTTTTCACGTCCGCACAATCGTGCGTCCCGGCATGACCGGCTGGGCACAGGTATGTGCAGGATATGCCAATAGCGTAGCCGAATCGCGTATTAAGCTTGAATTTGATCTGTACTACATCCAGCATATGTCACCGCGCCTGGATCTAATCATTATGCTTAAGACAATCAAAGTGGTTTTCTTTGGAAGCTCTGCTAATGAACGCAGATTAAGACTTGTACGCAGCGAGCTGCTTGAAGCAACGGGTTTGTAAAAAGTCATAGATGACAAAAAAAACAAATAATCACTGGCCGGTTTCAGTTCTGTCGAGCGTTTCATCGCTGCTTAACCTGCTTCTGCCGTTAGTACTGGTTCGTTTAATTGAACGCGATCAAATCGGTATTTATAAGCTTTTTTTCCTCTATCTGATGGTTGTGCCCGAGCTGTGCCTAAGTGGCGGTCTGGTAAACGGGCTGGCTTACTGGGCCGGCAGAGGGCGACGTGGCCTGCGGGCTATTCAGTTGACCGGCACTTTAATTCTGTTACTCGCGCTTTTCTCGGGGGCGCTGCTCTTTGTTTTTAGAGCAGACTTAGCTGAACTGTTAGGTGTGTCACAAAACACTATGCTGGCATTTTCTGCGGCTGCTGCAGGTTCAGTAGCAGCTGTCTTTTTCGAGGAGAGCACAATCGTGCGCGGCGCTGTCTGGAAAGCTGCTATTTTTATGGCTTTGTCTGATGTTGTGAGAGTGCTGGCAATGCTGGCAGCAGCTTTTTATTACCGAGATGTCGAAGCAGTGCTTTATACGTTTTCGCTATTTACACTGCTTAAGGCAGGTATTGGCTATACACTTGCCTATAAAATGAAATCATTCAGGCCAGTACTTGATCGCAGCAGCGTTTGGCCGGTCGTAACTTATGCTTTTCCTGTGGCGCTGGCTGGAGTGTTTGGCCTTTTGGTGTCGCATGCTGATCAGTTTGTTCTTTCCGCAACTCTCAAAACGGATGAGTTTGCGCTGTACGCGCTTGGGTGTCTTTTAGTGCCGCCACTTTTGATCCTTGAGCACTCAGTAGTAAGAGTGCTGATTCCCGAACTTTCACGTATTTTTGAAAATTTTAAAAGTCAAAAAGCAAGGCAGACTGGAAAAGAGTTCTACAAAAATGCCATATCGCAACTCGGACTGGTTATAATACCTTCCTTTTTCGGACTGCTTGTGTTCGCTGATCCGATTGTCAGGCTACTGTACACGGATCGCTACAGCGCGGCCGCGCCTTATCTTATGCTTTTTTCATTTTCTTATCTCTTTTTAATCATCCCTTTTGATGCTGTAGCCAGAGCAAGAGGGGAAGCCCACTGGATAATGAGCCGTACGGTTACTTTCGCGCTCATTGGGCTTATGTTGTGTTCTCTGCTTGCTTATGAGTTTGGTGCAATCGGAGCACTCTCAGGAATGCTGCTTACAAAAGCGCTAATGCGCACTTACTCGTTAAGCTATACGCGCAGAGTTACCGGCTGGAAAATCAGAGAGTTTTTACCGCTTCGTGATCTTGGCATTTACCTGGCCGTCAGTATGGCTTTAGCGCTTGTAGCACTTTCAGGCAGGGCGTTTGGTGCTGAAGGACTGGGGTGGTTTGCTGTTTACGGTGGATTCTTTGCGCTCTCCTACTTTCCACTTGTGTTTTTTATTATGGGGCGCCTGTCACAGAGGGATAACCCACGCATTATGATAGTTCTGCCTTCTCTTCAAATCGGCGGGCTTGAGCGGCTTGTGCTTACTTTAAGTAAGGGTCTCAAAGAAAAAGGGCACTACGTGCTGGTTTATGCCTATGACCAGCCGGACTTGGCTGAGGATCATTTGCTGAATGAACAGTTTAATGCTGCAGGAGTGCCTGTAAT
>RFHI01000266.1 GCA_003696425.1 Candidatus Dadabacteria bacterium | reverse complement strand
GTCCAAGGTCAATTCCTGTACCATCAGAGGCTAAGAGGTATTTTATTGATATCTCAGCATTATTTAGCTGGTGATTTTTTTTTCGAATCATGATTGTTTGAATTTTTGTATCAAAACAGGGCCATCTATACCTGAGTTAGCAGCAAAAGCCCGGGTAATTTTGTCTTGCCCTTTTCGGGTGTGCAGGGAGATAATTGCCCTGTAACGGGGGTATGCTCGTTTAAAGCCACTGCCTATGAGAAACAAGGCTCTTGAACTTCCGCTTCTTCCGCTTGGAACAGTGATTGTTCCGGATGAGGTGATTCCCGTGCATGTATCGGGGGGTATGCCTTACCGCGCAATTGTTCATTCTCTTGAATACGGTGTTCCGCTGGTATCATTTCTTGAGCGTGAAGGGAAGCTTGAACGTTGTGGAGTTGCCTGCAGGGTATTGCGCGTTGTTGAACGTTACGGTGGCGAAGATCTGGTGGTGCTAATTTCAGGCCGCGAAGTCTGTAAATTAATCAGTGAAAAACGGGGAGTGTTTTTCCCGCTTGCCGCGGTTGTACGCACACAGGAAGTAGCATTTGAAATTGATCGTTATCTTAGAAATGAGGTTATTAGCCTTTTTAAAGAGTTTTGCGCGATTATAAATTTAACTGAAGTTCCAGAAAAATTTCACCCTGCCAGGTTATCCTATCAGCTCACGCCACTGGTTGGGCTTGATAACCCAGAGCGGCTAAAGCTTATATCCATTCGCGATGAGAACAGCCGCCTTGAGGAACTGATTAAGTTTCTGCAGTTTAAAATAGCTCTTATTCAATACGCTGGCCCCGGCGAACTGATTAATCCGAAGCAGCCGCAGCAGTAAAATTCCGTAAAAATAGTGTAATTTCAACATAATTTTTCTTCATAATAGTTGAATAAAATACTGTGAATTTAGGGGGCGCTGTGCTTTAATATCGCGTTAAAGATTATCGTTACTTCAGCTGAGGAGGCCTTATGCGCAAGACTTTAAGTATACTTACGCTGCTGCTGATCACTGGCGCTGTGGCGCTTTACTTTGTTAGGCCTGCAACGCTTATCGCAGGGCTTCTATACGAAAAGGTCGCTGGCGGCGGTATGCCACGTCTTGAAGTGCCCATAATTGAAACGGCAGCCAATCCGCGCACAAGAGCTGCAAAAATAAAACTTCCTAAAGCAACCGGCCTTGGAACTTACGGGAAAACTGTTGCCCAGAACGCAATAACCTTTACGCAGTCAGCTGCAGATGGTTTTCTAAGTAACATTAACGCTGCAACCAATCTTTCAGATAGCCAGAAAAAGGCAATTCGCGCATTTGTAAGTCAGGTTATCAAAAAATTAAACAAGGAATATAACCGTTTAATCCGGCTCTCTTCTGCTGTAGCAGCAGGCCAGGTAAGTGAAGCCCAGTTTGTTCGCGCCAGTAAGCGCGTTCTAAGAAAGGCGACTGTTAGAAGGGCTAAGGGAAAGAAAAGACGTGTTAAGGGACAGTTCTTCAGGCTTCCCTTTGGTGGGCGGGTTGTGGCCAGTGAGAGCAAAGCCTTTGCCGTGTATCAGTTAAATTCGTTTATAGGCTTTCTGATTCAGTTTCTTACCAATCAAAATACTAACTCTTTGATTCAGCAGTTTATTAATGCAGGAGCGACAACCTCCCAGAAAAGCTATCTAGAGCTTTTAAGAAAAAGACTGAATGTGGTTTTGCTTGCGACCATTAAGAATCTTACCAAACAGACCTTTGGAATGCTTAAACTTGTGTTAAAGCGCGCTGCCAAAAAAAACCGCGGCTTTGCTTTCAGCAAGTTTTTAAAAGAGGGCGATAATTCCTTTAGTTTACTCTCTGATACTATTACCAGTGGCACGCAGCGTTCTGTTAGTGTTTCACTGAATTTTGAGGAAATTAAAGTGACGATTATAGCCTCGCTAAGTAACGTAAAGGGCGGGCCGGTGCAGTTTAAGGCAACCCTGGACGGCAATCCCGCTACGATGGTAACCCTCTCGAATACTTCGGCCAACTTTGACTCGAATTTTGCTAATTTTGTGGGCTTTGTAGCCGGAAAGTTTGATATGACTGCCGGGCTTACTGCCGGGACCTTCAAGGATAACAGCATCGTAGTTAAAGGCAGCAAAACCCTGGTAGCCGGGCAGGCAAGTGTAAGCTGGGATCTTAGAGTAAAAAGAAACGGGCTGATTAATGGAAGTTATCTCTTAAATTTTCCGGGCCTGCCGCAGGGACTGGCTATGAATTGTAAGATGACCGGTATTATTAAAAAGGATGGGACAGGTACAATGTACCGTACCTGCAGCTTTGCCACCAGTCTTGGGACCGGCGGGCATTCCCTCTCAAAGTTCACGCTCTCGTAGTTACTGTTTGCAGCGTATTTTAAATTCGGTGGTTAGCGATGCTGCCTCTTCAGGTGCGGCGGGGGCCTCAATAGAGCCGGTCCGGCTCGATGAGAGTGTTTCGTATCCTTGAGGACAAAGTTTAAGTGCTTTATCTCTGCAGCTACTTTCTTTGAGAGTCCTGCAGCGCAGTGTATAAATCTGACCCTCCTGCGGGAATTTAAAGCTTTTAACGGTAGCGAAGCCGTAGCAGGAGGCAAGCAGTACCGCAGCCACGGTAACTGATAACCGCTTTAACATATTCCCTCTCTTACTAAAAAAGAGCGTGCCCAGCAGGATTTGAACCTGCGACCTCCAGCTTCGGAGGCTGGCGCTCTATCCAGCTGAGCTATGGGCACATCCGGTCTTTAATCACTTCTCCGATAGTAGAACACCCGGGCAGGAACATCAAATTAGTCTCTATCCAATGACTGCGATTAATATAACCCCCAGAAGCATACAGGCTGCGGCCAGAAGCCGGGTCCCCAGATTCTCTTCACTGAAGAAGCGGTGACCAAAAAATACTGAGATAATAATACTGAGGCGCTTAACGGAGATGGCATAGGCTGCCAGCGTAAATTTCATCGCCACAATAGGGGCAGATATGGTCCAGGCAGCCAAAACCCCCAGCGGAAGAAGCAGGGCCACCTGCCTAATGATAATGGAGAGCCGCCCTGAAGAGGTCAGGATCATAATGATTGTCAGCGTCAAGGCGATACCCGTCGTTACAGATGCACTCCAGAAGAGCGGCGATGAGTTTTGAAGCCCGACTTTATGAAAATTTGAAGTAATGCTCCAGAAAAGAGCAGTCAAAAGAGCATAGCGCGGACCGCGCTGGCGAAGCAGCGCTTTAAAAGGTTCCAGCAGCCCGCGGGACCGCTCTTTGATATTAAGAAGATATGAGCCAGTAACTATTAGAACTACACCAGTAAGGCCGGCTATGCCCGGAAACTCTCCAGTAATTAAGGGTGATGAAATCAGCATAAACAAGGGGGTAAAAGATATTAAAGGAGCGCAAAGCGACAGGTCGCTCTCTTTTAGAGCGCGAAGATAGAGAAGGGCAGCCAGGCAATCAATAGGGATATCAGCCAATAGTGCCGGGAAAAAAGCTGGGCCTATGGCGGGTATGGGTTGGAGTAAGGCTGCAATACAGAGGAAAGGCGCAGCAAAAATAAACAGAGCTGTTGTGACTTCATTCAGAGTTAGTGATTTCAGATGTCTTTTTAGTAATACATCCTGTGAGGCATGGGTAAGGGCAGCAGATATCGATAATAAAAGCCAGAGCATAAAAGTTTAAACTCAGTAAATTTTTTATAAAGGAAGCATACTGTAGTCTTCCAGCGGGACAAGCTTAAAAATTATAAGTATGATAATATTACTGGTGCTTAGTTAAGGAGGTTTAATATGCCGGCCAGAGACTCATCAAGAGAGGAGCTTCATCAGAGGTTTGGCGAGGGGGCTATTTTTTCCGGGGAGGCCCTGAAGCTTCTTCAGCATGAAGCGTTATCAATTACAATTGAGCCACAGGATGCGGCCGCCAACCACTATGTGACGTTTGAAAGAAGCGAGGGTAGATGGGGTCAGCCTGAATTTGCCTGCAGGGTGTATGTAGAGAGCTCCGATCTTGAAGTTTTTCTAAAAAGAATTGCAACTATAGCGGAACAGGCCTATCCGCTGATGGAAAACCGTGGCTTTGCTGCCCCTTATCTTGAAACTCTGCATGCTCTTTTTACTCAGGCCGCTGAGGCCGCCTCTCAGGGGTACTTCAAAGATTTTCTTAAAGAGGACACGCGCGGAGAAAAATCATAAAGAGTGCAGGGCAAATGTCACAATTCTGTAAAAAATTGTATTGTTTTTGCAGTCGGGCTTGACTATTTACCGGCTGGATGTATCTTAATAAGTAAGATGAACATAATCCTTTCTCTAATTCTAGGCCTAATTCTTATCCCTGTCAGGGGATGAAGAGGGGTCTCGTTTAGAGATTGGAAACCTTAAAAGAAGCCTCTTCATCCCGATCGGATGAGGAGGCTTCTTTTTTTGTGGAGCAGAAGTAGGGATTTTCACAACGGAGAGGAAAAAATGAATAATTCTAATTCTCAAAGCAACTCCGGAACTAATAATAACAGTTCGCCGGAGGAGATGCAGTTCAGCCCCGAGCAACTTCGCGAAATCCGTGAAACTGGCGGAATAACCAAGGGGGACGGTTTTCTGGAAGTTAAGCTGGAAGGCAAAAAATAGAGGCCACGGGATATACCCGATAAAGTTTAATTTGAAGCCTGCTTGCGCAGAGTGTACTTATAACCTTAAGAACTGAATTATCTCAGCTTCTTCAGCCGGAGTGGGAAGAGGATAGCCGCGCGTGCGGGGATCCGGAAAGGCGCCTAGCGAATAGTTCTTTAAACCCTGCCAGGTTTTATTCCAGAGTATAAATACATTCCCGCGCTTTTGAGCTTCATGCATTACCATTGCAAGATCTGTAATGGTCGGATCGTTTCCTGACTGATCTCCTGATTCAAACTTAAAGCCGTGGCCATCGTTTGTAATTATTCCGTTTGAAACACCGGATGAGAAGGATATGGTGTGTTTTTCATGCAAAACACCGGGTGAAATACCGCTTTGATTTCCGCGGTAGCAGTTAGGACAGGGGTTTCTGCCCAGCTCAAAATGAATATCAGAAGGGACTTCATCGAGAATAAGGTTGTACATGGCGTTGGCCGCGCTATCACTCAGGTTGTCTTCCAGGGCAGGAATCAGAATCATGCGCGCGCGGCCGTTTCCGTGACGAAGCACCGGCACAAGCTTTCTAACTATTGAGCGAAAACGCTCCTGTAGCGCAGGGTCGCTCTGTATGCGGCTTCTAAATTCCTGTGGTTCAATTTTTCCTCCAAATGAATTGATTTCGGTAATATCCCAGCGGCGCTGGTTGGGGCCGTTCATAAGGTAGAAGATAATGGTTGCCCGGCGTCCTACAGCTGAGAGGCGGTCTATTACCTGCTTCATAAAGGCAGCATCAAAAGAAAAGGTTCCATCCACCAGAAAATTAGTGGCAAGATTGCGAACGCAGGATCTCTCCATCAGGCTTATAATGTTATTGGCCTGTGCTCGGGCTATCTTTATGTTGCAGTGCAGGCAGGCCAATCCGCGGGCGGGTAAATCTAAAAGCTGCCCGCAGGAGCTGTCCTCCGTGAAATTTTCCGTCTGTTGGGAAATCTCGCGGTCAAAAACCCCGATCGGGATTTCAGAATCTCCGCCTCCCGGCGATTTTGTGCAGGCACTGAATGTTAAAACAATAAGAATTGTGGCGGCTAATCTTTTAACCCCCCGAAAAGCGTATGCTGTTTTTGCCGGCATTGGATAAAACCTTTAGTTTTTACAGTAAATTAAGACAGTTTTCAGTTCTTAAGACGCCCTCATCTTTTAATACCATAGTTATGCCCCCTGAAAGTGCGAATGTGCCCTGAAATACTTAAAATTATTAAAAAAAGCCTGCCGGATTGTTTCATCCGGCAGGCTCTTAAACCCCATCCACTATCTGCGAGGATGACCCCCCGTTAAGGTGAAACTGTAGAAACTGTAAGGTAAAAAAAGGACCCGACTGCAGCCGGCATTTGGCCAAGGATGGCCGGTGCCGGATTGCCTGTCGGGCCCGGAAGTAAGGTGTTGTGGTAGCAATGTGCAGAAAGCTTTTTTAACCGAGCAATATTTCCCCCGCTCTTTCTTTGATTTGTCAGCATGTTAAAAAAGCTCTCAGTCATGTGTGGTGTCGAGTAGTGGTATATAATTTCTGCCGAATATCGGCAAATTCTATTATACCTCTAAAGCAATCCCTATGCCAGTTTTTGCCGAAAAATTGCAGTTTCAGGTT
>RFHI01000265.1 GCA_003696425.1 Candidatus Dadabacteria bacterium | reverse complement strand
CACCACCGCAGTCTGAATCACAAAAGGCTTTTCCCCTTATAAGTTAAAACAACGCACGCTCAGTCACTGACTTGGGAGGCCTCCCTGCAAAGCGCGAAGGGGAATAGAGTGAACACCGCTATCAACCATGGTCTCAACGGACAGTTACACTTGATTTAACTGTAATCGAGTTCACGCGCAGGGTTTTCATCAACACTAAGCCTGCGTTTGTCGTAGACTTCTACCATTTGGACACTTGCATGTCGTGAAAATTCCTGGACTTCACGGTGAGGAATACCGTTTTCAAGTAAGCGAGTAATTGCAGTTGCCCTGGCAGAATGTGGGGTGAGAAATTTTCCGGCCCCGGCCACAGCACAATATTTTTTAAAGAGCTTATACACTCCGCTTTCAGAAAGCGGGTAACGGGTAGCTCCGCGGGCAGCAAAGCCACGATAACTAATAAAGAGATAATCTCCTGAAGAGGCCTGCTCTTTTCTGCGCTGCTCAAGTAAGGAGATAATAAACGGCTCGACCCAGGACGGTAGGGCCTGATCCGCATCTCTTTTACCCTTAGTAGCTCTCAATCTTAGATATAAAGTACCTTTTTGCGAACGTTTTACATCAGCAATCCTAAGAGCAACAGCTTCACTTCTTCGCAGTCCACCGCCAAAGAGTACAGCTAAAAGAGCCCGATCTCTAATCCCTTTTGGAGTGCTATTATCAGGTGTTTTAACTATTTTCATAACCAGCTGATATGGAACCATCTCGGTAGGACGTTTCTGGCCGGATTTTCTTGATGGAGCAGGGACTTTGTCACTATCGAAAGGGTTTTGCTTTAAACCTATTCCAGCCCCGATAAGCATGCGGTAAATTCTTCTGAGGATGGCAATTTTCTTAGCAATCGTGGAATTGCTGAGAGTAAACTGCAGACCATCCAGTTTTTTACTGTTTTTTAGGCCCTTAACCGGCAGCTGGCTCGAGCTTTTTTCATCTGAAACTGTAATGCGCGGTCTCTGTCCCGGTCGGCCTTCAAGCCACTTTCTATATCTCAAGGCATCAAGGTCAGAAGCTTTAAGCATTAAAAGCGCGGCCTCTCTACTTCCAGCCGGAGCACCAAGAAAATCACACCACTCACAGATAACCCCGGCATATGTTCTCTGGGTTCCCTGACTGCGTAGCGAAAGAAACGCTGAAATCCTTAACCAGATCTGATCACTTTTAGGATTTTGGCTGGTAGTAAAACTGAGCGGATAATCACTCATAATCAGCCCGCTAGACGCGGATAAGCTTTCTTAGGAGGCAGGCGAGAGAACTTTACCGTCACCACTAGCTTCATTTGCAGCGACAGCTGAACCTGCACCGATTGCACCGAGACCTGCCAGCCCAATGGTGGTACCGCTGATCGCACCGCCAGCAGCAGCCATACTCAATACAGAGATATTGGTAAATGTTACACCCGGTGTAGCTGAAGCAACAGTCCACGTCCCTGGTGCAACGTTACTAAAAATTACTTTACCATTTGCGGCGACAGCTGAAAGTGATTCACCGGTTAACGAATTAGTAAGAGTAACCTTAACACCGTCAGCGGCCTTACCGGCTGAATCAACCAGGTTAAAAATTATCTTTCCTTTATCCTCAACGCTTGCAGTTGAGCGCGTAAAACCGGAGGTGTCCTTAATGACAATTTCGGACTGCTTTGCACTGAGCATGGCAGGATTGAGCATAAAAAATAATGCGCAAACAAGTATTACTTTTTTCATAATTCTTGACATAACCTATTATTATAAAATCACAGAAACTGCGGGTAACAAATCATGTTACCACCACTATAGTTTATAGTTACTTTACTATTTTACTAATTATACTGATTATCGGAAACGTGAAAACGCTTCTTTAATTACCCGATTTCCTGCCCTGATAGATTTATACGGTCAATACAAAACAGCGTTAGTGAGAGACAAACAGCAGTATAGAAGACTATAGCTGGCATTCTGAAGGGAAAGTCAAAAAAGCTGGCCGCAAGCAGGCCGATCTGACCGCACAACAGGCACAAAAGTGTATTTTTGTATTCGGTCTTAGCAGATTTAACCCTGAGAGCCTTAATTGCTGCAAGAGACACAATTAACACCAGAGCTGCCAGCGGGAGAGTCCCAGCAACTCCAAGCTCCGTCAGTAGCTGCAAAGGGTCCGAGTGAAGATAAACAGGGTTAATCCCGGAAAGAGAGGTATCCATATAGAGCGGATAGAGCGCCTGCCAGGCTCCAGCACCCACTCCGAAAAGAAGTGCACCCTTTAACATCGGCAAAGTATCACGGTAAAGCTGCCAGCGCATATCAGTTTTAGAATACATCAGGCCGTACTCAAGTCTGTCACTTATCAGCTCAATTCCACGACCATAAAGAAAAAACAGAATAAAACTCACTCCTAAAACAAGCAAAAGGGGCTTAACAAGCCGTCCCAGAAGCATCAGCCTGCCAGGTAGCGAATCGTAAATACTTCTGGAACGCCTTACTCTTTTTTGCCTTCCGCTTGGCTTGCGTTTCATCCTGAACGGCTGCACATTTTTTTTCTCTTTCCGGCCGCTTAATAAGACAAACAGTACCAGCCCGATTCCCAGGCCAAACCAGCTGCTACGCGAAAGAGTTGCAGCAATACAGACAGCTATTGAAATTAATATCAAAGAATATACTAAAAACTGCATTAAGGCAGATTGCAGTTTTTTATTTCTCAGGGCAGTGTTTATGATCTTACGATCGCCACTGAAAAGCATAACACTAGCAGGCGCTATTTCGGTGAATGCTGTTAGCGCTTCACTTAACGTCAGGAAAAACAGGGGCAAAAGAAAGTGTCCCAAATGATTTGAGTTAACAAAAGGCCAGCGTGCCCGCGTACTTGTAAAAATGTAATCCGGCTCAAAGAGCCAGAACAACTTGCCGTTATCATAAAACCAGTGGCTGATTCCAACCAGCGACACTATCAGTCCTGAAATAACTGCAACACGTATTACACGCCTGAAATTCCGCGCTGACTCTCTAAGATAAATCAGGGTAAACATAAAGGCACACAGAGCAAACAATACGCTCCTGACAAATGAAAAATAGTTCTCAGCATCCGGAAACAGCCTGGCCAGACCGAGAACGCTATGGCTCTTTTCAGTAAATATTAAAAATGCTCCCTGGGCTGTAACATACAAAAATAAAAGACTAAGACAGAGTAGGGCACTCCAGCTGTAGAAAGAATCTCTGCTGTACCCGGTAAGCTGATTCCATAGCTTTGGTTGCGCGTAAAAATTAAGCATTAAAAGTACAATCAGAACCAGTGAGGCAACAAGGAAACTGATGCGGTGTACACCACCAAACGCAAGCGGAAGATACAGCATTATAAAAACTATTCCGAACCGGTTTATCGAGGGCAACACTGCTGTAACTGAACCTTTCGGTGCAGGCGGCTCGTCTACTTTAAACTCTTCAATAACCTCTCCCTCAGCGGGATAAACTGACTGTTTGAGTGCCACGATAATTTCCCCGGTAATGGCGCATTATTAGGGGCCAACACTTATTTCTCAAAAAGTTATTTAAGGTCCCTTGATGCACAAAAAAATACAACAGGCCTTCATAACTTACCTCAATTTTTTAAGAAAACCAACAATTTCATTGCGAAGCTCTTCAATCCCGCCTGAATTATCAATAACATAATCAGCCAGACGTCTTTTCTCTTCTATATCCATCTGGGCAGCCAAGCGCTTCTCGGCTTCCTTATATGAAAGCCCGTCCCTCACCATAATACGATTTATACAAACTTCAGCGGGAGCGTATACCACTGCCGTATAATTTAACTCCTCTCTGCTAAGCTTGCTCTCGAACAGCAGCGGAACAACATATACTATTACACCGGGATTTGACCTCAGCGTCTCCTCTAATTTCTTTAAAAACAACTCCCTGATCTTCGGATGTAAAATTTTTTCAAGCTCAGCTCTTTTCTGCTGATCGTTAAATACAAGTGCTGCAAGCTTTTTTCTGTCCAGCTCACCTGCAGCTGTCAAATACTGCTTTCCAAAGTGATTTATGACCTCTGAAAGCCCCTGACTACCAGGAGCTACCACCTCTCTGGCGAGCAGATCAGCATCAATAATTTTAGCCCCATGTTCCCTAAGAATTTCTGCTGCAGTACTCTTACCGCTTCCAATACAACCGGTAAGACCAACAACTATTGCTGGCTCCCCGTTATTTTTTCTCTTCTTAAACATGCTTTGCAAAATATACTATCAGGAGTTATACTCTGACAATATCCAGCTGGTTACTGTGTTGTGCATAGCTAAATCTAATTAACAGGAATATTTTATTAATGAGCTCTAAAAATCCCCAAAAGGAGCGTGTTAGGGAAATAATTTTGGAAAAACTGCCTGAACGGGCTATGCGCTCCAATGAGCGTTTGAGAGGACAGTTACGCGGGTCAGTAGGCATACATTTTACTGATGAAGGCAAAGACTATTTCTTCGACTGGAGTGGCAACGAGCCGCATATTGAAGAAGGAGCACCCGGGAATCCTGACTGTAAGCTAACCATGTCTGAGATGGACTTTGAACAGATCGCAGACGGCAAGCTTAACCCCCAAATAGCTATGTTAAGTGACAAAATTCATGTCGAAGGAAACTCAGGCCTTGCAATTTATTTCTTCAATCTTATAGCGCCGTACCACTGAATGCAGCCAGTTTACGGTTTGCACTTTTTTCTGCAGACAGTCTGAATCAGGCCTAAATCCGGCACATATGACTCTTTCAGCTGTTTATACAACAGATCTTAGAGCCCCTATTAAAACAGCCTAAAAACAACCGTTACGACAAAGCCTTCTGCTTCGCTACTGCTGACTGTAAGATCTGCACCATAAGCATCCAGGATTGATTTAACGATATAAAGACCAAGACCGGTACCCGCAGTGCCCGAACTTGATGCTCCTCGTTTATAAGGCTTAAATATTTCTTTTAAGTCTTCTTCGGGAACAGGATCACAGAAATTTTGAATGATTAAGCGAGCGCGATTAGTAGCCCGCTCAGTTTTAATAATAATTTTACTATCCGGTGGGGTGTATCGAACCGCGTTACTGAACAGGTTGGAAATTACACGCTCCAAATTAACTCTATCTATTCTTACAGGCAGGGCCTCTTTCTGCAGTTTAATCACCAGCTGCGGCATATCTTCCTCTGCCCGCCAGCAGCTTTCAATTACCGAGCGAACCACAAGATTCAAGTCGATCGGGTGACGAGGTAAATTTACTTTTGTCTTTCCTTGAGAAGTAATAAACTGATAATTACGCACCAGATCCAGGGCTCTAAGCGCTGTCCGCCTAATTTTCCTTATTACTTTCACTTCACGCTCTGACATACCTGACTTGCTTGAAGCTGGCAAATCGAGCAGAGCATCACTATAACCAAAGATTGCCCCCAGTGGGTTTTTTAGATCATGAGCAAGAGTTGCAATCATCTGTTCGCGCAGCGAGCTTTGCTCTAAATCATTCCTTATCGCTTTAGCAATTACTAAATATAGCTCTGAAGCAGGAGCGCCACTACCAATCTCAACAGAGATTAATGTCAGATTAACCGGAAATTTATCAGGCCCCTCAATTGTAGCCGGAATCAGGATGTGACCGCGTGATTCTAAAATCTTTTGCTGAATCTCATTCCCAAACAAGTCCGATAACCGAAGTTCGTCCGGGCTGGCAAGTTTTTTGAACATTAATCGGGCAGCTGGATTGATCCAAAAGACTCTGCCGCTTTGATCAGCAATCAGCAACGGATCGGCACACTGCTGCATGATACCATCCGGAGTAACAACTTTCTGGTTTGCCGTGTGTGCAGACATCCCTTTAAGATCGCCCCAATTAACAACACAGTCTAAAAAACACCTCTTCTTTTTACTATGTATTGATAATAAGATCCATCTTAATCGGGGTCCCGCGAAACAGAATATTTTCGCAAATTTCGGCACTCAGCATAAAATTGCCTGAAAGCATGACTGTAATTATCTTTCTGTTCCTGTTATAAAATGCCTGCTAGCTTTATCATTGTAAGGAAGTTGCAGGAACATGACAGCACGGCATTATGATATAACCTGGATGAGCCGCGATAAATTGCGTGACTTCCATAAGCGTAAGCTTTCGGTTCTTCAAAGTGGTCGAGATGTAATAGATCTTTCCATGATTAACCCGGATCTACCTCCGCCGCGGATTCTTCTTGATCGTTTAATGGAAGCCTGTGCCAAACCGGCTAATCACCGTTATGCGGTGTCCAGAGGCATAAGAAAACTTAGAGAAGCTTTTGCAGTGAAATATAAAAGCAGGTTTAATGTAAATTTAAACCCTGAAGAAGAGATCTGTGTGACATTTGGAGCAAGGGATGCTTTGCAGCAGACCCTAAGTATTTTACACCATCCAAACCGTAAAGTGCTGTTAGGCAGGCCCTATTATCCGGGTCATCTGTACGCACTTCAATTCATGCAAAGTGATTTGGTCTTTTTTGACATCTCTGAAGATCCTGACCACATGCTAGGCCAGATAAGCACTCTTGTTAATACGGATAACATCGGTCTGATTTTGCTTAACTTCCCCAATAATCCTAACGGTATTACTGTTTCCAGCGATTTTTACAGTTCGCTTGCTGAAATCATAAGAGGAAAGAACTGTTATGTAATCAACGATTTTGTTTACGGTGAAATGATCTTTAATGGTCAACCAGCGACCAGTATTTTAGCGAACGATGCACTCAGAGAGAAAGCGGTTGAGTTTTATAGTCTGTCCAAAGCATATTCAATACCTGGCTGGAGGGTGGCAGCTGCCCTAGGTCCTGCTAGCATAGTTAATATGATTTCGCAGCTTAAATCTCATATTGATTATGGTTTATTTCTGCCACTGCAGCTTGCTTCAGCGCATGCCCTCCTGGCAGAAGAAAAGATTGTCCAGAACACAGTTGTACATTACGCCGAGCGGGCTAGACTTCTTGCCGAGTTACTGTCGTTACAGGGTTGGAGAGTTCTAAAACCTCAAGGGGGCTGTTCACTGTGGGCCAGGCTTCCCGATAGCCTGAGAGGATATTGTAGTGCCAGCCGATTTACGATAAATCTTTTGGAATCAGAGGGGGTTGCTGTATTACCTGGCAGTCTTTTTGGAGCCCCGGACGATGATTCAGCACGATTTGCCCTGGTATCTGACACTACCAGTTTAAGGGAGGTGGCGCAGCGGATTTCGAATTTGACCGAACGGATCACGAAGTAAAGAGCCTTATTGCCATAGCCAAACGGTATCTGGCTATAATAAGGTCGGGTATATCAACAATGAAAGAACTGATAAAAATGATTAAAACTGTCAAACTTGTAATATATTTCTTGTTATCCTTATCGCTTCTGGTAGAACCGATTTTAGCTGCCGATCAGGACTGTCTTAAAGCTACCCGACTAGTGAAACAGGGACTGGCCTTAGATAAAGATAGAGAAGGTGAACTTGAAAAATATCGGCAGGCAGTTGAAAGCTGCCCGACTATGGCGGAAGCGTATTACAACATGGGAGTTATTCTTCATTCACTCGGTCGCGATCAAGAGGCTGAAGATGCTTTTTCAAAAGCAGTTAAACTTAAGGAATCTGCACAGTTTTTGGTGGCGCTGGCTACTAGCGAAACCAAGCAAAACAACAATGATGCCGCTAAAGAACATTTTAAAAGAGCAATTGAGTTAGAGGCAGACAATGTTAAAGCCCTCCAGGGCTTGGCTATCATCGCTGAGCGAAACGGCGACCTTGATAAAGCTCTGCAATATCTTAAAAAGGCCGAAGAGCTCAACGGAAGTGATGTTAACACGCTTTACAATATGGCGGTGGTATACGATCGGCAAAATGAGACTGCCCGCGCAATTGCATCTTATCGAAAAGTAACCGAACTCAACCCAGACCATTTTCAGGCCTACTATTACATGGGCCTGGCCTATACACGTCTGGGACAGTTTGATCGTGCTGCCCGTGCCCTTACACACGCTGCCAAGTTGCGCCCGGATGATGCTGCTGTTCATCGTGCACTCGGCGATATTTACCAGCAGCTTGAGGATTATGATAAGGCCGAGCTTTCATACCGCAAGGCAATTTCAAATGATCCATCAGATGTAATCTCAAGGGTAAATCTTGGCATAGTACTGGTACATAAGAGCCAACAGGCTGAAGCTGAAGAAGTACTGCAGAAAGCAGTAGAGGCTGACCCGACCAACAGCTATGCCCTTAGCGTCCTGGGTTGGGCCCAGCTAGAACTTGGTAAGCTAGAGTTGGCTGAAAAGACTCTTAAAGAAGCTATTAAAATTGACGGATTAAACGCTGCTGCACATAATAACTTAGGAGTACTGTACCAGAGGCTCGGAAAGACTGAGCTTGCAAGCAAAGAATTTAAGCTGGCCGCCCAACTTAATCCAAAATTGGTACAGGCCCGTGAAAATCTTAAGAGATTTGTACTCTCCCGCAATTAGCTTAAGGGTATCTTTAGCCCTAAAACCTTGTTAACAATAAAACATGTAGCAAAAACACGCTGACCTATTTTATAGTTAAAAAGGCAGAAGAGGTCTGGTTGGGCTGGCCCGCTGTTTCAAATTATACTGGTTTTTCAATGGTTTGTTTACTTGGCTCTATTTTTAGGGAGAGTTGCGGTTGGCAAAGGCGGCATTAAAATTAGTAGAAACAACATCTTATACTGCGGAACAGGTATCACTCTGGGATACTGGAAGCCTGCGAGAGCACCACTCGCTGCATTACGCTGTAAGCTATCCTCTGGGTTTCAGGCCTGAACTGCCGGAATATTTTATCAAAAAATACACACGT
>RFHI01000264.1 GCA_003696425.1 Candidatus Dadabacteria bacterium | reverse complement strand
GTGATACACTATACAGTGGCATTGTAACATATCTGCCAAGAGTCGGACAGATATTCCTATCTTGTTTTATAGCGATAAATATCCTTTCTGAATTTCTATTAGTTCTTTTATCCCTTTTGTGGCAATTTCAATTAGCCTGGTGAGCTCGCTGGAATTAAAGGGGGCTTTTTCAGCAGTCCCCTGGATCTCAATAAATTCTCCGTTTGTATTCATTACAATATTTACGTCGCATTCCGCTGCGGAATCTTCAGCATAACATAGATCAAGGAGCGCTTCTCCTTCTACAATTCCAACACTTACAGCAGCTACTTCTGACAGGATACAGGATTTATCAATTTCTCCAGCGCTAATTAACCGGTTTATCGCTATAGCAGTGGCAATGTAGCCACCGGTAATGGATGCAGTGCGGGTCCCACCGTCCGCCTGCAGCACATCGCAATCGACGGTAATAGTTCTGGGACCGAGCTTTTCCAGATTAAAACCGGCTCTGAGTGAACGCCCAATCAGCCGTTTAATCTCTTGAGTGCGTCCGCGTTGTCCGGATACTTCGCGCTTGTTCCTGATTTCAGTCGAACGGGGAAGCATTGAATAATCTGCCGTTATCCAGCCGCCAGGGAGGCCATCCCGTTCAATCCAGCCCGGTACTCCTTCTTCTACAGAGGCGTTGCAGAGTACGCGGGTATTCCCGCAGCTAATTAAAACCGAGCCTTCCGGGTAAATTATAAAGTCACGTTCAATTGTAACAGGCCTTAGTTCATCCGGTTTTCTGCCATCTATTCTTACCATTATATAACCCCAAGCTTTTTACCTGCTTTTTCAAAGGCAGCCAGGGCGCGATCGAGTTCTTCTCTCGTATGGGCAGCAGAGATCTGAACCCTGATTCTTGCTGCGCCCTTGGGAACAACTGGATAAGAGAATCCAATGACATAAATTCCCTCTTCCAATAACCTGTCAGCCATTTCCATTGCCAGGCGGGCCTCTCCCAGCATAATGGGAACGATCGGATGAATACCGTCCTTAATATTAAAGCCGCGTTCTTTCATCTGGGAGCGAAAGTAAGCAGTGTTTTCCTTAAGTTTCTCTCGGAGCTCACCACTCTCTGAGAGCATATCAAAGCAGGCAATTGCAGCGTTTACTATCGCCGGAGGAAGAGAGTTGCTGAAAAGATACGGGCGGCTGCGCTGTCTTAAAAGTTCAATTATCTCTGACCTGCCAGTAGTAAAACCGCCTACAGCACCGCCGAGCGCTTTGCCCAGGGTAGATGTTATAATGTCAACTTTACCCATAACGCCGCAGTGTTCAACTGAGCCGCGACCGGTGGGGCCGAAGAATCCTGTGCCGTGACAGTCGTCCACCATAACTAATGCTCCGTATTTTTCTGCCAGCTGACAGATTGAGGCCAGATCAGCTACATCACCGTCCATTGAAAAAACACCATCAGTGGCAATAAGAATTCTTCGCGATCCACTGGCCTCTTTAAGACGTGTTTCAAGATCAGCCATATTGGCGTGCTCGAATACCAGCCGCTTTGCTTTTGAAAGACGGATGCCATCAATAATTGAGGCGTGATTCAACGAATCGCTAATTACACAGTCTTCCGGCCCCAGAATCGTCTCAAATAAACCACCATTTGCATCGAAGCAAGAGGCATATAAGATGGCGTCATCCGTTTCAAAAAATGAACTTATCTTTTTCTCAAGCTCTTTATGTATTGTTTGCGTCCCACAGATAAAACGAACTGAAGAGAGCCCCAGTCCGTACTTATCGATTCCTTCTCGTGCTGCCTTTTCAAGAGCGCCGTTATGGGCAAGTCCCAAATAGTTGTTGGCACAAAAGTTAATAACAGATCTGTTGTTTACCGAAATCTCAGCCGCCTGAGGGGATTCTATTATCCGTTCATTCTTATACAGCCCTGCCTCTTTAATTCCAGAGATCTCACTGCTAAAGCTCTCTTTTATGTTATCACTGTACATAGCGCTCTCCTCTTAACTAAACAGATATTCTAAGCCGATACACTACTATGGTGGCTTTCGGCCTTATTATAAAAGTTGCGAACAGCAGGAATCAGATTTTCAGTAAAAGCACGTTCAAAATTGTATTCAGGCAACCAGCCCCAATCGTTTCTAGCGGCACTGTCATCTATATAGCGTGGCCAGCTTTCTACGATTGCAAGCCGTGCAGGATCTGGATTATATCCTATTTGCGCTTCCGGAAAAGCCTGGCATACCTTTTCGCGAATCTGTTCAGCGCTCACGGAAAAAGCTGTAATTGCGTAAACACTGCGGGTAAGATTTTCTTCAGGAGCATCAACCAGCATCAGTAGCGCCCGTACCGCATCGGACATTGTACAGAAAGGCAGCGTTGAGTCCGGTTTGACGAAACACTCATAGGCCTTGCCCTGAGCGGCTGCATGCAGCATTTCAGGTCCATAGTCGCTGGTGCCGCCCGTTGGAACCGTGTCAGGACTTAAAATTCCAGGAAATCTGATGGCACGGAATATCAATTGGCCTTTTCTGTTAAGACGTAAAGCAGTGTTGCGTGTACGTCTTGCAAGATAAGCACCAAATTGTTCTACGTAGAGCTTGTTGATACCATAAACCGTGATTGGATTAAGATATTGATCTTCTTTTACTGGAGCATCGGCTGCTGAAGGGTCAACTCCGTGAACTGCTATCGAACTTGGGAAAATAAATTTTACCTTCCTGTTTCTTTCAAGCGCATTAATAGAAAGTTTGCTGAGCAGCCTTGCACTTGCATCAACATTTACAGCGTGCGCACGATCCGGGTTATTTTCCGCGCTGGTTGATAGTAGAGCTGCCAGATGAAAAACTATATCGTAGTTTTTTTCAATGAGCGAGTTTATAAGAGAGCTGTCACATACATCGCCCCTAATTGTTGTAACATTCCGCTGAGAATATTCTCTGCTTATGTCTCTCAGATCTAAAGCTGTAATATGGTTTCCCTGATTAGTGGCAAGCTCTCGGATAAGAGCGTGGCCGATTTCGCCGGCTGCGCCGGTTACAAGAATAGAGGAGCCGTTCATAATTACCGATTCCCATTTAAACAACGGCCGAGTAGGGCCAGTCTCCGTTTTGTAAATTGCCACTGAATCTAGTCTTATAACATCTTTTTTTCAAGTCAGGGCTAAAACTTGAGCTGTGTATATATTTATATTGATCCGGGGCAGTAATTGAGGTTTTAATTTCAGGGAACTCTAAGCAGTTAGTTTTTATTTTAATGATCAGTCAGAGGTGTAAGACGTTATGGATGGAGATAAAGTCAGGGAATTTATGGAGCTGGCAGGGCAGGCGCATTTATCTGAGCAGGACGAAATTCCAGAAGATCTCAGGAAACTGGGTGCACAGCTTCTTCTATCTGAAGTATTAGAGTACATTATTATGGGGCTCGGAGTCACTCCGATTGTAGATGGGCTGAAAATTAAAGATGCTAATTCTTTACAGTATGAGATAGGGGCTGATACTGACAGACTTGAGATGCTGGATGGCCTCGCCGATGTTGCCTATACCATGTACTGGAACATGCATGCCTTTTCTCTGAAGCTGGAAGATGCTTTTAAGAGGGTTTGTGACAATAACCTGAAAAAATTTGTGCTACTTGAAGACTGGCATAAGAATGCCGGACCGCTTGAGCGGTCAGAATGGGATCTGGGGCGCGGTATAAGCTGGCCTGCCGAAGTAGTTCAGGTTGAAGTATTAAGAGTTAATAACAATTACTATGCTGTCGGGAAAGATCGTCGTGGAAAAGTGAGAAAACCTTCTACATATGCGCGGGTTGACCTGGGTGATCTTGTATAGCTACGAAAAATCTTCCGGCATATCCATCTCTACTGCCTCAGTGCGGTTCAAATCTACTGATTCACTGAATAGCAGAGGAGTTTTTTCTGGGGTAATGTCATCTTTAGTACGGTTCAGCCAGTTATGACGACTGCCTGCCTGACGAATGCTTTCGGCGTGTTCAAGCAGGTGATCTAACGCTTCCTTCAAAGGGTAATATTCTCCCCGCACTTTCATCTGTGGGGCTTTGCCGTAAAGTAACACCGAGTCAAGCCAGATCTGGGCAATTTTAATGCGGTAGGTATCATCGTCCATGCCATCTACTATTTCAAGGTCAGAGGTAATGGCACTAACAACCGCGTTGCTCAAAGTGGCGCCAACACCGAGTTTTTGTAAGAGCAATGCTGCAATCTGACCATGATTACAACCCCAATCACGCATTTCACGCTCAAGATCAAAAGCAATATTTTTTGATCTCAGATAATTTGAATATTTCCAGAATCCTTTTTTATCAATTCCCAGAAACATGGCTGATGCCAGATGTCGAATGCCACCGAGCATTAAACCAAACGACATACCAATTTTAGGGATCGCCCTGCCTATATGAGCGCCAAGTTCTGAACCTATGATTATTTTATTAGCAACTTCAGGCCAGATCTCCTGATCACAACCACGACTGATACGGCGGAAAAGATACAGGACAGAGAGTAGAGAAATCAGCTCATCTGCTTTATAATACCTTACCAGATCAAGTGACGAAAGCGACTCATGCTGTTCTACGATATCGGGTTCCAGTGTTAATGTCAGGTAATAAAAAGGCGCTTTCATTCCCGGTCCGCGAAGCATTCTTTTGAAGCAGAAAAGGGAATCTCCGCTAGCCTCATTAGCATTTTGTTCAAGGTCACGTTTTAAAAACCCAATTGCAGTTGTTACATAAGAAGGTACGTCACCCAACAGCGAGACTATACGCTTGGCTATCTCCCAGCTTTCAGGTGAGTTTATGCCTGAGACAAGTGCGTTTATCTGTTCTTCGTGTTCGTCCATTAATACCGGTCTATTTGTTTTTCATGTGCTGGTCTTTACAGTTGGTCGTATAATGCTGCTGCTGTTAAGATGATCGGCTAAAATGCTGAAGGTCTTGATAAACTGGCGGGTTGTAACGGTATTTGTAAAAAAAGTGAATCATCAGTTAATAAACAGTGAAGAGAATGGCGCTAATATCTTGATATTTAAGGAAATAATTGCATAATATAGATTTTATAAAATGTATTATCAGGAATAATTCATGTCTGAAAATTTCGATTCCTTTAACTCTCTGGCGGAAGCTTTTTATAACGCAGCTGAGAAATATCCTGAACGTGAAGTTTATTCCCAGGCTATAATTGATGCGGAAGACTCGCCCGATCGACCACGTTCTTGGCGTTCGGTCAATTTTCAATCGGTGAAGAACACGGTAGACAGCGTTGGTTTGTATCTTAAAAAGATCGGCTTGGAACGCGGTGATAAAGTCGCAATCCTCTCGGCTACGCGTCCGGAGTGGATGGAAGCGGATCTTGCGATTCTTGCCTGTGGTGGAGTCTCTGTCTCTGTTTATCAATCGTTGCCTGCTGAAGACGTTGGTTACATTCTTTTTGATTCAGAAAGCCGTGTTGTTTTTGCCGAAAATCAGGAGCAGGTAGATAAGTTAATATGGTTACTTAATAACAATTGTCCAATTGCAGCCACTGAGGAGCGTGAAGCAACTGAAGCCAGAATTGATTTGCTTAAAATTATATCATTTGAGCAGGCTGGTGGGGATGAGCGGGTGGTGTGTTGGAAAGATATTTTAGCAGAGTATGCTGGTAATAAAGGGTTTGTCTGGGAGGAGGATTTGCGCAGGGATGATCTGGCAGCGCTGGTATATACCTCCGGCACTACTGGTCCACCCAAGGGGGTTATGCAAACCCACGGCAACCATTTGGCGAACGTTAGACAGGCTTTTCAATGTTCACTGGTTGATGATCCGGACAGCATAATGCTTTTTCTTCCGCTGGCCCATTCTTTTGCAAAGCTTATGGGCTATATAGGATTTTTGAGTCCGGTGCGACTTAAGTTTCCTGGGATCCCCGATCGTACGAACTCAAAATTAAACCCTGATTCAACCACAAAAGATATACGTGAGGGCAGTGCCAGAATTGTTCCGGTTGTACCCCGTCTTCTGGAAAAAATGCAGAGCGGCGTGCTTGCAAAGACTCAGGGGGGCGGTCTGGCGGGGAGGCTTTTAGGTGCTAGCATAAATGCGGCTCAGGCTGTGTATGCCGCCAGAAACGGAACGGGCAGGGCCAGGCTGATTGATAAGGGTGTATATACTTTAACTGCTGGGTTGCGTAAAAAGATAAAAGAAAAGCTTTTTGGCCCACATTTCAGATACTGTATATCGGGTGGGGCAAAATTAAGTCCGGATGTAGCCAGGTTCTTTGATGCTCTTGGGATTGAAATCCTTGAAGGTTATGGCCTTACAGAAACCTGTGTGGCCACTAATGTCAACCGACTTGGCAGAAAGAAGATTGGCACCGTCGGGCCCGTATTGGCGCCGGATATTGAAATGAGAATAGCATCGGATGGGGAGATTCTTTTCCGCGGGCCGAACGTGGCCATGGGCTACTACAAACGAGAGAAGGCTACTAGAGCAGCCTGGGATAGCTCAGGCTGGTTTCATACTGGAGATCTCGGCTCCGTTGACCAGGATGGATATCTCACCATTGAGGGTAGAAAAAAAGAGATAATTGTAACCTCATACGGTAAAAAGATTGCACCGGAGATTGTAGAAGAAAAATTTAAATCATCGCCATATATATCCCAGGTAGTAATTTACGGTGACGATCGGCAATATTGCGTCCTGCTGGTAACGCTGCTGCCTGATGTTATTAAAGATTGGGCAGCCAAGAACGGTATAAGTCTTCAGGATAAATTAGAAGAGGATCCTGCTGTTAAAGAATTAATCGGTAATGAGATAGAGAAGGTCAACCGGACGCTAGCCAGCTTTGAGACTGCCAAAAAATTTGCCATTCTTTCCGAGGATTTTACTGTTGAAAACGGCTTACTTACGCCTACCTTTAAGGTGAAGCGTAAAGCAGTTGTTAAGAAATACCGCGATTTGATTGATAGCCTGTATCAGGAGTGACAAAACGGCGGTTACCTAATCTGCTGGCTTACCGAATGTCTTTGTTGGGAACATTCCGGCTTCATCCCGGTTAAGCAGAGAGCGCATGTAACAAATCTGTCACAGCGCTGTAAGCTTTTTGTAAACTTTTGCTGCTGTTGGCACTGAAGATACACAACTTCCCAGAGGCATTATGTATTTTTTCGACATTTCCATTTTGTTTTTTAAGCGTTGCCAACGAATCGACCACTAGCTTATAGCATCAAAATTCCAGGTTTTATGAAGTTACCAGGTTTTTTTTTCGTGGTGCCACCACACTCCACCTGGTGGCACCCGGTTTCAATATTAATTTTTCAGGTTTTATCGGTTCATTTCATCTTAAGCTTTTCATCGCATTAGAAGCTTTTCGCACATACAAATTATTGAGGTAGCAGGTTCGCACACTCCTGAGTTCTGGGGGATCAGGCAAGTGGTTACCAGGTTTTGGGGGAACGGAGATGTTACATACAGATCTCAATCAGGCAATAGTTCCTGATGATATTAAAGGAGATCCGGTACACGATCGGCCGCCGGTAGTTAGAGTGGTAGATCTCAGTGATCAAACTATTTCTGCGGGCTATAAGAGCGCAGATAGCGAACATGCCTTCGAAGAATTTAACCGGAGAATTTCGCACGCTATGGCGCGCGACATTATTGATAAACTTGCTAGAGGCTATCAGGTAAACATTGAGACAGATAAACTTGCTGAACATTTAAGCAGCTGGGTTCTCTCCTATGCCTCGGCCCGGGAAAAAGGCAGAATTTTTGCTTTAGTGCTTCAGAAAATTCCTGCAGCTGACTCTCTTATAACTGCAGTACTTGAAAATATTGAGTACGGAGCGGCCCTTTCTCCTCCAGAAGCTGCTGAATTTTTTACAGCAGCCCAGGACGCTACAGCAGTTGATACTCCTGAACTTATAGCAAGAACAATAGATCAACTGCAGGCTAAAACGCTAACAGCTGCGCTAATTCGCGCCAGTCTTTATGAGTTGGCAACAGGTTTAAAAGATAAAAGGTTGCGTCAGTATTACACAGATCCTCTTCGCACTGATGAAGAGCTTCTGGGAGTGCTGGCATATGTTAATTCGGAGGATAGAATAAAACTTATGGAAACGGTTATAAAAGCTATAAAGGTTAATCCTGAAATATCAGAATACGCTAAAACTGAGTTAAATAATATCTTTCACTTTGCCGAAGCCGGGGAAAGAGCTGCTCTGGTAGAGAGTATGCTCTCAGATAGCGCACTAACAGATAATATTTCGACTGTAATTAAAAGTGCCGCAGATCTTAATGAGATAACGGATATTATTAAAGCTGTTGGCAAAGATAAGTTGCTTGCTACACAAAACGCAACGGTAAGAGAGCTTGTTGCCCTGGCAGAAATTGCAGGAACCATAAGGAACATAAACTTTCCGGATGAGCTTGCTCAAAGTGCTTCTGTTGAGCAGATCGAAAAGAGCCTGGAACATCTTGAACAGGCTCTTGAGGAGTGGGCAAGAATAGCACGTGATAGTGAGTTAGCTGATACACGTACCGCCCGCGATTTTCTCGGTACTGCACTATATAATCTTGAGTACCTGCGGGCAGAGAAGCAGCTGGTTAAATCGCCGGAAGATTTAATAGAGCTTGTAAATTTCATGACACTTAAGAGCTCAATTGAACGGCAGTACGGGGTAGCGCTTACGCATCAGGAGCCTGACTTCTGGGGACCGGGAGCAAAGTGGACTATTGAGGAAATTAAAGACGTAAAGCTTGCCCTTGATACTCTGGGTGAAGGCCTTGTACTTACAACGCCACTACTGACGGAAATTCAGCGGGTCGATTCGCTGGGAGAGTATGTCATGGGGCAGAGGTTCCCTAACGGTCTGATTCGGATAGCAAATTTTGCAGTAAATAATGACTATGTTTCAAAGACATACGCAGGTCAGAGCTCGCTTGTTGTAACACTGGTACATGAGATAGGGCACGGGGTGCAGCTCGGCGAGAATGATATTTTTGTTGATGAACACAACCCTGACGGATTAAAGCTCGGAAGTGGTGATCCCCGCTATGACTTTGAAGGCTACATGGAGCTATCAGGGTGGAAGGCAATCGATCCTGAGCGCTGGGAGTTTACCTCTGATCACATGGCCATAATACTTGATGGTGAAGTTTATCCGCTGGGCGTGCCAATTAAACATCATGGCGAAGAGATAACTCTTATATATAATCAGGGCATACTCTATTCACACGACAGTTATGCTCCGTTTAGCTTAATAACTTATAGCCGCACCAATCCCTGGGAAGATTGGGCTGAATCGTTTGCTGAATACCACCTGATGCCGGAACGGTTGATTCAGTTCGCCCCTGAGAAGTTCAGATACTTTGAGGAAGAATTTCATAAGTATGAAAATAATTCCCGCTTACAAAAGCTTTTGGATGAGTCTCTGCGAAGGCGCGCTGAGAAGTACGGCGATCAGGATGAGCAGGAGGAGCGTAAAGCTGCCTGAAGAATGCAGCCAGTTTACTGGCTGCACATTTATCTTTGACCAGCGAGCTTTGTTTCTGTGCCCGACTGGTCGGGCACAGCTTCCCGCCAAACTTGAATTTCTGCGAATCTACTGCTGATAATCAATAATCAAGCAAACCTGCCGTCTACGTGGACGTGTTTTCGTTTACGGTTACGTCGACGTATACGTATGTACGCCCCCAAACTGGTGCGAAGCTACCAGGAAGAAATAAAATTCGTAGACGTGGCCGTTTACGTGAGACGTTTTACGTTTGGATGCGTTAAACAAAAAAACCGGAAGACATGACACCATAACCTTTCCGGTAAGCAAGGTGGCATAGGGATGTTCAAAGGGTACGCCTAGTGTTTATTTCCGCAGCCTCTGCGCCGCCGGCGCTTAAGTAGCCTCCGCAATCTGGCTTTAAGCCTGGCATTAGTATCTTCACATTTAAGCTGCTGGTTGGAAGCCTGTCTGGCTTTCTCAATTGCGCAGGCACGGGCATAGTAAGCAGCACACGGCCCCTGGTCATACGGTGCCAGCGGATTTCCAAGGGCATCACAGGCAGGCATAACCTCGGCGCAATAGACATTTTGAGCCAAAGCTGTGGCCGGGACCGTGCAGGCCAGCCCAAGGCAGAATATAGCTATAATAGCGCCTGCTTTTTTCATAACTCCCCGTTAAGTTAATGATTTTTACCGTTAAGGCGTGACCCTCTCATAAATCTTATCTGCTGTAAAGGGCTTGCTGCTTCCGGGATTTTGCTGATTCACGCCTATAATTCTATAACACCCTGAAATAACCGACTTTTTATGTTTTTAAATTTTTGTGAACGTAATACCCTGTATCATGCAATTTTATGCCTTCAGGTTGATATAAAGGCCAAATCTGGTATAAATGCTTTCCTTCTTAATATATTTTTACCAGAAGTAATATTAAGTAACTGCCTGGTAAG
>RFHI01000263.1 GCA_003696425.1 Candidatus Dadabacteria bacterium | reverse complement strand
CTACAGTAGTCATTACACCTACTGCTTCAAGATCAGAGTGACGCTGCTCAGGTAACAACCCGCCGTGGTATCGAATAGCATCATCTACTTCTCGCATTAAAGGGGTGGGATCAAAAATAGCATCTGAGGTGGGATTAGGGCCGGGAGACATGTACTGAAGAATCGCCATTTTGACCGCTCTAAAAAAAGCAGTAGAGGGTGAGCCACTAAAGGTATTTCTGAAAGTGCGTTTTCGCCAGAGGTTTTCAAGAGTTATAACAGCTTCATTAATTCCGTCCCTCAGGCAGGCTGCCAGAATAAGGCCGTTTACAGCTCCGATACTGCTTCCTACTACTACCGTGATTGGGTCAGCTCCAAACTTAAGATAAGGCGCCAGCGCTCTCAGAGCTCCTACCTGGTAGGCTGCCCGTGATCCGCCCCCTGAGAGCACTATTCCGACATTACCAACCTTTTCAGAGAGTGGCTTTTTAAAGGAAACTGCTTTTTTATCCTGTGGTTGTCTCCGTTTTCTCAACTCGGGTCCGATTAAAAATCACGTTTATAAGTATTATCGGCAGATTAATAAGTTATCTTATTAATTATGCTCTATAATTTTTAGATGCCAAAACGGCCGGCGAAGGTATCGCTGTATTGTATCCGCTTTGACATTATTTGCGCACTTATTGTTACTGCTGCTGGATAGTCCGCGCCTTTTATTACCACGCTCTCAGCGCTTTTTTAAGTAGTTTCAGGTAGATATAGTCCGCGCTTTATGCTGGCATCTCTTTTGCCTGTTTTACTGTTGGCGATAGTTTTTACGGCTCTTTTAAATTTTAAGCGTCTCTGGTGAAAAATGTTTTCCGGCTCTGATAGAGGGTTCACCCTGCTAGAACTACTGGTCACTTTAAGCCTTTCGGGTGTTTTGATGGGAGTGGCCCTTTTTAACATCAAGGAGCTGGATGATCCCTTAAAAAATTCAGCTGCTTTAAGCGCCTCATATCTTAAGCAGGTAAGAGCCAGGGCAATATCAACTACATCGGCATATCGAATAAGGCCTCTATCAGAAAATGTAATAATCGCAGAATCAGCCAAGAACTGCTCAGCCACGAGTTGGACTAGTGATAACTCGCTCAAGTTTAACCTGCCAGATGGGACACACCTAGAGAGTGTAAACTGGTCAGTCTGTATTAGTGGCCGGGGAATGCCTGAGAAGGCACTTCAGTTTCAAATTTCTGATACTGCCGGGAATACACGGCAAGTGGAACTTTTTTTAGCAGGAGCTGTGAGGTATCAATGAAAAATGAAAGTGGCTTTTCTTTAATCGAGGTTCTGGCATCGCTTGCTCTGATTAGCATAGTAGCCAGCGGGCTGGTGCCATCATTTGCACTGCATTCGCATTTTAATAACGAGACACACACGCAAACACTTGCAGCTGCAGCTGCTCAGATGGTGATGGATCGTTTAAGACTCGAAAATCCAGAGAATCTGCCGCTTTCAGGCGATTCAACTGAAACTGTCTCAGCTGGCGGGAAAAATTTTACTATTATTACCTCTTATTGTCTGAGAGCTTCATATTGTACATCGAAAACCAGGCACATTGCCCTTCAGGTTACAGCGGCAAATAAAACTTACTTTAACACAGAGACAGTTTATACCCGTCTCAGATAAGGATGCTTCTTTAATGGGTACTTCAGATGGTATGAAGCTGAGTTTGCATGCCCAAACAGCCTTTACCCTGATTGAAATGGTTGTGGCCATGGCGCTTGGCATGCTGATTCTGGGAATGGCTGTCAGTACCACTATCTCAAACAGAGAGTTATATGAAACAGATTCAACCCGCCTTAAAGTAAATCAAAACCTGCGAGCTGCACTTGATTTTATGGGACTTAACGTGAGAGAGGCTGGAGAAAATCTATCAGCTTCTTTTACCGCTATTGAAATAATTGATGGCCAGGCAGGCCCTGATGAGCTGATTATAAGAAGAAACCTTAAAGATGAAGTGCTTAAACTGTGCGTAGATCTGGCAGCTGGAAGTACGGTGCAGGATGTTTTATTTGCAACCTCCGGCACTACACCCGGCTGCATATATAGCGATAATACGCATAACTACTCGGTTTGGCGCGACTATCGTCTGCAGTCTGAAGCACAAGAGGTAAAGGCATATATATACGATGCGTCGTCAGGCCTTGGAGAGTTTTTTACTTATGATTCGGAGTCAGATAATGGATTTGAACTTTCGATTCACCGCAAAGATGGTAGCTGGGCAAATAACTACAGCTCAGCCGCAACAGCAATTTATATTCTGGAAGAGTGGCGCTTTCGTTTAAACGGCGATGTGCTTGAGCTTATAGAAAACAGCGATTTCTCAGCGCCGCAGGGAATAGTTTACGGCATTGAGGATTTTCAGGTAAGCGCAATTGAAAATGATGGAACTGTAAAACAGGCATTTGGCTCAAATGATGACTGGACGGCTCTAAAGGCCATAAGAGTTACCCTGCTGGGAGACGCGTCATACCGCGGCAACAGTATTGCAAGATCAGCCACTGCAGAGTTTTTCCCGAGGAATATATTATCTAATTAAGGCAGCAGATTATGCGAAGTAATCAGTCCGGGATAATTATGGTTTCTACACTCTTTATGATGCTGGCTCTTCTGGCTCTTCTGGGTGCTTACGTGCAGGCAACAAAAGTTGAGTTAAAGACCACCGGGTACAGCGGGAAAAGTACACGCGGATTTTACGCTGCTGAAGCTGGATTAAATGTAAGAGCTGAGGAGGTAAGAAACATATTCATTGGATATAACCGACCCTCCGGGACGGCACCGCTTGCAGATGATCCCTGTATAGGAACAAATCAGGGCAGTGGAGATTATGCCTGTAAGTCATATAGCTTTGATAATCAGACAGTTTACACTTACCTTACTGAAGATCCGTCTAATCCTATTAATACCCGCATACCCCCCGGTGAGCTATATCAGAACCTGAATGCCCAGGAGTACCGCTATACGGCCTTTTCGCGGGCCATCGATAAAGAGGGAAGACTTACAGCCAATCTTGAGCTGCGCTTTAAAAGCAGGCTGGTTCCGCTTTTTCAGTTTACTGCTTTTTACGACAAGGATCTTGAGATTTTGCCCGGCCCGACAATGAACCTGTCTGGTCCTATTCATACTAATGGAGATCTTTATTTAAATGCCAACACAGCTCTTAATATTGATGGCCAGGTGTCAACTGCAGGGAGACTGTTCAGGGGCAGGAAAAATAATAACACCTGTAAAGCCAAGCCGGTGACAGTTAAGGATCCGGCAGTGCCTAAGGCACTTGTACCGGGGTGCAGTGTGCGTACAGAAGTTGGTAAGTCGGATGTGGCAGCCTGGAACGGTATGATTATGATAGGCGTTGATGAGATTGCCGTACCGGAACCGGAAGCGCTTGATCCTGAACCCGGGCAGGTTTACTGGGATAAGGCTGATCTTAGGTTAGTTTTGCGGCTAACCGATCCAGGAAACAATATAGATACTACATATTCGCCGACAGGGGTTGAAGTAAGAAAAGCTGACAATTCAGTTGATACAGCTGCAACTAATAATTTACACTCTGCCTCCTGTCCCGGGCAGATAAATGGCCGTGCTGTTGGAGTCAAAACACCGTCTGATGCAAATCCGTTTTACAATAATAGAGAAGGTAAGTTTATCAGGCTTCTTGAGGTTGATTTACAGGCACTACTTAACTGTTTGCACCTGAAAAACATTATGGAGGGCGCTAAAACGCTGGATGACGATAGCGAAGGTGGACTGGTCTTTCATTTATCAATTGATGGGCCTGATGCCACATCAGCTGCAAATTCATATGGAGTTAGAATAAGAAATGCAGCTGAGCTGGCTGCCAATGTGCCTGGTGCACCTGAGATTAAAGGTCTTACTATAGTAACAGATCAGGCTATCTATACTCTTGGGGATTATAACGCCATAAATTGGAAACCGGCTGCTATACTGGCTGATTCATTTAATGTTTTATCTAACAGCTGGAGTGACAGTAACAGCCAGTTGACTCTTAGTAGCAGAGTTGCATCCGACACAACGGTTTATACGGCAGTGCTGGCAGGAACGGACAGTACCGGAAATCTTGAAGGTACTGGCGGCCAGGATCTTGGCAGTTATAACGGAGGGCTGGAGAACTATCCGCGTTTTCACGAAAAGTGGAGTGGCAAAACTCTTTTCTATCTCGGTTCGTTTGTAAGCCTTAACACACCCCGTCATGTAAATGGCGCCTGGGTTTATGGCAGTCCGCAGTACACCGCCCCCAACCGGAACTGGGACTACGATACCCGCTTTAATGATGCCAGCAACTTGCCGCCGCTTTCTCCCCGCTTTGTATATTTAAAGCAGGAACTTTTTGTAAGGGATTTTGAAAATTAGCCGGCAACCCTGCACCATTTGAAAATTTGCAAATAACACAGTTTTAAAAAGCTATAGCTCAGGTTATTTTACTGAAAACACGCCATGTTCCGGGAATCTAAAAACTCCCCCGGAAGCATCTAATTCTATAGTCAAGCAGAACCTTTGGAGTACAATAAAACCGGTTATTAACAAGGGACGTGTTAATACTGAATGCAACTTAGCAGCAGCGAATTATCCAGACAGAAAGTCAAGCCGCTTGAGGACCTGGCAAAAATTATAAGTACTCACCGGGCAGAGGGTAAGGTAATTGTACATGCTCACGGCGTCTTTGACCTGGTGCATCCGGGCCATATCCGCTATTTCGATGCGGCACGCCGCGAAGGGGATATTCTGGTGGTGACACTCACCCCTGATCGCTATGTAAATAAAGGTCCCGACAGGCCGGTTTTTAACGAACAGTTAAGAGCTGAATTTCTTTCTACTCTTGCAACTGTTGATTACGTAGCAATTAATAAGTGGCCGACAGCAGTTGAAACAATTCGACTGCTGAAACCGGACGTATATGTAAAGGGAAGTGATTACTCAAAACCAGAAGATGATATAACCGGTGGAATTATTGCTGAAAAAGAAGCAATTGAAGAAGTCGGTGGTAGAATTCATTTTACTGATGAAATAACTTTCAGTTCTTCAAATTTGCTGAATGGACATCTTCCTACTTTACCTGAAGAGGCCAGCACCTTTTTACGACGGTTTCGCAACAAGTATACGGCTGGTGAAATTGTGCGAACTCTTGATTTAATTCGCGATTTAAAGGTTCTTATAATTGGGGATGTTATTGTTGATGAGTATGTATTTTGTCATGTAATGGGGCAGGCATCAAAATCAGTTGCGCTAAATGCCAGATATCTAGCAAAAGAGCAGCATACCGGCGGAGTTCTTGCCATTGCGCGGCATATATCCGACTTCTGCGAAAATCCCAGTCTTGTATCGGTGCTTGGCCCCGAAAAGGATTATAGAGACTTCATTAAATCTGGACTTGGCGATTCTGTTGAATGCCGCTTTTTTGATCGGACAAGTGGACCGACAACTGTTAAACGCCGCTTTATTGAGCGCTTTAGATACAGCAAAATTTTTGAGTTAAGCTTTGTTGATAACAGACCACTTACGCGAGAAGAGTCAAAAGAAGTGGCTGAACACATTGACAGGGTAATAGATCAGTTTGATCTTGTGCTGGTAGCTGATTTTGGCCACGGGCTTATGGATGGTTTATTAATTGAACTGATATCTGCGCGGGCCAGATTTCTGGCAGTAAATGCGCAAACTAACAGCGCTAATACAGGTTACAATCTTATATCAAAATATCCTAAGGCAGATTATGTATGCATAGATCAGGAGGAAATTCGTCTTGCTTACTCCGATCGCTACGGACCGCTGGATATATTGATGCGCAGGGTAAGCCAGGATCTCCAAGCGAAGGTGGTCACAGTGACGCAGGGAGCAAGCGGGTCGCTGATTTATTCACGTGATAAAGACGAATTTTACCAGACCCCTGTTTTTTCAGAGGAGGTTGTCGATAGTACCGGCGCTGGAGATGCTTTTTTAGCAATTACTTCCCCGCTGGTAGCGCGAGGAGTGGCTCCCGAGATAGTTGGGGTCATTGGCAACAGTATTGGGGCTATGGCAGTAAAAATTTTAGGGAATAAACAGCCGATCCAAAGGGTGCCGTTAATCAAATACTTAAAAACTCTTTTGGCGTGAGTGGTTTGAGATTGGTGTTAGCATGATTATTGATTTTTTTGGAAGTGGCATACCTAAGCGTTCGCAAAAAGAACGCATTGCTATTTTAGAATCCGTCGATTCTGATAGTGCTGCTACAGATGATTATTGTAGATTTGGTTACGATTATTTCGATAATCCTGATTTGGGCATTGGGTATGGCGGGTATAGTTATGATGGTCGCTTTAAGGTTGCTGCCACGAGAATAGCAGAGCATTATGGACTTAAAAAAGGAGATCGCATTCTCGAAGTTGGTTGTGCTAAAGGCTATGTGCTAGTCGAGTTTAAAAGGCTGGGTTTTGATGTATATGGTATTGATACCAGCCAGTATGCCGTAAGTTGTGCGCATCCTGAGGTGTCCGATAAAATTAAAGTAGGCAACGCTGAGAAGTTGCCTTTTCCGGACAATTTCTTTGCTTTCGTTTTTGCTAAAGATATGTTGCCGCATGTACCGGAGAACAAAATCAGAGCTGTCATTGCAGAGTTTATTAGAGTTTCGACTGGAAAAGTTTTTTTTGAAATAGGCTGCGGTGAAACAAAAGAAGAGTTACGTAGAATGAAAGCATGGGACCCAACGCATCAATGTATACACCCCCCCCAGTGGTGGGACCGGTTGTTTGCTGAGTACGATGTTGAATGTGATAGGCATTACAAGATTTTGCTATGAATTTTGGAGTATTATCAGATGCGATATGTTGAGAATATTTTTGAGTTATTTAAGGCTGCATATGATCGTGATACGCCTGAATACAATAAGCCCTGGATTTCAAGCTGGCCGTATCAGGAACACGCTGGCCCGAAGCCTGAAAATGCAGAAAAGAATTTACCGGTAGATTTCTTTACATTTAATGGGCCCAAAGAGTTTATCCCCTGGTTTAACTGGTCCTTGAGTCCCAAGCCTGATTACTTCCCGAGCAGCTTGGTAGAGCCGTTAATTCAAAAATCAAACGATTTTGACAGCAAACTGCTTAAAACTTTTGGCTTGCAGTATGATCTTGAAAAACATCGAGATGCTATAGCAAGAAATAATGCTCAGGATTATATATTAATGAATGCTTATCCAATGCCTGGACCACAGGTCGGTAAGAGGATACTTGATTTTGGTGCTGGCAATGGGAGACAGGCTAATCTGTTAAGTCAGTTGGAAGATGAACAGCTGGTGTATATTGGTGTTGACGCAATTCCGAAATCATACTGCTTACAGCATTTATATTATAGTGTCACAGATCGTCCCTTTTATGATTATGTAGTGGACCCAACGTCAACCGTATTAGATGATAATTCAAGAGGAATTTATCATTTACCAACTTGGCGTTTCGATCTGATTCCCGATAATTATGTTGATAAGATTGTAACAGTGCAGGTG
>RFHI01000262.1 GCA_003696425.1 Candidatus Dadabacteria bacterium | reverse complement strand
GGATGATGATATATCACCATCGGCTGTCTTGATGCCGGTAGTGAAAAAGTATTTAAGCTCAAAAACTCCCTGTGGGGTATGCACATATTTATTGGTTGTTACCCGGCTTACAGTAGATTCATGCATTCCGATATCTTCGGCAACATCTTTAAGTACCATCGGTTTTAAATGCTCAATACCATGCTCGAGGAAATCTTTCTGGAATTTTACAATACTTTCAGTAACTTTATAGATAGTTGCCTGACGCTGGTGAATGCTCTTAATCAACCAGGAAGCAGCTTTAAGACGATCCTGAAGATATTCAGCACTTTCAGAGTCCTCTTTGCTCTTTTGCTTAAGTAGAGTCAGATAGTAGGGGCTTATCCTCAGTTTAGGCAGACCATCTTCGTTTAAAGTGATCACCCAGTCGTTGCCAACTTTGTAAACGTAAATATCAGGAATAATATAACGCGCAGTGTCAGTGCCGAAGGCGCGGCCCGGCCGTGGTTCTAGATTCTGAATTGCCATGACAGCCTGATAGACCTCTTCCAGCGCCACCTGCTCCAGCTTGGCAATCTGGTCGTATTTGCGGCGCTCAAGCTTTTCCATGTGGTTGCTGATTATTCTGGCTTCAAGCCCATCTCCCAAACCCATATTATCAAGTTGGATCAACAAACACTCTTTTAAGTCACGGGCTCCGACTCCGGGCGGGTCAATTGATTTAAATATCTCCATTACACGCTCAACATCGCTGACTGTGCATCCACACGCCTCAGCAATTTCCTCGTAGCTGCTGCAAAGATATCCGTCTTTATCAAGATTTCCTATAACCTGTAGAACAATAGGTTGATCCTCTTTTTCAATATCAGCCATGCGAATCTGGGAGATGACATAGTCAATAAGGTCTTCTCCGCTTTTGGCTACATTTTCAAGTGAGGGCCGGTCTTCGTAATTTACAGTACCTTTTGGAGTGGCAGCTCCACGATAGTCTGAAAAACTTTCCAGATAGTCCTCCCAGGCAATCGGGGCTTCATCTTTTACCGGCTCAGGGGTCAGTTCCGGCTCGGGAACAGTATCCGAAAGAGAATTGTCGCTATTTTTATTGTCTCCGGCTGTTTCTTTGCTGCGCCCCTCCTGTTCTGCTTCTTCGTTAACCTCTTCCAGGGCAGGGTTTTCAAGCAGCTCCTTTTGAATTGCTTCTATATATTCTTGTCTTCCAAGCTGCAGCAGTTTGATTGCCTGCTGAAGCTGCGGAGTCATTAAGAGAGATTGGCTAAGCTTTTGAACTAACTTGGTTTCCAGTGCCATCCGGACATAACCTTTAAATAACCGCCTAACAACATTCTATCATATCTTTTGATGTTATGAGCGCCGACTTTATGCAAGAAATATACACACTCTTTTTATCGGCATATTATACTGATATTTTTATAGATTTTTGACAGAACCTATCGCTATAGCCGGAATCTGTTGATTATAAAAAGGAATTTAGGCGAATTATAAGCAAAGCTCTTGTCAGCGCTCAAAAGTGCCTATCAGTTCTGCCTCTGCCAGAATCAGTCCTTGCATATGAGCTGTTAGTTCAGCTGCACTTAGTCCTGAGCTAACCTTTAAAGGCTCTCTTAAGGCATACAGTTTAAAGTGGTAATGATGGACTCCATGCCCGGGAGGAGGCAGAGGGCCACGGTAACCTATTGTTCCCCACGAGTTTTTCCCCTCCAGTATCGATGCTAATTCCGGGGACTTTTTATTTCCGGCCAGATCCTCCGGGAGATTGTTTAAAGAGGCAGGGATTTTGTAAACTACCCAGTGAACCCAGGGCGTTTTTCCGGGTGCGTCGGGATCATCAACGATCAGAGCGAATTCACGGACATTATCAGGCGCATCTGACCAATGAAGCGCCGGGGAAATATCTTTACCTGTTCCCGAATACTGGATTGGAATTCTTTGGTTCATTTTAAAGGCTGGACTTGCAAGTTTCATGTTTGTAGGCTCCTTAGCCCGCTCCTGGGCAAATGAATTCAGTGCGAAACATGCAATTAAAAAACCCAGGGTACAAATATTTTTCATATTCATTTAATACGGTATATTCACAATGGCACCCGCAACCGCCCGCATATCTTAAGCCAGAGCCTGTTTGAGCTCTTCCACTCTGTTGGTGCGCTCCCAGCTGAATTCCCCGGAATCTCCAGGCTCACGGCCAAAGTGGCCATAGGCGGCGGTAGGCCTGTAGATCGGTTTTAAAAGATCCAGGCTCTCAATAATACCGCGTGGCCTAAGTTCAAAAATCTCTTTTACAGCCGTTGCAATCCTTGAGTCTTCAACGATTCCGGTCCCGAAAGTATCGACCAATACCGATACAGGTTCAGCAACTCCTATCGCATAAGCAAGCTGCACCTCACACTTTTTGGCAATTTCAGCAGCTACTATATTTTTAGCAATGTGCCTGGCTGCATATGCAGCAGAACGGTCTACTTTAGTTGGATCTTTTCCTGAAAAGGCTCCGCCACCGTGTCGACTGTAGCCACCATAGGTGTCAACAATAATCTTTCTACCCGTAAGCCCACAATCACCAACCGGCCCGCCAATCACGAAACGTCCTGTCGGGTTAATAAGAAAACGGGTTTTCGCTGTAAGGTAACTTGCAGGAATTACTCTTCTTACAACGTTATTTATGACGAACTCTTCAAGAGTTTTAAGATCAACGTCTTCGCTGTGCTGGGTAGAGAGCACGACAGTAGAAACCTCTGCTGGTTTGTTATCCCGATAAACAACTGTTACCTGCGCCTTAGAATCCGGTCCGAGATATGAAACTTCACCGTTTTTACGTTGTCTGGCCAGCTCCTGAACCAGTTGGTGTGAAAGCAGGATTGGAAGTGGCATAAGTTGTTCGGTTTCATTGCAGGCAAATCCGAACATAAGTCCCTGATCACCGGCACCCTGTTCTTTAAAAGCGCCTTCGCCTTCATTTACACCCTGGCTGATGTCAGCACTTTGCTGGTTAATAAATTGAATGATCTCACATGAATTGCAGTCAAAGCCTAATTTCGCGCTATCATAACCTATCGAGCGAATAACCTCTCTAACGATGTTTTCATAATCGACTTTTGCTTCAGAAGTTATTTCACCGCCCAGTACTACTACGCTGTTTTTTACCATAGTTTCGCAGGCAACCCTGCTGTTTGGATCTTCCGCCAGATGAGCATCCAGAACAGCATCGCTAATTTGATCACAAATTTTATCCGGGTGTCCCTCTGAGACTGATTCTGATGTAAAATGATACTCACTCACGATATGACTCCATTTCTAATAAAAAGCTAAATTTGCTAATTATTACTAGATATTGAAGACGGGGTCAATTGGCTTCGAAAAGGTGTAGTAGCTTACGTTGAACTAAGTTCCCATTATGGCTTAAGATTAGAGCGTTATATCACCGAAGCCTTGGCTAACGGGGGGAAGATGTTGGTAGACAGCTTAATCGGTTAACTGGCACTGTGGTTGACCGTTGAACTGTGGCAGCCATACTCCAGTATGCCTGCGCTTGTTTAGTCCAAGCCAGGCTTAAAATTGCGCCTTTCGTGACGGATTCTCATGAAAAATGCGTGTTAAAATTCGTAGACTTTGACGTTTACGGTCACTTTGATGTAAGCGTGATCCGCTCTTACCTTATCAATTTATTATCCCTGTAAAATATATCAGAGAGCAAAGTCATCACCCAGGTAGTAGCGCTGAGCTTCCTTGCTACTGGCTATTAGGTCGGGAGTTCCTTCAACCAGGATTTTCCCATCTACTAAGATATAAGCCCTGTCGCAAATACCAAGAGTTTCACGAACATTATGGTCCGTAATAAGTACGCCGATATTTTTTTCTTTTAAGCTCTTTACTATCTGTTGAATATCCTTAATTGCGATCGGGTCGATTCCTGCAAAGGGTTCATCCAGCAATATAAACTTGGGAGAACGGGCCAGTGCCCGGGTAATCTCGACTCTACGGCGTTCTCCTCCAGAGAGAGCGCTGGCAACACTGTTTGCCACAGTTGTAAGGCCAAGCTCATTCAGCAACTCTTCAAGTCGTTCCAGGCGCTCCTGATCATTTTTAAACGGCATTGTTTCCAGAATTGCAAGGATATTTTCACGAACGGTAAGTTTTCTGAAGACAGAAGGCTCCTGTGGAAGATATCCGATTCCCATTCTGGCTCTGCGGTACATAGGTTCTGTGGTTATATCATTGGTATCAAGAATTATCTTACCTGCATCTGGTGCTATCAGCCCGACACACATGTAAAAAGACGTAGTTTTGCCGGCTCCGTTTGGCCCAAGAAGCCCGACAACTTCACCTGCTTTAACAGATAAAGAGACAGAATCTACAACCTTTCGTCCATCGTATTTTTTAGTAATTGACTCAGCTGCCAGTACATGCATGCCTTGAATTTAGACCATGTGACCGATCTTTACAATCTGCCGGTTAATTTGATTGGTGGTGATAAGTTTGCAGCTGCAGCCACTTAATGGTATCTAAGGCCCATGAGTGAAAGAATTTCAGCTGCTGAAAATCTGTGCCGCGAACTTTTAAGGCTTAGTGGCGAAGATCCCGAGAGAGAGGGCTTAATCCGCACTCCGGCACGTTATGCCCGTGCGATAACCGAGCTAACCAGCGGATATAACGAAAGCCTTGATGAGATAGTAAATGGAGCCATCTTTGAAGAAAAGTGCTCCGAGATGATCGTTGTTAAAAAGATAGAGTTTTATTCCCTTTGCGAGCATCATCTTTTACCATTTTATGGTTATGCTCATGTCGCCTACGTGCCTGACGGAAAGATTATAGGGCTCTCCAAAATTCCACGGATAGTACAATCATTCGCCCGCAGACTTCAGGTACAGGAGCGTTTTACACGGGAGATTGTGGAGGCGCTTGACAAAATTTTAAACCCTGTTGGAGTAGCCTGTGTGGTTGAAGCTTATCACCTGTGCATGATGATGCGCGGAGTTCGCAATCAGTCCAGCTCAATGGTCACCAGCGCTATGCGCGGTGCTTTTATGAAAAATTCTTTAACCAGAAATGAGTTCTTCAAGATAATTTCTGTTGAAAAATAATAACTGTGATGGTCAATAAAACAATTGAGGCAGTAAAAGGTGATATAACCACATTCGATGTGGACGCAATTGTAAATGCTGCCAATACCAGCTTGCTAGGTGGTGGCGGAGTAGATGGCGCTATTCACCGCGCAGCCGGCCCTGAGCTATTGGAAGAGTGTAAGAAAATAGGAGGATGCCCGACCGGGGAAGCCAGAATTACCAGGGGATATAATCTGCCGGCGAAATGGGTAATTCATACGGTTGGACCAGTTTGGAGCGGAGGCAATAGGGGGGAGGCTGAGCTTTTGGCCTCCTGCTACCGCAATTCTCTGGCTCTGGCTGAAAAAAACGGCCTTAGTTCAATAGCATTTCCCTCGATTAGTACGGGGGCATACCGCTATCCGCCGGAACAGGCAGCTGAAATTGCCTGCTCAACCGTTATTGACAGGTTGCGGTCGTGTAAAAGTATATCCAGGGTCGTATTTGTCTGTTTTGATGATCAAACGCTTGGGATCTATCAGTCATTGCTTGCAGGCTAATAAGTGACTATTGGATTAAGTTAAGAACGTTAAAGAATAAAATGCCTAGACGTAGCCGGCTGCGTCGACGGTAAGGCCAGGATTGATCGGTTAAGATCCTGTTATATTTTAATTATCGGGGTAAGTTTTTTTTAGTAAACCCGTGACCAAGTTGCAGCCAGTCAGAGTTTTTGTAAAAGCTAGTGGTGGTGGCGGTGACGATCTTTGCAGCCAGCTTGCCGGCTGCACTTTGATTGCAGGCCTGCGTACATTGCTTTTACACCCGGCTTTCGCCGGGCCTACTCATCCTCTTATCAGCTGATACAATTTGCACTTAGCCACTGTCTAACGAGTGAACACACTATACTATC
>RFHI01000261.1 GCA_003696425.1 Candidatus Dadabacteria bacterium | reverse complement strand
GGACTAAGATCGGGTGCCTGGCCTGTAACTTATTGGAGATTTTAAAGTGGCTGTAACACTAAGGCTAGCAAGACACGGACAGAAAAAGCGACCGTTTTACAGAATAGTAGCAGCAGATAAAAGCTGCCGCCGTGATGGCAGGTTTCTTGAAATTGTAGGGACCTATAACCCGATGGTTGATCCGGCTGATGTGACCCTTAAAGAAGACAGGGTAAAACACTGGATTGACAGAGGAGCAACAACATCTGAGCTGGTACGCTCCTTAATTAGAAAAAAGATACCGGGTTATCTGGAAAGTATTGAAGAGAAGCGCCGCAGTAAAATTCAGCTGCTCAGAAAAAAACGTAAAGAGCGTGCAGCCAGCCGATAAACCTGTAAAAGGAAGCCGTTGTGATAGGGGTTCTTTAACGCTTCGGCGTAACTGGTATAGCCGTTCCTGTAGTAATTATTACTGCTCACTAACCTATGCTGCATTATGAAATCCTGACTATATTTCCGGAAATCTTTGAGGGCTTTAAGTCAAGCGGGCTAATCTCAAAAGCAATAGCAGCCGGTCATATTTCGATTAACTGTCATAATATAAGAGACTTTGCAGAGCCTCCACACTTTAAGGTTGATGATGAGCCTTATGGTGGTGGTGCCGGGATGGTTTTTAAACCTGAGCCGCTTGCCGCGGCAGTTAAAAAAATTCGCGCCGGACTGAAGGCACCCAAAACAATTTTGTTATCTCCGGCCGGAGAACCGCTTACACAAAAACTGGCGCAGTCTCTAAGCCGCTCAGAAGAAATGATTCTTGTCTGCGGCCGCTACGAAGGAGTTGACCAGAGATTTGTCGATCTTTATATAGATCAGGAAATTTCCGTAGGAGATGTAGTACTTATGGGCGGGGAAGTGCCGGCAATGGCTTTAATTGAAGCCACTGCCAGGCTGATTCCCGGGGTGATCGGTAATCAAGAGTCACTAAGCGAGGAGTCTTTTGGTGATGCTGATTACCCGCTGCTTGAAGCGCCGCAGTATACCCGTCCACCAGAGTTTGAGGGACTGAAAGTTCCGGATGTTTTACTTTCCGGCAATCACGAGAAGATTGCTGCCTGGCGCAGGGCTACTGCCATGGAACGCACACATGTCCGTAGGCCTGATTTAGTTAAAGATGAATGATGCGGAGATAAAACAAGTAGTGGATTTTAGCATAGTGCTGCTTCACGACCAGATGCTTGATAAACAGGGCAAAATAAGCACAACTTCACTTACACTTATCGATCTTCACGATATTGCCCGTAGTGCCAGAACTTATGGGGTGCATACAGCGTATTTTGCGCACCCCTCTTCTGTTCTGAGAAAGCTGGCGCGCACATTAAAAACCCACTGGGAGAGTGGCTTTGGTGCCCGCTACAACCCCGCCCGCCATCAGGCGCTTTCAGGAATTGATGTAGTATCAGACCTTGATGAGGCTATTCACAAAATTGATCTCAGGACCGGAAAACTTCCGCTGCTTGTGGCTACCTCGGCAAAACTGGGGGAGGGGCGGGTGAGCTTTAAAGAATTGCGTTGGAGAATACATAACGAGCACAATCAACCCTACCTGCTTATGCTCGGTACCGGCTGGGGAATGTCAGAGAAGCTGCTTAACAGGGCTGATCTCTTTCTTGAGCCAATAGTCGGCCCGGGAGATTATAACCACCTCTCTGTCCGATCAGCCTGCGCAATTATGCTTGATAGGCTGCTGGCGCCGTATTCAGTTTCCGAGCAGTCCCAGCACAAAAAGCCCCAGGCAGATCCTGTACCAGCCAAAGGGAATTAGAGTATAGCGGCTAAGAAGCGACATAAAGAATTTAATTGCCACAACTGCTGTTATAAGGGAAACTACAAAGCCAACAGCAAAAAGATCAATATCTGCTGCTGTTAACTCGTGATAGCTCTTAAGCATATCGTATCCGACAGCAGCAACCATAACAGGTACAGCTACCAGAAAAGAAAACTCAGCAGCAACCCTGCGCTCAACACCGAGAAGCATAGCGCCTATAATAGTGCTTCCAGAACGCGACATTCCGGGCCACAGAGCCGCGCACTGAAATACACCGATTAGAAAAGCGGTTTTATATGAGATCTCTTCCAGAGAATGATACGTAAAATTTTTGTCTCCGCGATCAACCATTAACATAAAAATTCCGCCACAAATAAGAGCTGCTGCTACCGGAAGCGGTTCAAGCAGAGCTTTAATGGCATCATGAAATAAGTAGCCGCTAATAAAAACAGGAATGCAGGCTAATAGCAGTTTAATGATCCCCGCCTTACCACTAAACCCTGCCGGCGAATTGGGAGAGCTGATTAACAGAGCACGAAACCTGTGCCAGTAAAGTATCACCACAGCAAGGATTGCCCCAAGCTGTATGAAAATTGAAAACGTTTTAGCTGATGCACCGTTAAAACTGATTGCCTTACCAAATAGAATCAGATGACCGGTGCTGGAAACCGGAATAAACTCGGTCAGTCCCTCAACTATTCCAAGTGCCACTGCAGCCAAAATTTCCGGCAACTTTATACCCCACCCTGGTTAACAAACGTAAGATAAACATAAGCCGCGTACGAAAGAACCATTATTACACCAGTTACCTTGTGTACCTTTCCAAGACACCAGGCCAGCGGCAACATAATAAATGACGCAGCAAACATAAACGGGAAGTCAAGCACCAGTGCCTTCGGATTAACCTCCAGGGCATTCCTGCTGACAGCGGCAGTCGCTCCAATTACACACAATACATTAAAAATATTACTGCCAATAGCGTTACCGACAATAAGCTCCGGCTCGCCGCGGTAGGCAGCTACCAGTGTGGTAGCCAGCTCCGGTAGTGAGGTTCCAACTGCTATAAGTGTAATACCGATAACCAGCTCTGATACTCCCATCTCACGTGCTATATATGTAGCACTGTCGACCATAAGGTCGGCACCAAAAACCAGCCCAGCCAATCCCAGTATTACCATGACTGTATTTTTCAGGAGTGCCGGAGTGGAGGAAGGAGCGTCCTCCTGAAGCTCTAAGTCAAGTTCGCTAATAGCCGGCAGTACCACTTTGTTGTGTTTGACTATAAAATAGTTCATAAGAAGATATGCAATAATGCAGCAGAACAGGAGTATACCCTCTATTCGGGAGAGCAGATAATCACTGCTCATCCACCAGAAGATTGCCAGCGCTAAGGTCATAATGGGAAGCTCTCTTGTTCTTACGGCATTTGAAATTGTAATCGGGGAGAAAGCCGCAGCCAGGCCGATAACAATCAGGATATTAAAAATATTACTTCCGACTACGTTTCCGACTGCTACATCGGCCGTGCCACGCCAGGCAGCCACTAGTGACACGAATAGCTCCGGTGCACTGGTACCAAAAGCTACTACAGTAAGCCCAATTATAAGCGTTGAAACTCCAAACGACCGTGCAAGGGCTGTCGCACCCTTTATAAGGGCATCAGCGCCGGCTACAAGTATTATAAGGCCGATAATAAGATAAAATATCTCTATAAGCATGAAAGACTTACTATATTAAAGCTTAAATCCTGAAATGGGATTACGATTATTACTTCTACCGTGCAGCCTTAGTTCTGGCAACACCATCCTGTATGGCAGCACGCTCTACAGCTTCTGCGACCTTTTTAGCGATTTCTGCCTTAAAGACACTGGGGATTATGTAATTTTCGTGAAGTTCATCCGGAGTTACGCATTCAGCTATTGCAGTAGCAGCAGCAACCTTCATTGCTGCTGTTATATCATAGGCTCTTGCTTTGAGAGCTCCCCTGAAGAGGCCGGGAAAGCAGAGCACGTTATTGACCTGATTGGCATAATCAGATCGGCCGGTAGCTATTACTCTGGCAATATCACTAATCTGGTCGGGCAGAATTTCAGGGTCAGGGTTTGCCAGTGCAAAGACAATCGGGTTTTTATTCATTGACGCTACCATATCTCTGGTAATTGCCCCCGGGCGGGATACCCCTATAAAAGCATCAGCGCCTTTAAGTGCATCGGCTACAGAGCCTTTAATATTATCCGGATTGGTAAGCTGAATCAGCTCTTCTTTAACAGGATTCATCCGCTCTTTACGGCCCCGGTAAACGATTCCGACAGAGTCACACGGTATAATATTTTTAGCCCCGGCATTTAAAAGCATACGGGTACAGGCGACTCCGCCGGCACCAAAGCCGTTTACAACTATTTTTATATTTTCAAGTTTCTTATCTACAATCTTTAAAGCATTATATAAGCCGGCCAGTACAACTATAGCGGTTCCGTGTTGATCATCGTGGAAAACGGGAATATCCAGTTCTCCTCTCAGTCTGTTTTCTATTTCAAAACAGCGCGGCGCACTTATGTCTTCTAAATTAATTCCGCCAAATACAGGGCTTATCTCCTTTATTATCTCAATTATCTTTTCACTGTCCTGAGTTTTAAGACAGATCGGAAATGCATTTATACCCGCGAACTGTTTAAAGAGCACAGCTTTACCTTCCATAACAGGAAGCGCTGCTTCGGGGCCGATGTTTCCAAGTCCAAGCACAGCACTGCCATCGGTAACTACAGCAACCGAGTTGCTCTTTATTGTATAATTAAAGACATCTGCAGGTGACTTGACTATCTGTTTACATACTCTTGCTACTCCAGGTGTATAAGCCCGTGAAAGTTCGTCTGTTGTGGTAAGCAGTGTACGTCCTCTTACTTCAAGTTTTCCGGCGCGGTGCATTTCAAAGGTATCATCGCGCCACTCAAGTAGCTCTATATTTGGCAGATTTTTAAGAGCAGCAACAACCCGACGCGAGTGTACTTCACTTCTACAGTTTATAGTAATATCACGAATGTTATAATTAAAATCACTGTAAAGCAGCACAACTTCTGCTGTAGATGCCTCTTTTTCTGCTATTTCACTTACAATCTTTAAAAAATTGCCCGGCTTGTTTTGAATCTTCAGGCGTACCGTTACCGAAAAGCCGGCACTTGGAAGACCCATTAAGATTTCTTTTTGGCTTTTATCGCTCATAACACAACCATGCTATAATGAAGGCTGTAAGTTAACAAGACAATCTTATAGCACTGGTTTAGAAGATTGTCGCCGGCTGGTAAGAATTTTTTCCTGTCCGTACTGTTATGACTGATTCTGTTTCAATTATAATTCCGGCCAGAAATGAGCAGGAATATCTTCCGGCTTGCCTTGAGTCAGTTTGGCAGGCAGCCAGGCTGGCCGGCATAGAGCCTGAGGTTATCGTAGTAATAAACAGATCTAATGACAGGACAGAAGAGATAGCTAAACAGGCTGGCTGCCGGATTGTCCGTGAAGACGCCAGGAACCTGGCCCGTATTAGAAACGTGGGCTTGCGTGCTGCTGAGGGCAATTTACTTATTACAGTAGATGCCGACAGTATTGTAGCTGAAAATATGTTTACTGAAATTTTGAAAATTATGAATACTGACAGGTACGTAGGTGGGGGAGTATTAATCCTGCCGGAGCGCTGGTCTCTCGGTATTTTGCTGAGTGGAGTTATGCTTTTACCGATAGTGCTCTGTTACCGGATAGCCGGAGGGCTGTTCTTTTTTACCAGAGAAGGATTTGAGGCCACCGGTGGATTTTCTGAGGATCTGGTGAGCGCTGAAGATATTGATTTTGCCAGAAGGCTTAAGGCGTATGGAAAAAGCATTAATAAAAAATATAAAATTCTGTTGCGAAGCTACATTATCACCTCATGCCGTAAGTTTGACCGCCTGGGAGACTGGTACTTTATAAAAAATATAGGAACTACCATTAAGCTTTTACGCGGCAGAGAGCAGGAGCTAGCCAATAAGATCTGGTACGATTTTAAGAGGTAGGTTGCTTAATTATAACTGTCTTAAAAAACAGGTTGTATTCACCGGCAAGGACAACAGTATAAAATTGGCCCTCAGGGGTCTCAATCTCCGAAGAGAAGACTGTGGTTTCTGTAAGTGAATCGGTCACAGAAATTTTTAAGTTGCCTGCAGCAACTGTTTTAAATTCAGAAGGTGCGCCAAATGGGCTGGAAGTTACGGCAGCGTTATTTAGCAGCAGCTTAAATTCATCTGAATTCTCAACTGCATTTACAATCCTTACAGCTGCCTGGCCGGAATGCAGTTTTATATCACTGTGCTCAAGTAATTTAGCCTTAGTTCCTGAAATAGAAGACGAGCCATATAGAAGCATTAAGGGGCTATTTTCTTCTCCGGTTAAGATTAAATTAAATGAAAAATTACCGTCCTGTGCTTTAATACTTACAGGCTCTTTGTTATTAACTGGAATAATTTCACTGATTTCAGCAAATCCCAAGCTAATATTTTCACTTCCGTTTGAAATCTGAAACGGCGCAGAATCAAGCACGGCATTAATTACCCGTAGACCAGTCTTTGGGCTGCTACTGCCGCCGCAGCCTGTAACAGCCAGTACTAACAGTAGTGTAGTAAACCAGTTTGGTTTACTGAATTGTGACAATATCTGATTCAACTATTACTGTTCCGTGTTCAAGTCCTAAGGCATCTTCTAAAAGCTCTGCCCCTTCTGGTTCAAATATATCTATACCGAGAAATGTTGCTGCCAGTACCTGTGAAATTACTTTATAACCGCGCGAATTGGGGTGCAGGCCTTCCGGCAGGTTATAAAGCTCACACTCTTTCAGGTTTCTGCAGGTTGATTTCCAGGCACGCTCAATGTCAGCCAGTTGAATTGCGTTTAGGGCAGCGAGTCTTCTGATTGCTGCTGTATAAGTTGAAGTGAAAAGCGCGAGGCCTGAGTGATTACAGCAGGGGGCAGGCAGTGTTATAAGAACAACTCTTTTCCCAAGTGCATGTACGATATTTATCGCCCGCTGCAAATCTCTCTGAAATGCACTGGAATTAACCTGAAATACAGCGTCGTTAGTTCCTGCCATAATGGTAACTGTATCTGCATCGCTTGAACGCAGAATATTAACGAGTCTTGTCAGTCCCCCTTCGGTAAAGACTTCACCGTTTAAGCCGGCGTTTGTTACAATTACTCCCAACAGATTAGCAAGCCTTGCGGGGTAGCCCCCTCTTACAGAAGGAGCTCTTTCAACAAAATCCCCTACGCCAGTGCCATCACCTACGCCGCTTGTAATACTGTCACCGAAACACAGGATTTTAATTTCTTTATCGCCATTTAAATCATTAAGTAAGGAGGTATCTTCTGCCAGTGCTGAAGCCTGTAGGAGCATAACTACAGCGAGCAGTTTAAATACGAGACAAATTGTATTCAGGAAATTCATTCTATTTTCCAAGCAGCCCCTCTTTCAGGTCCTGATTTGGAGGGTTCTTACCAAGCCAGATTGCCATAATGGCGCGGGCAAAATTGCTATTTTTGATTTCACCAGTTTTTTTGCCGTTAATAGTAACTGTAACCGTATCACCGTTTGTCCAGGTAAGAACTATGGTATCGCCATCCGAGACATCCGGCATCATCTGGTTAAACGCTTTAATCTGTTGTTCAATTGCAAAATAGTCTTCAGCGTTTTTTCTAAAACCGTCACGCCAGCCGGACTGCAGCCGTTTTTTCGAGACCGAGCGCACAAATTTCATCACAAGGCGCTTTGTCTCTTTTGAATTAATAATTTCTTCAGGGTTGTGGCTCTTCTTTTCCAGGTAAAGAGCAGCCCGGTAGACTTTGATCTTAAAAAAAGTGGCTTTTCTGTAACCGCTGCCATTTAAATACAGAGTCTTGCCGGCGACTGACAGGCTTTGTGGGAGGTCCTCCCCGGAAGCAACAGCGATACACGGGAGAACCAGCAGGACAACAAAATTAGCTAATAGTTTCATTGAATTATTTCCCAAAGACTTAGGCAAACAACGTTTGTCGAGCGCTCTTGCTAATTATCCTCATGAAAAACTCTTGATCCGTTAATCACAAAGAATACTATATAACAGCCTGTAAAAGTAAAGGAGATGTTGCAATGAAAAAACAATTTTGTTTGCTGCTGACAGTCATTTCATTTGTATTTATTCTTCCTCTTACAGCCGTTGCCGGGGGGTTTGCCATTTTAGAGCAGAGTGCTGAGGGAGTGGGATACGGTTTTGCAGGGGCTGCAGCCGGTTACGGTGACGGAAGCAGTGTACATTTTAATCCTGCTGCCATGTCACGTATTGAAGATACAAAAGTTTCAGCAGGTGTCCATTTTGTTATACCACAGGCAGAATTTACCAATCAGGGCTCAACAATTGCAGCAGCGTTAGGCGGGACACCGCTGGCCGGGGGAAACGGTCCTGACGGTGGGGAGACAGGAATAGTTCCGAATTTTTATGCTATACATAAACTAAACGACTGCTGGACTGCCGGCCTGGGTGTAAATGCTCCGTTTGGACTGGGCACAGAGTATTCCGATACCTGGGTGGGCAGATATCAGGCTATTAAGTCTGAGCTTAAGACAGTCAATATTACTCCGGCTCTTTCATATGATTTTGGAAACGGGCTTTCCTTTGGTGCCGGGCTTAATGTGCTTTATGCTGATGCAGAACTTTCAAATGCTATTGATTTTGGAACTATTGCTGTCAGCAGGCTGGGACTCCCGACTGCCAGTGCGCTGGGACTTTTACCCCAGGCTGCAGATGGTAAGGCAGTAGTAAAAGGTGATGACTGGGGCTGGGGATTTAATCTCGGTGTTGCTTACCAGTACGATCAAAACGGAAGCCGCTTCGGGCTGAATTACAAGTCAAAAATTGATGTAACCCTGACAGGGGATGCTGATTTTACAGTGCCGGCTGCTGCAGCAGCTCTTACTGCAACAGGTGCATTTACTGATACAAGTGCCAGTTCCAGCGTTGATTTGCCAGAGTCGGTGGCTTTTGGAATTATTCATAATCTCAGTGATCAGTGGTCGCTTCTGGGTGAAGTTATGTGGACTAACTGGGATCGCTTTGATGAACTCAGGGTTAAGTTCGGTAACGGCCAGCAGGATTCAGTTGTAGATGAAAGCTGGGAAGATACCTGGCGCTTTTCAGGTGGCGTTAAATATGCGGCCTCTGATGCGCTTACTCTTCGTGGCGGCATAACTTATGACGAAGAGCCGATTCCAGACAGTGCCCACCGTACCCCCAGGATTCCCGGTAACGACCGGCTCTGGCTGGCGCTCGGTGCAAGCTACCAGATTACTGATTACATCAGTGCAGATCTCTCTTATGCACATTTGTTTGTTAACGATACCAGCTCAGCAGTTACCGGTTCTACCGGAGAGGTGTTACGCGGCAACTGGGATCTTGCTGTTGATATTGTAAGCCTTCAGGTGAGTGGACAGTTCGGTTAGGCTAAATTGTCAGCCGTTTTCTGAAGATCAGCTCAAGTTATCGGTATTGCAGGCGGCTGTAGCTGGCTGCTGGGGGCTGAGAGCAGATAGCAGGAAAAACAGTAATCAGAAAAACGGTAACCAGTAAACGGTAACCAGAAAAACAGAATCAGCCCTCGGCATTCCGCCTTCTGCAATCCGCTTTCAGCTTCTGCTTTCCGGCTTTACAGCTTACCGGCTTTCAGAGTTTCTGGTGCTGCAGCCGAAAGCTGATTAGCGGTAGCTGGCTGCTGGGGGCTGAGAGCAGATAGCGGGGAGACAGTAATCAGAAAAACTGTAACCGCTAACCAGAAAAACAGAATTCTGACAATAATCTTTAAAGAGCTTCCCTAAGACTCTCTTCTCTTATTTTATCCCAGTCCTGTTCCGGAAAGTCTTTTAGCTCTTCCGGCAGCTCTTTGTTCAGTGCCAGAATCTCTCCCGGTTTAGGATGGTAGCCGCTTTGAAGGGCATGATAATAAAGGTCCATTAGCCTCTCGCGGGTTACAACCGGGCCAAACTCTTCCCCGGAAGTGTCCAGCTTTGTCATAAGTTCCAGCTGCAGTTCTTTGATAAGCGCGCCTGCCAGCTGAACACGTTCTCGTTTTACATCAAAGCGCATCCCGGGATCTTTAAGAGATCCTACCAGCCTGGTTACTACGGGGTGGGACCTGTCACTGCTTAAGTCAATAACAGGGGATGAGGCATTCAGCATTTCAATAATTGTCTCGTACTGGGCACGGCGCACCGCTTCAGCCAGTGCTTTTTCGGCCTCAGTTTCAGCCAGCGCCAGAACGTGACCGACTTCGCCCTCAACGTACTTAAGGCTTCCCGTCATCCTGGCACTTTCTGCCAGAGAAAGCGGCAGTGTAAGCTCCTTTTCAGGTTCATCATAACGCCAGGGAACTGCGGGAGCAGTATAACGGGAGGAGCGCGGTGAAAATAGTCTTAATTCTTTATAATTATCATCTTTTTTCCCGAAGCGGGTAAGATGCCTCGTGCCCTGCATATGTTCTACTGCCTTAACAACATAGCCCCGAAAGAGGGAGGTCTTATCACGTCCGGATTTATCATCGCTTTCAGCCATATCAAAGAGCTGCAGAAATTGTTGTACCTGGGCCTCGGCTGCTGCGTTAATAGGAGAACCGTCTTGTCCGGGAAAATCAGAGCCGTATTGCTTAAGTACCATGTCAAGGTTGGAGAGATCGGGTCCGGCAGGGGAGCCGGTCTTAACAGCTTTTCGCATTTCGTGGAGCTGCTGGTAGAAATAGGAATGATCCCCGCTGTAAGCGGCTTCAAAAGCCAGTCTTGTAACACTTTCAAAAATCTTGCGCTCGATATCAGGACGTTCGGACAGGCTTTTATCCCGTACCCTTTCATCAACTGATGAAAGTTCGCCGAGCATTTCACCCATATCGTGTAAAATGGAAGCTAATGTAATTTCAACCCGCATTGATGCTACTTCAGGAGTCTGGGCCTCAGGCTTTAACAGTTCGGCTCTCCTGAAAAGTTCATTTACAAGTACAGCAGTATGCATGGAATGTACTGCCGAGTTCTCTCCAAGCTCCGGGGTAAGATAGAGCGATCCTCTAAAGCGCGTAGTTTGTGAGAGGCCGGTAAGTAGAAGCCCCAGCGCGGTACTTTCCTGTTCATTTAAATTAAGGTGTAACTGGGAGTTTAAGTATTTAACTGCCGAATGAAAATCGGAAGTGGAATATTCATTGCCGCAGAAAGGAAGTATCTTGCGTACCGTAGCAGGATAAAAATCTGGAGTGGGCTCCTTTTCAAACTTAATCATATTCAGGGCAGGGCTTACAGGTCTTGGTGAATTTTCAGCAAACATCTTTAACTACTTTTACCGCAGGATGTGTAACTCACTTTTAATAGCAGATTTGCCTGCTCATTATACTTTCAACTTCAAACTTACCCAAATTAAAGTATTATAAATTTAAACCAGCTTTAAAGACCGCCGGTAGGTAAAAAGCTTGTATATACGGACAGTTGCGCCTTAACCCGCCAGGTAAACAGCCCCTTCTCCCTTTATCTGTTCAGCTGCCACAACAAGTTTTCTCTTAAGCTTTACAGCAAATACATTCGGCCAGCGGGCTGAAGCCGGCAGGTCATCGGCATAACGCTGCCCGGAAGGTACATAGAGATTATCTTGCGGTTGCCATAACCCAGGATCCGGATTGATAACTTTTACACCATCATCAGCTTGCGGGTATACACCTCCGGCTTCAAAGATCAGGCTATCAACCGGATTGTGAGATAGCCCCAGAAAGATGCTGCCACTGTCGCTCATTAATCTGTAAAAGTGGGCCCTTGAACAGGAATTATGAAAATAGGGTGGAGTCTCAATAACTGCCAGGGCTTTGTTAAAGATCATGGCACCCAGGTTATCACCCCGCTCCGAGTATTTTAATACACTGTGAAGCGTTAACTGATCGGTCAGCACGATAAAATCCTCTCCAGCATTTTCTATCTGCTTTGCAAGCAGGTAAGCAGCCAGCAGTTCCGGCCTGCTGCTACTGCCAAAATACTGATTTCCCCTCAGGTAAAGGACCTGGTTTGATACAGCCAGCCCGCTTCCGGTAACTTCACTTGTAACAGCAATAGGGCTGGAGCCTGGGCGCGGAAACTCCAGGCCGGAAAGAGGTTTTACCGTTCTATACTGGAAGATGTATGTTTTCTCTGTAACAGGATCATATGCAAGCTCAATTTCAAAGGGATTTCCGTTATCCAGGGATTTTACAAGTTCCAGCAGGCTTTCCTGCAATTTATCCGGCAGGCCTGGTTGCCGGCGGGATGGATTCTTTACTGAAAATCTTACAGGTCTTATAAATTTTTGAAAATTAACCCCGCTTTCATCAATCGGTTCATTCAGGGTAACAAAGCCCTGCAGTGTGCCGGGAATGGCAGTATTTAAGGTGGCAAATGTCGGTGGGTTATTTTCATAACCGTTAGCCTTGATTTCTCTTTGAAAAATCAGTCCGCTAACACGCGGTTCAAGACCATGGCGTTGGTAAAGCAAAAGGGCCAGCGGAGAAAAGCTGCTGGCGATAACTTCTATTACTGCACCTTTAATGCTGCCGGGATAGCTATCGGCACTACGGCTTAAAAATACCCCGGCAAAGGATTCGCCTGAACCACCCTCATAGTCATGCATTGAACGCACCATCAGCCGGCCGACCCCGGCAAGATCTGTACAGGCGGCTGAATTTAAAAAATTTTGCAGAACTTCAGATGACTCAAATATTTCTTTTGCCAGGCTTAGTTTAAAATTTGGATCTGATATTGCCCGTTGTGTAAGCGTTTCTAAACTCAGATCGGGAGTTTTTAGCGCCCCAGCCGGAAGAATTTTGAATTCAGGAACGCTGAAACGGCCAGGATCAAGAATGCCATTTTCGATAAGGCCGCTAAGAATTAGGAGACTCTGTCCTTTCAGGCCGATATCACCCTCAGCAAGGAACCGCCCCGCGTGACGGGCACGGATTAGAGGGCCGTTTAAAATTTGAGAATCAGTAGCCGACAGATCCCCTGGCTTCCTGTTATGCCCACTCGGCCCCCCTAGCACCGTCACGACCCCATTATTAATTCTGTATACCCGCCCCTCTAAATACTGCTCAGCAAAGAGGTATTGCGCAGGTCCCCTGGAAACGAAAGGACCCGCTCAAGTGAATTTTACCTGCCGCTATAAGTTACTAAACTTTATAAGGCTACTCAAGTTTTATCTCTTACGCCGCCCGCGCCGTTTTTTGAGCTTTGTGGGCTGGGTCGTAATACTTACACCGAGCTGAAGCGCCAGGATGGTAAATTTCTGAAAGGTTGACGGATCTCCACCCCAGGCAATTTCAACTCGGTTTTTACGCTTTAGTTTGCCGCGGCCACGGCGCGGGATATCGTAAATAAGCTCATAGCCGTCAAGATCGGGATCAGCATCGTAAGCTTCAATCTGGCCGAGGGTCCTGAAATTAAGCTGGCGGCCATTTAGAAACATCTGCAGGCTTTCAAAAAAATCAATCGGAAAAGATGTATCTACTATCAGACTGAGAAACCTGTCAGCATCCCGCTTTCTTGAAAGCTTAAGCAGGGGTCTGTCTATCAGCCAGCGGTTGTGGCGGTCACGCGAACCTGTGGTTGGCGGAATATCCTGTTTTACCGTGTCAGTAATAGCTTTATTTAAGGCAGTCTCGGTGCGTTCGCGGTTGCCGTGATCTGATACCCAGAAAAAAAACTGCTCATTAGAGTTCATTTGCGAGCTTACGCTCTTAATGGCGTCAAAGAGCGCTTTTTTTGTGCCTTTCCCGTCAACGTAGCTGGGAGCATTTGAGCCGTTCCATTTTTTCTGGCCATCACCGGCCAGGATAACCATATCGCTCTCGGTATAGCCCTGAGCAAGAAGAGCCTTGTGGATACGATCCAGATCGCCCCAGTGCCTCTGGCCATTAGGTTTTCCCATAAACAAAATAGCATGTTTACTTGAAAGAGAACTCCCATCAGTTTTTTTGCCCAGCTTCATATTTGCACCGCTTCCTAGAAACTTACCCTGGGGGTGCTCTTTCCTGGCTAACAGGCCATTTCTATATGGGTCTTCTTTAGCGGCTTTTTTGAACATATCAGCTGCGGTTTCAGCACTTGCTCCGGTTTTTGCTATTTCTTCGCCGATCTCTTTAGCAAAGAAGTCTTCAGCTGTTGTATAACCGCGCTTACCCCACTTGGAGTTCGCCGGAGCACTATAACCATCGTTAATTCCCCAGGATGTTTCATTGTGACGCGATGCAGATATTAGTGCTACGTCTCCGGGATTATTGCCGAGTTTGGAAACAATATCGTCAATCATGCCGCCGCCAAAGCACTGGTTAAATACAAACATGCTGTTTGCAAAGCCCTTGTTGGCAATCCACATTTTAAACATATTGGCCAGCTGCCAGTCGTAAACAGGTTGACCGGAGTTTGTAGTAAGGCTGCTGGAGTAAGTATCGGGCTGATCTTTATATTCAGCATATAAGGAGTTACTTAAAACGCCGGTAGCCAGAATAACAATTGCAATAAGGTTTCGTTTTAAGATCTTCATAGTGCTTGCCTCCCGTAGATTCTTAAGAACTTAAAGCCCTTTCAAAATTCCGGCAGTATCAAAGCTGTCGGGCTATTGCAGAGGATAATATAAATCCTGGCGGGGAAAATCTAAAGTAAATTTTACAACCGCAGCACGTAGAAGTTAGGCCTGTAATTTCGGGAAAATAGCGCTGCCTTTGGTAACCTTAGTTCCCGGTTCAAGTTTGCCCCAGGGCTGCTCCTGATCCAGCGCTGACAATGAAACCGGGTTTATATTTAGCTGCCCAAGAAGCTTCTCTGCACTCTCCGGAATAACTGGCAGGAGCGCCAGAGCAATATGCCGCATAGTTTCAAGAATTGAGTATAAGAGCGTAGAAGGATCCTTTCCCTCCTTTACCATTGCCCACGGTTTTTCCTGCGAAATCTTAAGATCACAGGCTGAGACTAATGATGAGATCTCACGCACAGCACCCTGAAAATCAAAAGCTTCCATCTTTTCGGTATAATTTTCCCAGAAAGCTGAAGTATTAAAGGGATCTTCAGATCTTTCGGGCACAGCTCCAGAGCAGTATTTTTCAGCCATTGCCAGAGTTCTTGAAAAGAGGTTTCCTACGCCGTTAGCAAGCTCTGAGTTATAAACATTAATAAAGCGCTCTTCTGAAAAATCCCCATCGTGGTAACTCGAAACTGCACCCAGGAAAAAGTAGCGCACAGGATCAACGCCGAATTTTTCGACCAGTTCAACCGGATTTAAAACATTTCCGGTAGATTTGGCCATCTTTTCTCCTTCAAGCGTAATATAGCCGTGAATGAATTCCTGGGTTGGAAGCGGTACACCGGCAGAGAGTAGAAGCGCTATCCAGTAAATTGCGTGAAAACGTAAAATTCCCTTGCCAATGACATGCACTACCTGCCGTTTAGAATTATCCGGCTGCAGCCAGTAGCGTCGGTAAAGTTCACCTTCCGTGGCAAAATCAAGGCCGGTTATATAATTTGAGAGCGCATCGACCCAGACATACATTATCTGCGAGGGATCTCCCGGAACCGGCACCCCCCAGCCGTGCGCGCGCTTGTGATCGCGCGATATGCTGAAATCTTCCAGCCCGTTTCGAATAAAACCGAGCACTTCGTTTTTACGAAAACCAGGTATAATCTTAAGCGTATCACTGGCTACCAGCTCTTCCAGCTCTTTTTCATAATTAGAAAGTGCAAAAAAGTAGTTTTCTTCTTCCACAACTTCAGGAGCCTTTCTGTGTTCGGGGCAGAGGCCATTATCCAGCTCATCTTCAGTGTAGTAAGCTTCACAGCCAACACAATAAAGGCCGCGGTATTTCTTCTTATATATGTCTTCTTTTTTGCAGAGCGACCAGAGCTTCTGGGCGCCTTCAAAGTGACGTTTTTCAGTGGTACGGATAAAACCGTTAAAAGAGATATTAAGCAGCTCGCCAAAGTTATAAAATAGCCTGGAGTTCTTATCAACCAGCTCTTTAACAGTAATACCGGCAGCCTCAGCTGCCTGTACGTTTTTTAAGGAGTTTTCATCGCTACCCGAAAGGAAATAAACATCAGCGCCCTTAAGCCGCTGGTAGCGCGCCATTGCATCAGTTTCAATGTATTCCAGTGCGTGTCCTATATGTGGAGCGCCGTTAACATAAGGAATTGCTGTAGATATAAAATAGCTGTTACTCATAGTTCACCTTCCGACGCCGGGAAAACCTTTTCCGCCAAACATATTCATGAGTCCACCCATACCCATTTTAGAGATTTTTTTCATCATTTTTTTCATTTCCACAAACTGCTTAAGCAGGCGGTTGACGTCCTGAACCGATGTGCCCGACCCACGTGCAATTCTCTTTCTGCGGCTTCCGTTTATTATAGCCTGATTGCGGCGCTCCTGTGGAGTCATGGAGAGTATAATTGCTTCTATCTTTTTTAGTTCCTTTTCAGCCTGATCGGGGTCAACGTTTTTCATAAGTTTACCCATGCCGGGAATCATACCACCTAAAGTTGTAATATTTCCCATGCGCTGAATCATTTTAAGCTGTGAGAGAAAATCTTCCAGCGTAAACTGGTTTTTACGCATTTTTTTGTGAAGCTTCGCGGATTCTTCTATATCGATCTCTTTAGTGGCCTTTTCAACCAGTGTCAGCACATCTCCCATCTGAAGGATACGTGAAGCCATGCGGTCCGGATAAAAAACTTCAATAGCATCCAGCTTTTCTCCAGTGCCGATAAACTTAATAGGGCAGCCTGTCACAGCCTTCATTGAAAGGGCGGCACCGCCGCGGGCATCGCCATCCAGCTTGGTAAGTATCAGACCATCAATTTCAAGCGCGTCATAAAAACCCTGGGCTACGTTAACAGCTTCCTGACCGGTCATGGCATCTGCCACCAGCAGTATTTCATGGGGCTGCACAGCATCAGAGATCTCCTGTAGTTCATCCATTAGTTCGCGATCAATTTGAAGCCGGCCGGCCGTATCGAGGATTATAACGTCATAGCCATGGTTTGATGCATAATCCAGCGCCTCTCTGGCAATATCTACCGGGTCCTGCTCAGTGCTGGAGTCAAATGCATCCAGCTTAAGCTGATGCGCAATTGTTTTTAGCTGGTCAATGGCGGCAGGACGGTAAACATCGGCCGGTACCAGCAGCGGTTTTTTGCGGTATTCACTTGAAATCAGCCTGGCCAGCTTGCCGGCAGTGGTAGTTTTACCTGAGCCCTGAAGGCCAACCAGCATAATAATTGCTGGGGGTGCTACCGATAAATTAAGAGCGGCATTTTCCGCTCCCATCATGTCAGTCAGCTCGTCATAAACAATTTTTATAATTTGCTGATCAGGGGTAAGGCTTTTTAAAACCTCTTCGCCAAGGGCTTTCTGAGCAACTCTGTCACAAAAGTCTTTTGCTACTTTAAAATTCACATCAGCTTCAAGAAGAGCCATGCGGACAGCTTTCATGGTCTCTTCAATATCACGGCTTGAGACTTTGGTTTTACCGCGGATGCTGCGAAATGCGTTCTGTAATTTATCCTGTAGTGAGTCAAACATCAGTAATTAAAGTTGAATACTCTTAGCAGTTATGACAGGAGTGAATGTTACGGCAAAATAAGATTAATGGCAATTTAGGGTAACAACAGGGGTAGCATGCCAGATTTTCTGAGCTCTGTGGCCATACTGAGTAACCAAACAATGAAATCCTGCAAGCCGTATTTTCGGAAGCGGAAGCTGATTGCAGATGGCAGCTTGCTGGTATGGTATTACTCTTATTCTCTTACCAGATTTAGTGCCTTACCCTGAAGATCACCTACCGAGTTAATGGCTGCTTCAGGGTTTCTTGTAATCACTTGACTGGTTTCAGATGCCACCTGCAGAGCCTGATCAACATCGCGAATTGTTGTTTCGGCAGCTTCAGAGTTCTGGATTGCAACTTCAAGCTCCGATACAGTTGAAGTTACTGTCTGACGAGCCGAATCAACTGAATTTCTCAATTGTTCTATACGCTCACGCGCCTTTTTAATGTTAGCAATTGTATTGATAATATTGTCTTTAGGCGAGAAATTTACCTTGCCGATGTCAAATGCCCTTGAAGCATCATCAGGCAGGATAATCTCAAGTGTACGCCCCAGCTTTTCTTCAACTTCAAGCTTGATTTTATCTCCGGCCAGCGGTTTGAAGCCATCACTGGTTTCAACCTGAGCTTTTTTCTTTATCTCATCGACCAGTTCGTTTGCTTCTCGCTCCAGAATCTGGCGTTTGTTGTCCGAGTCCGCATTTACGGCTTGAGAGGAGATTCCATCAATGCTCTTAACCAGTTTTTCAATTTCGCTCGCAGCATCTTCAGCGAGATTTACCACATCAATAGCCTGATTTGCTTTGCTTCTGAGCGCAGCCTGTTCTGATTTCTCCGGCCGTGAATTGACCTGAACACTCACCGGTTCAGCTAATTTCGCCGATACAGCGGGACTGGTTAAAGTGTTAATTGATCTCTGCAGGCCTGAATTGGCCTTTTGAACCTGCTGGTCAGAAGTTGCTTTGACCTGTTTTACGTCTTTAACATCCATTGTTACTACCCACTTCCGTGTTGGAAAGGACTATCTTTTCCTTTCCAGGTGGCCTCCTACTTTAAATACATTTACCACACGAATATATTATCGGCTAAGCAGCAGCTGACTTTAGCGGAAATTTCGCATCACAGCCTGAAAAAACAAAAAATAATGTGATTTAAAATGGTTGGGGTGTGTTAAATTTAATCCGGCGGACCTCCTTTTGCGCTGCCTGAATGCTGGTTTAACATGAGTATAATTTTCGAACGGGTAACTTCGAAACTTTAGCAAAAATTTTGCTGAGGCAGGATTTGTAGTGGTAATGGAAAAATTTATTAGAATATTTGCCCCCCTGTTAGTGCTGTTAACCAGCGGCTGTGCTTCCCAGAGAGTTCCGGTGCCGGTTGGTACAGTGCCGAGGCAGCAGCAAGTACTGGCAGAAGATGAAGCTTATGGGCACGAGGTGCTAAATAAGCTAACTGAACGCTTTCAGCTTGACCGTGATGACAGTCGGATTAACCGTGTGCGCGAAATAGTTGATGCGCTGACAGCAGCTGCCGGGGCTCAAAATAATCCCTGGCACGTGTATGTCCTGGTTGATGATAGCTTCGCAAATGCAGCAGCTACCCGTGGAAACTATATTTTTGTCTGGACTGGAATACTTAAAGAGATTCGTGATGATGGGGAGCTTGCAACTGTTCTCTCGCATGAGATAGCCCATGTTCTGGCGGGCCATACCCGTCCGGATCCGGCCGAAGAGGTAAACCGTATGCTGGCCGGTATGGCTGGTAGAGTTGCAAGAGAAGTGTTAGAGAATCAGCCGGGAAGCGCTGCTGCTTTTGGAGCGTTGGCTGAAGTTCTTATTACCCAGACCATGGCCGGCCTGATTGTTAATCCAAACCAGAGGAAACTTGAGCTAGAAGCTGACAGAATAGGACTGTTTCTTATGGCTGATGCGGGGTTTGATCCTGACAAGGCAGTTGAGTTTTGGGCCAGAGTTGAACATAATCCACGCTTTGGCTCTTCTGATCTTCAGTTTCTTTCAACCCACCCTTCATCTAAAAAGCGTCTGGCTGAGCTCAGGCGGCTTCTGCCACTTGCCCGCGAGCGTTACCTCGCTGCCCGGAGCGGCAGGGATTTTGTGATTAGCCGTCCGGTTAGAGGAGTAAAGCGCTACATAATTAACCGGCCTTCCCGCAACAAGCCGGTCTTACGCTCTTCAGCTAATTGGGTAGTTGTTGAGCCCAGGGTGACAGTACATACCGAACCCAGGCAGTCAGCAAAAAAAATTGCAACTCTATATAAAGGCCAGGGAGTACAGGTTACTGGACGCCGTGGCCGCTGGTTAAGAATTGTTTCTCCTGTTAAGGGGTATGTACAGGGATATCTGCTTTCGCCGAAGGAGTAGGGGTGCAGATTAAGTCACAAATCCTGGCGTCAATAGAAATCTCCGGTGTGTTACCTAATATCAATATTGCAATATTGCAGAGATAATGGCGAGGCTTACAGGACGAATACGTATACGTCGACGTTGCCGTAAACGTAATACCGGTCACGTCGACGGCCACGTCTACGAAATCTTATTCTCTATAACCTTAAATTGATTCTATGAACCCCTATGGGTAATGACCTATGCAAGCCTTCTTCTATGTGCTGAGGAATAGCCTTTTGGTCACATCAGCTTAGGCAAATACCGTAAGTACGTCTTAGGCCGCCTTTTGCAGTAGAATACAAGCTGATCTTTGTCGCGCTCAACATCAAAACATTCCCAGCGCTGCTTACCCACCGAGTTTAATTCGTGTTCCAGCCTGTGATCTTCAATGTCGGCCGGAAACCTTTTAACCGAATATTCAAAAACAAAGAGCTTTTCAAACTCCTTCTGCGCTTTTTCCTGCACATCAGGATTAAATGGCGAGACCTGCCCGGCAACTTTTTTGGCTTCTTTTAAAATTTTAGCCAGCTCTTCTGTCAGCGCTTTTTCTGATGCATTGTCGCTACTATCCTGCCTGCTCTGGCAGGCGCTAAGAGCATTAAGACAGAATAAAAGCAGCAATACAAAAAGAAAGGGCTTTTTCATAGCGCTAAATTTTATATTTTACGGGAGTTAAAGTACAGTCTGACCAGCGGCTGACAAACCAGATAACCGGAACTTGAGCGTATTTTTGAGTTTTGCTTCCCGCTGTGCTACTTTCAAATCTAAATTTTCTATTGTATTGTTCTGAAATTATTGAAAATTTGTAAAAATTTATAAAATGAGGATTGTTTACTGAGATGCAGGTTCCTTCTAACTTTAAGCCACTATATTCCAGAGATGAAATTGAAAGGGCAGTAAAGAAAATCGCTTCTGAAATAACGCTCTGGGCAGAAGAGGTCTGGGAAAAATCCCAGACAGATATTCTGGCGATTCCGATTCTGAGGGGGGGCCTCTTCTTTTATGCCGATATTGTACGCTGTGTTCAGCATTCGGTTGGTATGGCTCCGGCTCGCAGCTGGGGATATGAGCTGAATAAAAATAATGTAAAACGTGATACAGTCGAAATGAATTTGGATGATGTGCCCGCCCGCGGCAGAAATGTATTACTTGTTGATGATATCTGTGATTCGGGTCGTACCCTCAAAGCGCTTACGCGCGGGCTACTGGAAATAGGTGCACTGGAGGTCAAGACTGCAGTTATTGTTAGACGGGCAATTCCTGAACCGGAGCATATACCGGATTGGACCGGCTTTGAGTATGAAGGTACTGAATGGCTGGTTGGTTACGGTATGGATGATTCAGATCGCTGGCGTAATTTACCGGATATTTATGTAATCAAGCAGGGGTAATGCAGTGACCGGTACAGGCAAGACATCAAACATCCAGGAAAAAAGCAGTGAACCCGGTGTCAACTATGCTGTTGATATAGTTGGTCTGTCAAAGAGATTCAGGCGTTACACAGTGGCAGGTGGCTATACAACAATTAAGTCGTCGCTGCTGAATATGCTGTTTGGAAAAACCTCCGGCAAACCTGAAAATTACACTGATGCAATACGTAATCTTACTATCAGAATCCCACGGGGTGCTTCGTTTGGAGTTATAGGAAGAAATGGTGCCGGTAAGTCTACGCTGCTTAAGCTTATTACTGGAATTTATAAACCTGACAGCGGAAGAGTTAGTGTAAATGGCCGCATGGCTGCGTTGATAGAACTCGGTGCGGGGTTTCATCCTGATTTTACCGGGCGCGAAAATTTGTATCTTGGCGGAGTAATGCACGGACTCAGTAAGGAAGAGATACGGAAGAAGTTTGACCAGATTGTTGAGTTTGCTGAGTTAAGAGAAGTTATTGACGATCCGGTTAAAACTTATTCTTCCGGGATGTATATGAGACTCGGCTTTAGTCTGGCTGTTCATACGGACCCTGACATCTTGCTGGTTGATGAAGTGCTGGCTGTTGGTGATGCTGCCTTTGTAAGTAAGTGTAAAGATAAGATTGCCGAGCTTAAAAAAGCCGGCAAAACACTTGTACTTGTTACACACGATCTCGACTCAGTAGAGCGCTGGTGTGATGAGGCGCTCTGGTTACACGATGGTATAGCAAAGGATCGGGGCGATCCGCGCAGGGTGATTGACCATTATCGCCAGTTTGTAGAGCATGGAGAGGAAGCGCAGCTTGCTGCCGACAGTAGCGTAACTGCGGATAAATCGGCTAAAGGAAACGAAGAAAAGGAGCGCAGGTGGGGCAGTAGAGAAATAGAGATTACAGGAGTGAAGCTGATAGACAGAGACGATAATCAGAGACATGTGCTTCATCCTGATGATGCAGTTGCAATAGAAATTTTTTATCGTGTTAATCATTGGGTGAAGGAACCTGTTTTTGGAATAGGCATTAACCGTAGTGACGGGATAGTTGTACACGGTACTAATACTGATATTGAAAAAATTAAGTTACCTGATCTTGGAAGTTCTGGCAGGGTGGTTTATAAGATCTCACGACTTGGGCTGGCAGATGGCAAATACTCTCTGGACGTTGCAGTGCATGCGCGTGATGGCTATCCTTACGATTATCACAAAAACGTAATGACCTTTGCAGTTAGAACCAAATTTAATTATGCCGGTATGGTAGTGCCCGAACACACCTGGGAGATAATGGCGGGTAAGTTGGAAGATGAGTTATCCAATACTGTTCCCAATGGCGGCAAAGAAAGCGTTATTTAGGGGAGGGAGAGCAGCCCGGTGATCGAAAATTTTCGTGAACTTTATAAATACCGCACACTGATTTATGCGCTGGTTAGCAGGCATCTATCGATGCGCTACCGTGGATCGCTTTTGGGGTTTTTATGGTCTTTTCTTAACCCTCTTCTTCTCATGCTGGTTTATTCACTGGTGTTTAAATATTATATCCGTTTTGACCAGGTCGATAATTATTCTATTTTTATGTTCTGTGGACTGCTACCGTGGATCTGGCTCTCAAGCGGACTTGTTGAGGGAACAAATGCAATTGTTAGTAGCGGGCATTTAATCACCAAGTCCATGTTTCCTGCCCAAATTCTTCCGGTTGTTGCTGTTTTAACCTCGCTTGTGCATTTTTTGCTGTCATTGCCTCTGCTGCTTATTTTTATGTTTGTTTTTGGAGTTTCCATTAAATGGACGCTACTGCTTTTGCCACTGGTTATCGCATTACAGACGTTTTTGCTGATAGGTAGCAGCCTTTTACTTGGTTCTCTTAATGTTTACTACCGGGATATTCAACATATTTTAAATAATCTCTTAACTTTCCTCTTTTTTCTCTGCCCTATAATTTATCCCGCCAGTGTAGTACCTGAG
>RFHI01000260.1 GCA_003696425.1 Candidatus Dadabacteria bacterium | reverse complement strand
GTTTTAAATTCAGGATCGTAATATAGCAGTGCATTAATCTCCTCACCACTTAACTTAAGAGGCGTGGTGGCAGAACCTGACTCAATACTTTTCCTGAATTGATCAAGTCTCCCCCGCAGTACCCTGTAATCAGACTCTGTAAGAGCCGGTAAAGCAAAGTCAATCGGAGCAGTGGAAGCATAATCTTTTACAAGACTTGCAGCGTATTCACGTACTTTGCTATTTAGTTTGCCGGCAGCAAAATAAATACCGACAACTACCAAAACAGAGACAACCACAGCACTAAGACATCCATAAAAAACACAGCCTCGCCGCTTTTTCTGTGGCTCAGCTAACGGTTCTCTTTCCAGCGATGTTGGATCAACCTGATTCATAATAAACACTCCTTTAGTACTCTTTTATCACATCATGAAGACTGATCTCCGGCAAGTTTCAGATCAGGTTTTGAGCTCTCTCTAATAAGCATTCTTTTAAGCTGCACACTGAAGGCATCTGATGGCAAAATCCTGGTGTCAATCTTTAAAGCATATACGTTGTTTAACTGCAATGTGGTAAGTTTAACCGCATCTTTTTCGGTGCACACAATCGTAAGATCAGGATTTTCACGCTTAATTTGTTCAATCTCAGCGCCTGTAAAGCGATGGTGATCAGGGAATGCGTAGCGCCTTAAAATTTTACAGCCTAACTTTTCAAGCGTCATAAAGAAATTTTCAGGGCTGGCAATTGCACAAAAGGCTGCAACCTGATCGGGGAGTGGAGTATCACCATTACCCGGGCTATTAAGCGGAACCAGCCTGGCGTTGGAAATTACACTGCGGTAAATCTTTATTCCGCGCGGCACTACCTTAAAGAGACGACTGTCAAGCGGTGTATTTTCAGAGACCATACGTCTTTCGGAGAATATCAGAATATCGCAGCGCTCAAAGGCTTTGCTGCGGTCTTCGCGGTAGCGGCCAAGCGGTAAGATTTTGCCGCTTAAAAAATACCCAATTGCTTTTTCTGTACCAACATCAACGCTGACAATATCAATATCACGGTGAAGTCTGCGGTGCTGAAAGCCGTCATCAAGGATTATCAGATCGCCAAGCCTGTTATCTTCAATAAAACGTGCACCGGCTACGCGTCTTTTACTTATTACGACCGGAAAACCTGTTGATCTGTACATTAAAAGCGGTTCATCTCCCACCAGAGAGGCGCTATCTCCCTCTTTTACCAGATAGGGCCCACGAATTTTGCCGCCGTAGCCTCTTGAAAGAATAACTGGCCGGTAACCGCTGTGGCCCAGCATTTCAGCAATCTGCATACAGATGGGAGTCTTGGCATTGCCCCCTACAGTAATATTGCCAACGCTTATCACTGGAAGTTTGGAGTGATACACAGACAGCAACCCCCAATCGAAGAGCTGGTTACGAAAGCGGGTCACCAGCTGAAACACCAGGGAAAATATGTACAAAATTGCCTGTTTCAAATCAGAGGGCCGATTATATTAAAAATACGTTCAACTGCACCACAGTTCTGCTGCCAGACAGACTGACCATTCATCCCAATTTTGCGAAGTGCTTCCGGTTCCTGCAACATCCTTTCAATTACAGAATAAGAATCCTGAATACTCTTAACAGGCAGATACCCTTCTTGGGCCTTAAAAGATTCAACCAGCTCATCAATATTACCTGTGTACGGTCCCAGCGCAACACAAGCGCCATAAGCTGCAGCTTCAAGTGGATTGTGCCCACCGAAATCTACCAGTGTGCCACCGATAAATGCTACAGAGGCGAATGAGTACACCTTCTCGAGCATTCCAAGCGTATCAAGAAGCACTGTATGCGATTTTTGTGGGGCAGAACCAGCTTTGCTTAAATTACTCCAGCAGCTAAAGTTAATCCCGTAATCTTTCAGTTTATCTTTAAAATACCCGAATTTTTCGGGATGTCGTGGAGCAACCACAAGATTAAATTTAAAGTTCTTGCTGTATGCCTGCTTTATTGCAGGAAACCAGACTTTTTCTTCACCGGGCCGGAAACTGCCAAGCACCAGTACAGGAGCGTCATTTGCAAAAAAACGCTTCTTAAGCTGCAGAGCTTCGCTTGAGGAGTTAATACTGGGTTTAATATCGTATTTTGAGCTGCCGGTAACAGTGATACGATCATCTGCTACGCCCAGCAGCCGGAATCGTTCCGCCGAACTCTTATTAGCTGCCAGAATAAGATCGAAAGAACAGATTGCCTCAGCAAATACTTGCCAGCGCCGGTAACGCCTGAACGAGCGCTCTGACAGCATTGCATTTACCATATAACACGGCACATTACGCTGTTTAAGTTCTGATAAAAGTGCCGGCCATACTTCCTTTTCAGCACAAATAAAAGATTTGATCGATAAATTTTTTAAGGCTCGTTTTATCCATATTGGCGAATCAAATGGAAGCAACCTCACTGTTGCCACCTTCTCTTTTGCTTTATCAAGTCCTGTGGTGGTGGTAGCAGTAAAGAAAACATTTCGTGCGGGCTTTTCCTTTTCTATCTTTTCAATCAGCGGCATCAGCCCATTTGTCTCTCCAAGTGAAGCTGCGTGCGCCCAAATCACATTTTCAAGAGCAATCTGCCAGTCCCCAAAGCGCTGAGCCAACAGTTTTCGTCCACGCGGGTTAAACAAGAAGCCGGGTCCAGCTACAAGTGAAAGCAAAGTGGTAATGTTGTTATATGCCCACTGACTACTTAAAGTACTCATCACAACTATCTGTTAACATATTGAGTCTCGATTCAAGCTCCTGCAGGTATTTACCGAGATCTCCGTCAGGTGGCAAATTCTTGACCGTAATGGGTTCTCCGATTGCCAGTACTGCCTTAGAAAACGGTTTTGGCAGAATCATCTTATCCCAGCTGTTAAAGCGCCAGAGGTTTTTCGCACTGTAGGCTATTGGATAAACTGGCGCTTTGGTTCGGGCGGCCAGCACTACTACTCCCGGCTTAACTTTGCGGGCCGGCCCTCTGGGTCCGTCCGGTGTGACAGCAGCTACTTTCCCGTTTTTTACCTGTTTCACCAGTTCATTAAGGGCTTCTTTTCCACCACGGGTTGAAGAGCCCGCTATTGACTCAATACCGAATCTTTTAACGGCCTCAGCAATGTAACGCCCATCGCGGTGGCGGCTTATAAGAGCTACTACTCCTTCTTTACGAATCTTCTGCTTAAATTCCAAATACACGTACGGCAGCATTAGTTGTCTTGCATGCCAAAAAACTACAATAAACGGGCGGTCGGTGGGGAGTTCGTGCAGTTTAAACGACCCATTTAACAGCTCCCAGCGAAGCGAGCGGGCAATCAGGTACAGCAGCAAAGCCCCCAGATTTCCTACCAGCCAAATCTTTAACCGTTCAATCAGACTGGTTAGCTGCTGTACTAAACTGCTGCGGCTTCTTTCTTTCGTCACTAAACTGCAGCCTGTAGAGTCTGGCGTATTCTCCGCCGTGTTGGAGCAGTTCTTCATGGGTTCCAATCTCTTTTATCTCCCCTTCTTTTAATACCACTATCATGTCAGCATCAAGAACAGTAGAAAGCCTGTGCGCAATTACCAGCGTGGTACGGTTGCGCGCCAGGGCTTCAATTGCCCGCTGCACTTCGCGTTCTGACTGGTTATCCAGCGATGCTGTGGCTTCATCCAGAATAAGAATCGGCGCATCTTTTAGAATCGCCCTTGCAATTGCAATTCTCTGGCGTTCACCGCCTGAGAGCATCAGGCCGCTTTCCCCAATAACACTCTCAAACTTATTTGGCAGGTTATTAATAAAGTCTGTGGCGTAAGCTGCTCTGGCAGCTTCTAAGACCTCTTCTCTGGTAGCATCGGGCTTGCCATAGGCTATGTTGGCATAAATAGTATCATGAAAGAGAAACGTATGCTGTCCAACCATTGCGATACGCGATCGCAGATCACTTAAAGATGTTCTTGAAATATCTGTTCCTCCGATTTTAACTGCTCCGCTATCGGGATCAATAAAGCGCGGCAGGAGATCCATAAGCGTGGTTTTCCCTGCTCCGGAAAATCCAACAAAAGCAACCTTGGTTTCAGGTTTAATAAGTAGTGATACATTTTTAAGCGCAGGCCGTTGACTTCCCGGATAAGTATACGAAACATTATCAAACTCAATATAATTCTGACTGCCCAGCGGTTCAGGATTATCCGGCGCACTTATTGAGGGCTTACAGTCTAGTACCTCGAAAATTCTCTCAGCCCCTGAGAGACCCTGCTGGACAGCAGTATGTACGCGACTCAGTTTTTTAACAGGATCATACAGTAAAAATATTGCCAATAAGAACGCTATAAAATCACCGGGCGTTCGTACTCCATTAATAACAGTCACTCCACCGTATAAAAGCACTGCAGAGATAGCTAAACTCCCGAGCACCTCATTTACCGGAGCAGTCAGCGCACGCACTCTGTCAGATTTTATAAAAGTCTCGGCAAGACGCTGGTTCTCGACAGCAAAACGCTTACGTTCAAAGCCCTCGCGGCCAAACACCTTAACTACGCGGTTGCCGTTAATTATTTCCTGTACTCTGTTACTTACCAGTCCAATTGCATCCTGCCCGCGTTTAGTCAGCTTGCGGATTCTCTGCCCAAAACGATAAACGGGGTAAATGCCAAGCGGGAATATAACAAAAGCTATCAGCGCCAGTGCAGGGTCTAGATAAATGGCAGCTGCAAGCAGTGCAATAATTCTTATTGAATCCCGAATAACTGCTGCTACAGAGTCAGTTAAAAGCACTTTTACCAGCGTAACATCACTGGTAAAGCGGGCCAATAAATCTCCGCTGGATTGTTTTACAAAATAATCGGGGGAGAGTTTAAGGATATGGGAATTAAGATCATCTCTTATATCCCGTACGATTAAGTGCCCCACCTTGGACATCAAAAAGTACTGTCCAAAATCAAATGCTGCTCTAAGCAGCGAAAAAGCTATCAGTACGACCGGTAAAAGGTAGAGCAAGTCTTTATTGTGATTTACAAAGACTCCATCAAGCGTGTGTTTTACCAGAAAGGGAATGACTCCGTCAGTTGCGCCGTATACAACCATGCACAAAAGTGCGGCTGTAAAAAGCCGGCGGTAAGGCTTAAGATAGCTCAGAATTCTTCTGGCGCTGCCAGCGTGAATTTTACTGTTATGCGTCTTTTGAGACATTTAAACTCCAAAGATTTAGTGGCCCATTTTAACAGCTTCCAGGGGATAAGTCGTCTCTTGCCGGCGGCAAATCGCGGCTGGTGTGCTGATGCACCTTAGAGACAGCAAATATACTGTATTATTAAGAGATTACCTGTTGCAATTGCTCTTCTCCGTTATATCCAGTAAAGAAATCGGAGAGCCCTTATTTTTAATAAATTATTCAACTGCTTGTAATAAAAGAAAGTGATAGCATGAAAAAGAAAATTATTATAGCCCTGGTGGCACTACTGGTTATTATTGCGGGACTCTTTACTTATATAACTCTTAATGCCGGTAAAATCATTTCAGCATACAAACCTGACCTTGAGAAACAGGCTACAGAGGCGCTCGGTGCAGCAGTCACCATAGGCAATATGGATCTGAGCCTATTCCCCTCAGCCAGAATTACAGTTAATAATTTTAAAATTGCCTCTGCCTCATCAGGAGAGCAGGGATTAACTTTAAAGAAGCTTACTCTGCACACAGGTTTTTTACCGCTTCTTACAGGCAAAGTAAAAGTTTATAAACTTAGCATTGATAGTCCAGCCCTACACGTAATCAAGGACGAAAACGGCATCTATCTTGAAGGATTAAGGCCGGCTGCCGGTAAAAAAGCCTCTGAAGCAGGCGGGCAGGCAAACAAAAAACCCTTAAAAGCAGATACAAAACGGGGAAAAACATCTACTGCAACATCATCTATCAATTTTTCTTTGGATAATCTGGCTGTAAAAAATGCTGCCTTCTTTTTTGTAGATAAAACTGCCTCCAGGGAATTAATATTAAAAAATCTCTCTCTGGAATCAGCGATAGCACTTACTAATAATACGTTAACGATCACTAAAGGGCGTCTTAACGTTCCTGGAGGAGAATTTGAGTTTGGCTTAAAGTACAACCTGGAATCTAAAAACGGCAGCGTTTCTTTGAGTGGCAGCGGATATTCACTTGATGGGCTTGAGCCCTTTTACGCTCTTGCCCCAGCGCTTAAGGACTTAAGGCTTTCAGGTCATATTGCGCCTGATATTAAAGTGAACCTGGCTGGAGCTAAGCTTCCGCTGATTGATGGAAAAATATCCTTGTCGGGGATCTCACTTAAGCCGGCTGATTTGAATGTATCTGAACTGGGTGGGGATATTATACTGAGGGGAGAAAACAACCGCCAGAAAATTTCATCAGAGGATCTCTCGTTTAAGCTGGAAAGCGAGCTGCTCTCACTGAAATTTGAGGCTATTAACACAACCACCGAATTTAAGCTGGAGACAGCCAGGATAAGCGGTTTTAACGGAAACGTGAATGCTTCTGTTGATTATCAGTATGCTTCCGGCAGTTTTAAAACGGCCTTAAACGCAGCCGCTATTGATATAGAGAAAGCTCTGGTTGCTTTACGGCAGGGGCAGGATTCCCGTTTTTCAGGTAAATTAGATTCATTTAATGCCAGGATTTCAGGCGCAGCCGGGCAGGATCTTGTAAAGAGTATTAAAGGCAATGCTGATCTTGTCCTTTTAGATGGCAGGCTTAAAGGTTTTAATCTGGCACGGGAAACTCTGGGAAGCATAAAACTGCCGTTTTTATCCGGTGCACTGCTGGGTTCTGCGCCTGAGGAAAACAGAGAGCAAATTGAGTCTCCCGACACGCCTATTAAAAAACTGTCCGGCAGGTTTAAAATTGCTAATGAAACTGTTCGGGTTTTAAACTTATCACTGGTAAGTTACCTGTTTTCCGCACAAAGTTCCGGGCTGGTAAAATTTAATTCTCAGGCAGATCTTGATATTACGCTGAAGTTTGTGCCTGCTTTTTCTGCGGCAATTGTTTCAAGAGTAAAAGAACTTAAAGCTTCTCTTGATCAGGAAGGCCAGCTTGTTATTCCACTTAGATTAAGTGGGACGGCGCCGGCCTTTAAAGTTCTGCCGGATCTTCAAGCACTGACCCGCAGTGCACTGAAGAACAGGGCCGGCAAAGTCCTTGAAGGTCTGCTGGGCGGTGGTAAGAAAACCGGCAAACAGGGAGGGCAGCGCAAAAAGTCAAAGGGGCTGGGCGGGCTGCTCGGGTTCTGAGTACACCGAGCTTTTGCCGGGTGTAAACGCAGAGGTGGCACCTCCACCGGACAGCACTCGATTATTATCAATCTATTTCAGGGCGGCCCCCGCAAAACGCTTAAATACATTGCCTCCATTTGATCGACCGTATTTTTAAGGCCAAAACTGCTTTTTACATTCCGGTAAGCCTGTTCGCTTAAACTGTTTGCCAGCTGCCTGTCGGAATAGATAGTAAAAAGTTTTTCTGCCAGGACTTCTGCATTTGCGGTTGGAACTAACAATCCTGTTTGGCAGTCTGAAATTAATTCACTGTTGCCACCACTTGCCG
>RFHI01000259.1 GCA_003696425.1 Candidatus Dadabacteria bacterium | reverse complement strand
CTTTTAACCAGGGAACGCTCTTAAAAATCGTTGTGCCTGAAAATGAAACAGCAGATGTTGGTCAAGTTATCGCCTATCTCGGTGAACCTGGTGAGGAAGTCCCAGCCAGTATAACCGATCGCAGAGCTGCAAAAGATGCTGAAGAAAAACAAAAGTCAGTTATGTCCTCATCTGAACAGGCAGAACAAAAAGCTTCTAAAAAGCCTGCTGCAGAAGTGGCCCATATTGATTCAACAACTGGTCGTATTAAAGCTTCGCCCCTGGCAAAAAAGCTTGCTGCTCAACACGGCATTGCTCTTGAAAGTCTAAAAGGGAGCGGCCCAAATGGACGAATAGTAAGAAAAGATGTCGAGATCGCTATTTCCTCAAGAAGCGAAGCTCCGCTGGCAGCGACTAACAGATTCGAACCGTTATCGACTGAAACGCAACCTTCAGCACGAGGAGCTCAAGCCCCGGCTTCTACTGTTGCAGGATCGCTTACACCTTTTTCTAAAATGCGAGAAACGATCGCAAAACGTATGCAGCAGAGCGTTACTGAATCGCCACACTTTTATACAACTACCAGTGTGGAGATGAGCGCTGTTCTGGAGCTTAGAAAAATCTTAAAAGAGCAGGATGATTACAGCAAAGTGAGTGTTAATCATTTTGTAATTAAAGCAGCTGGCTATGGCCTGAAGCATGAACCGCGCGTTAACCGTGCTGTCAGGGATAACCAAATTTATCAGCCGGCCCAGATAAATATTGGCATAATTACAGCCCTGGAAGATGGTCTTCTAATACCAGTAATTAAAGAGGCTGACCGGCTGCCATTTAAAGATTTGGTATTTGAAGCGCGCGCAGCCGTAGAACGCGCCCGAGCAGGCAGGCCAAATTCAACCGATCTGTCAGGAGGAACTTTTAGCATTTCCAATATGGGTATGTTTGATGTCGAAAATTTTACGGCCATCATTAATCCTGGCCAGGGCGCTGTGCTGGCAGTAAGCAGTATCCGTCAGAAGCCTATTGTACGTAACGGCCAGATCGTGGTTGGCAATGTTATGAAGGTTACACTCTCTGTAGATCACCGCATAATTGACGGTATTATGTCAGCACAGTTTTTAAAGCACTTTAAAATGGCGCTGGAAAACCCGGCATTACTAATGATTTAAAGAGGTTTAAAAAATGGCTATTACAGTTCCACGCAGTGAAAAAAAGCCCAAGAAACCTCCCTGGCTGAAAGTTAAGGCACCCGGGTCTCCTGACTATATGGAAACCAGAAAAATTGTTAAAGGCCTTAGCCTGCACACTGTCTGCGAAGAGGCCCACTGCCCTAATATAGGTGAATGCTGGGCACACTCTACGGCAACTTTTATGATAATGGGAGACGTCTGTACACGCCGCTGCCATTTCTGTTCCGTAAAAAAGGGGGACCCCACCAGCATGCCTGCACTGGATCCACTTGAGCCTGCCAGAGTCGGTGCAGCGGTTAGAAAACTAGGTCTTAAACATGTTGTTGTGACTTCTGTAGACCGTGATGATTTACCTGATTTTGGCGCAGCACACTGGGCCCAGACTGTACGGGCCATAAAAAATCAGGCGCCCGGTTGCAGGATTGAGCTTTTAATTGGAGATATGGCCGGATCTCGTGAACATTTGGCAGTTATTATGGAATCCGGTATTGACATTCTCAACCACAACGTAGAAACAGTGCCCCGTCTTTACAGAAAAGTACGGCCATATTCGGGATATATTCGCTCGCTTGCAATTCTAAAATGGGCTAAAGAACTTGATCCCTCTGTCATGACAAAATCCGGAATAATGGTCGGATTAGGTGAAACAACAAGAGAGGTTTTGCAGCTTCAGGATGATTTGCGCTGGGCTAATGTAGATATTATGACCATCGGCCAGTATCTTCGCCCTACCGGAAGACAACTCCCGGTAAAAGCTTTTATCACCCCTGAAGAGTTTGAGCTGTATAAAGAGGAGGGTCTAAAGCGCGGCTTTAAATTTGTAGAATCAGGCCCGCTTGTACGCAGCTCTTATCACGCCTGGAAACATACCTCTGACCAGCCGACTTACTGACCGAATCCAAGCTGCACAGCCTTAAAGTGCTGGAATGGTTAAAAGCTATAACCAGTTGCAATAATTCGGAATTGCTCAACGCTGAGACCGGCTTATAACCGGCCCGGCAAAAAAATTTAAATTTACTCGGTTAGAAAGGCTGTAACGGATAAAATACTAGCTGGAAGCCTCATCCCAATCGCGGGAGAGCAGCCGAAGTGCAGATTGTTAATGATCATACCGGAGACCTTCAAAATTTTGGTAACAATCAGTCCGGAGTGGAACATCATTCCGGCAAAACGGATATTCTGCCAGCACTACCAGAGTTGGGCCCATCCTGGGAGAGAGAATGGATCACAAGCAGGGCTGAGCTGAAAAAGATCGTACCAATACTTCAGTCACAAAATTTTATAGCTATCGATACCGAGACTGGCGGCTATGCAGAACTAAACGAACCTCTTAACGAAAGGTTATGTCTGATACAAATCGGACTAGCCAAAACTCCTCAGGCTAATGACCCGCTCAAACAGCAGGGAAAGGTTTATTTAATTGACGTAAAAAAGCTAGAAAAGGAGGCTGCCGATGAATCGAGAAATGCCGGTCATGAAATCAATCCACTTGAACCCTTGCGCAATGTCCTTGAAGACAGCGGCGTAATTAAAGCGGCACACAACGCATCATTTGAAGAAAATCAGTTTCAAAAATATGGCATTGCCCTGAATGGCGCAGTTGACACCCTTGAACTGGCCCGTAAGCTTCGTCCTGACTTACCTTCACATTCGTTCAAGGCTTGCTTTGCAGAAATAATCGGATTCCAAATTAACAAAGGCGAGCAAACAAGCAACTGGCTTAAAGATATTTTAAGCACTTCCCAGGAGGATTATGCTGCATTCGATGCTGAAGGAGAATTCAAGTTAGCAAATGTTCTTATTGGCATGATTGAAAAAGCAGCTGTGCCGGCAAGCTTAACAACAGAAGAGCTTTTAAGTGAGCTTAAAGAATCTGTGGTTCATTCTCTGGAGATCCTTGAAAACGGTGGATTAGGTGTTAAGCTCGCCAAACATAGCGCCCGCATTAAAGAGCTTGAAGCAACAGTTGCTACACTGGTTGCAGCAGCTTTTCAGGATCCTGAAAGACGCCTCTTCTATAAAGGGGAAAATGGCAGCGTACTTCTTAAAGCCGATAGACTTACAGAGATTGATCCCGAGAAGCTCTTAAGGCTGCATCCTGAGATTGGCAGTAAAGTTATTGAGTTTGCGCTCTCAAAAACTGAATTAAAAAAACACCTTTCCCAAAAAGCAAAGTCCGACGCCGGCTATAACAAAAAAATGATAGAAGAAGATTTGGCCAGTATCTTTGTTGAATCAGGGATTGCTGCTCCCTGGATTGGTCGAATTAACCTGAATCTGGAAGAACGTTACGGCTCCGGCTATTCTGATACGGAACAGGTGCTTAAAGCAGTTGACCGTTCAGCTCTTGAGATTCATCAAGATCACTTAAAAGCTACTCTTAAAATTGCTGCTGAACTTTTTCCGGATCTTCCGGATCATTCGCTGGTAGCCTGCTGTCGCGAGATCGCAGGTGTTAAACTGCGAGGTATCCATAGAGGGGCGAAAGCGTCAAGGCAACAAAAGATATTTAACGCTGAAGCAATTAATGCTCTCTACCGTACGCTGGGCTCAATCGTTGAATATACCTCTGAGAACCCCGTCACTAATGTTGAAAGATTGGCTGCTAAAATTGCTAAAGCCGCCAAAAAAGGCACCCTCTTTCTTAAGGACCGTCCGGATAACAGTCGCAGAAGCAAACTTGAAAAAGAGCTGCATACCGCACTGGATACTTTGCTTCACGAAATAATTGCTGAAAGAGCAAAAATTATAGAACTAATGAGAAACAATGACGCCGGTAATGATTTGGGTGTTGAGCAGCTTCGTCAAAAACATATTAAAGCGCAGCTTAAAGAAAAACTGGCTTCTAAGCTTAACAAATCCCGTAAATCATTTACTTTTGTCACTGATAGCGGCGAAGTACAGATACGCAGCCGTTCAATTACACGATTAAACCTTGAAGAGCTAAAAAAAAGGCATCCGGAACTTGTCGAGCCCCTAATAAAAGTTAAAGTGTCGCAGGAAAAATTGAAAGAGGCATTCGCCGAAAAAGGGCTTTCCAACACCGAACAACAAAACCTGGTTGAAAAACTAAAAACAGAGCGCGGTCGTAAAAAACCCGTTCTCAGAATTTGGCCTGCGTTCGGAAAATTGTATCAGTGACAACTGTCACGGCATATCACGCTATGACAAATTATTACTACGTCCCGCGACAATACAAAAAATGCCCGAATTGACATCAGAGAAGGCCCGTGGCCTTCGCGATCATATGCAATTAACTTCCTGAATTCAGATTATTTAATTATTTTTCTTTACAGCAGCATTAATATTTAAAACCAGGTCTTCTCGGTTAAGATGAAATCTTAAACCCTTACGCCTGGCCGGCTGAAACACCAGATCAATAACATCTCCCTCTTTGAGAACTGTCTGATCAGAGGAATGCCACCATACGGCCGTCAGATATGTGTCAGTACCATCTTTTGAGGATTGCCGCAGGATAAATTTCTTGTGCCCTGAACTTTGAGAGCTTGCTCCAAGGTCCTCAACGAGCACAATCTGAACATTTTCAACCAGAAAGCGCGGAGCAGGATTCGCTTCACCAAAGGGTTCAAGTTTTTTCAGCTCATCGTAAAGCACAGAACCTGACTGTTTAAGTTCCGAGAGCGTAATCTTGAGATCTGCCCTAACCTTAAGAGCAGCAGGCATGTCTGCAAGCGCTCGCTCGCAGGCTTCTATAAAATGGCTGCGAAACCTTTCCAGGTTTTCCTCTGGAAGAGTAAGACCCGCCGCCTTTGCATGTCCACCACCTTTTAAAAGATCATTTTTTAACTCCTCAAGTATCTCTGCCAGATGAACCCCTTCAGGTGCGCGCCCCGAACCTTTTAAATTCCCATCCTGATCTTTACTCAGTATTATAACAGGCCGATTAAACTGCTCTACCAATCTTGCAGCTGTAATGCCTACAACACCTTCATGGAAAGAACTGTCGTAGAGCACAAAAGCAGAGGGCAGCCCCCCAAAGCGGGCGATCTCATCACGCGCTAGCTTTAGAGCCTGCGCTTTCATATTACGCTCTACCTCCTTACGTTCCTGATTGGCCTTAAACAGCATACTGGCGAGCTCTCTGGCACGATCAAAATCTCCCGTGGTCATAAGCTCGACAACGAACAATGCGCCGGGCCTACCCTCCTGTGCTTCAGAGAGCACGCGTCCGGCAGCGTTAATCATCGGCCCGAGCCTGAAGGCTATATGTTCTGCCCGGATATCATCACTGAGCCGGCCAGCCTCAAGAAGAGCTTTAAGGCCAACAATTTCTGTTCGCTCAAGCTCTCGCATTCCAAGTGCTGTAAGGGTATGATTAGCACCAACCAGGGGAACCACGTCAGCAACTGTGGCAAGTGCTACAAAGGGAAGTAGCTGATCAGTAGAAAATTCGGAGGCCTTTTTAGCAATATCTCTGTCACCGAATGAGATAAGCTTCTCACGTATGGCATTCACAAGATACCAGCTAAGTCCGGCTGTGCACAAAATTTCACCGGCAAATCCGCAACCCTCTTGTTTGGGATTAACCATAACGTCACCGGCTGTCTCTGCTCCTTCAGGTTTATGATGGTGATCTATTACAATTGTTTTCAGACCCAATTTAGAAGCCAGCGACAGTTCGGTTTCATTTTTAGTGCCGTAATCTAAAGTTACAAGAAGTTTAAACGCATCAGGGCTGCTGGCAATATCTTCTACCATTTTATTATTCAGGCCATATCCATCTTTAAAGCGATCAGGCGCAAATACAGCCCCCTGTCCACCAACAGCTTCTAGAAAGCGAGAGAGAATCGCAGCACTTGATGTTCCATCTACATCGTAATCACAGCATATTGCAACAGATTCGCCGCGCAATACAGCGCCGGCAATCTCTTCTGCTGCTCGCTCAAGGTTTTTTAACTTTGCAGGATCGGGTAAATGCTCCAGTGCAGGGCTTAGGTGTTTTTCCAGAGATTTGTTTGCACCAAAACCTCTTACGGCAAGCAGCCTGGAGGTAACTACTGACACACCAAACTTTTTTCTGATCCGGTAAGCAGTATCACGTATTCGTTTGGCTTGATTGCCCCTGAAATTCGGCGCCTCAACTTCTACCTCGGGCTTAAACTGCTCAAGCAGCCTGTCTTGCCCCAAGCCAGCAGTATTTTCTGAAAGGTCAGCACCACCATCAGCCGGCTTAGAAACATCTCTATCTGGGGGATACTGGAGCACAACTGATTAACCACAAAATTTTATCTGACAGACCTTGCGGATAGGCCGCAACTCCTTTGTCACCTAATTATAACCTCAAAACAGCTGCTAACCTAATCTTCACTTTTATTAAATACAATTAATATTAGGGAGTTACGCCCTAGGCCTGTCCAACAACTTTGAAATGCGTGTCAGCAGTAAGCGGCGTTGTATGCGCTTGTTACAGAAATCATCGGCACCTAGTTCGAGCAGTTCATACTCTCTTTCATCATCTGAAACCACAGTAAGAACCAGTATGGGCAGTCTCTTAAATTTATCTGATGAACGCAGACTTTTTATAAGCTCTGCTCCATCCATGCCCGGCATCATCAAATCAGTAATTACAAGATCAGCCCCATGCTTATTAAGCAGTTCAAGTCCACGTTCACCGTCTTCTGCAAGTGTTACCTCATAACCAGCAGCTTTCAAAACCATTTCAAGAATTTGTCTCTGATCCTTATCATCCTCTACAACCAGTATTCGTCTACTGTCCCCGGCCTGTTCTTCTTCACTGTCTGCCTCCATTTCTTCGGCTGTTATTGCGGCAGCCAGATCTTTGTCTGAAAAGGCTCCACCGGTAGCTTCAAGGGCCTTATGTCTCCCACAATATTTAAGATAATATTCCGGCAATTCAGGCAACAAATCAAAAACATCGTGCGGGTTAACTCTACCTAATAAAATCTTCTCGATACCATCTTCAACTAACGCACGTGTGCCAAGCGGATAAAGCATTGCGGCCATATTCTCTAAGCTTGCCCGGTCATCGAAGATAAGATCCAGCATCTCTCCTGGCGGAATAAGACTAAAAATACCCGTATAGCTTCCAGCCCCCACTGGCTCTTTTGCAATTAGCGTATTTGAACTTTCTGCTCCTATAAGCTTATCCGAAAGTGCTACAGGCAGTTTCTCCAGATCGGTCAATTTAAATGAAAGTTTTGTGCCTGAAGCGGCTGCTTCCAGAAACATGCCACATATAACTCCAGCTGGTTTCGCTCCATGCGGTTCACTATCAGTTATAAACCTGCCAAGAGCTCGTATACTGTCATCTTCAGTAATTTTCACGATGGCAGGAGCGGTAACTTCAATATTCAGTTTTTCTGAGTTGACAAATGTTCTGACCAACGCTCCAAGCAACAGGAGATGCTCCTCAGAAGGAGCCGCAATTATGACAGGTCTTTCTTCCCGACAAGACACACTTATTATATTTAAAAATACTGTCCTGTAAAAATCCGACAGTCCACAAACCTCAAGTGCTCTATCGGTTTCCAACCAGCGAAAATTCGTCATATGAAATGTTCTTTCTGCTATATTTACACTAACCCTTGCAATCAAAACGTTTTTATTAGCAGAAATTGCGGTTACAAACTCAAACTCCTGCTCGTCACTTTTTAAAAGACCGCTAGCGCCACTCAGATCGGCCAGCACAACTGAAACCCTGCTGTACAGAAATCCAACGAGCTGAGCTACTAATTCCTTTTTTACGTTTATTTTTTTAAGGAAATATTCCCTCCGTTTTACCTGCAACTGAATAGCTTGTTCTTCATGCGGAACAGCATACAGGCCATCAGCTTCAAAAACTTTTAGTTCTGAAACCATGCGCAACCAGAAGCGCATGATCGACGGATTGTCCGAATCGCTGTTAAGGTCTGCCTGCAGGGGAAAATCGGGTAATGCGGGTAATGACAAAGGGCTTCTCCGTTATATTTACATACGTTCACAACTTCTTAATGCAGCCAGCAGCATATCCCCGAACAGAGTTTACGCAGCCAATGACTATAACTTACTATAAATAAAATAATTAATTATAGAATCTGTTACAGAAACAAGAAATAAAAATTCACCGACGTCAGCATAAATATTTCGCGTTTACGCCAACGCTTACGTACATAGCAGGCTAATCAAGCGGGGGTTAATCTTAACTCTTAATGTCCCCAAGCAGCTGTTATCACCTTATAATCATCAGTGACTTCATTTAGGCGCGCTAGCTCTATTGTGGACACGGCAGACGAATCTTTTGCAAGTCTCATAACCTTTCGACCTTTCAAAATATTCAGCCCCGATAAGAAACTCGAACTTTCGATCTACAGACTTAAACTAAAACAGCCCCTCATCAGTGACAGCCAGTCAGGAATATTTTGTTATTTAAAACCCTGTTTGTATTTTCTGGATTTTCAGAATATTATCGCCGCCGCACTGCCCATCCTACCACTGGTTTAACTTTGTGAGCTCTTTTACTATCTACCAGTCCCTGGATATTTACAGTTGTAAAATCAATGCCAAACACAATTTATAAAAAAAGAGGCGGAACCAGACTGGCTATGGCCGGGCTTGTGTTTGGTGTTTTAATAGGATTTTCTATCCTAGGTCTTAAGCGTTATCTGGCACTTGAGCTTGTTGACCTGCTGGCCGACGAAGTAGCTGCATCGTGCGAATGCGAATTTAAAGTAGACACTGTTAGCCTGTCACTGATCACACTCAGGGCTAAAGCTCAAAATGCAGCCATAATTGCAGATGGCCATAAAGCTCTTAACTTTCCGATAATCACTGCCAGTTTCAGCCTGAGAGATATTTTTAAGCATGTAATTCACCTTGATGAACTGAAACTGATTAACGGCTACGCTGATGGGGTCGGCCCCGAAAGTCCAACCTTTAAGTTTATTGACCATCTATCTGAACCATCGTCGTCCGGCAAAGCTCCGCTCATTAAGCTAAAACTCCACAACCTGACAGTTATAGATTCCGCCTTCAGCGAGCCATTTAGCCGCTCAACTCTCAGGGGTTCTGGTGTGGGTCTGAAAATGATCAGAAATAAACGTAACAATTTTGTGCTTTCTCCGTTTATAAAAAAACTCTCGCTGGAGTTAACTAAACACAGGCAGAGCCAGGAACCCACAGCAATTTATCTCGGCGAAGTACACTCGACCTTTGAAATTTATGATAGCTTGATTGATTTTAGTAAAATTTTTCTGACCCGTTTTAAGTCCCGTGTGGACATAATAGCAAGGTCGTTAACAGATCAGGGGAACTCCCTGTCCGGAAAAGTACGCTTTTTTCTCGATCAGCGCGCTCTGGGAGCACCTGAAATGATTCACAGTAATATCGAAGGAAGTGCCTCGCTTGGGGGCACGCTTGGCAGTCCGGCGCTCAAAGGGAAGTTCTCATTACCCGCGAAGGAATCAGCGGGCATTTTTGCTGGCACACTTAAACTTTTCGATCTGGAGAAAGTTAATGGAAGTTTTAAGTTTGATACTAATCACGGCAAACCGCTAGGTTCGATAGAGACTCTTAACGGCATTGGGCCGTTAGCGGCGCTAAAACTTCAGCAACCATTGAAGCTTAATGACGATGAATTGCGGGGAGCCGTACATATAGAAATTGGCAGCATTAAACTTCCTGATGGAGAGATCTCAGGTATCAGCGGCATGTTAAAGCTTGGAGGCAAGTTAGATGAGCCGGTCTGGAAGTGGCGATCCAGCGTTAAAACAGTCAGATACACTGGAATGATGTTAAAGAATTTACTGCTTCAGCTTAGTGTCAAAGGTGCGCATCTTAATTTTTTACTAACCGACAGCCTAAATAAAGATAAGCTCTCTGCCAGCGGCAATGTGATTTTGACTGATTCACCTACGCTACAGAAGTTGAATTTTAAAACAGACGCCCTTCCCTTATATCTGTCATTTTTACCTGAACAAGATCTGCTGTTCAGAGAGCCGATTTTCATAACAGGCAGTGGTTCGGGTAGCGGAGCGTTAAACTTTAGCGGGCTATCTCTCAACGCCAGACTCAAAGTTGCTTCGAGGCATTTTAAGGGGGAAGCTGCACTGAATAGCGATCTAAAATTAACCTCAGGAATACTTACTCTAAACCTTTCAAATCAGAGTGGCTCCATTAGCTCAAAAATCACAGTTACCGCTAAAAATCGCAACCGTGGGACACTCTCGTTAATATTAAACGAATTTAAACCAAAAGAATATAATCCTGAGCTTCAGTGCGTAAGAATCTCTGCTGATCTTAATTATAATTTTCCGTTACAGGCTGTGCTGGCTGGAGATGGCTCGATTGATCTTAATAATATCGAGATTGGCTGCAAACCCTATACTGTCTCGTTGAAGAACCCTACAAAACTGCCAATTCAGTCAGGAAGGTTTACTCTCAATAAGATTGTGCTTAGCGGAGAACAGAGTCACTTTGTTCTGGATGGAAGTATCAGCCAAAAATCAGGGTATCAAATCGAATTAGCCGGCAAACTGAAACTTGCTACTCTTTTGCCACTCCTGCCTAACGTGGATGATATAAGAGGTAACATTAAAGGGCATGCTACTATAAACGGATCTTTAGATAATCCGCAACTAAGCGGTTCATTTACCGTTAACAACGGCGAGCTCTCTATAGAATCTGCCAATATAAGTTCGCACGATATCAGCGGTGATATCGTTCTTAGCCAGAAATTTATAAAGGTTAAAAAGCTTACTGGATTGCTTAATGGCGGGCGCTTTCAAATTGCAGCTGAAATTTTCCCACTTACATTCGAAAAATCTTTTTGTGATCTAAAGTTTTCAAATATGTCTTTGGAGCTGCTTGAAGAGACACCTGTTATACTATCAGGCTCTTTATCTTTAACTCAAAATGAGTTGGGACGAACAGCTATCGCCGGCGAAATTGAGATAGAAAATGCGGAGTTTAAACGCAAGTTTGATTTACTCACGCTGGTTGAAACCATTAGAGACTATCTGATTACAAACAGGTCTTCACAGATCAAGTTAAATGCTCTTCCATCACTGGATCTGGATGTTTCACTTACTGCCGGCCGAAATATTTTTATTCTCACCAACTGGCTGGGAGCTGAATTCCGGGCAGACGTTCATATAGGTGGGACGCTCGACAAGCCGCGCATTAGCGGTACAATGAATTCTCTCAGGGGGTGGTTAGGTTTAAAGGGCAGGCGTTTCGAGATTACCTCGGGAGAAATCAGGTTTTCACCTGCAACCAGGGAACCAGAATTAAACATGCTTGCCGAAACTTATGTTAGATCGAGAGAAGGGGATAATATTCTTGTTATTCTCGAAGCACACGGACCACTAACGTCGCCTACGATTGAACTAAGTTCTGACAGCCCATATTCTCAAAAAGAACTGCTAACCTTAATTACGACTGGCGGGCGGGATATAAGGCAAACCAGAGCAGGCTCAGCAGAGCGGGATTTCGAGCCTCTTCTCCTGGATGCAGAAGATTCCTCAGAAAGCTCTCTACTCGGCGCGCTGTTCTCACGACTGACATCTATTGACACACTTTCACTTGAACCTAATTACAACAGACGTCGTGGCGTTATTGAACCTCAAATAATAGCACAAAAAAATCTTAGCAACCGGCTTGCAATAATTGCCAAGAGCTTTATCAGTGCGGCCAACTCCGAATCGTCCCTGGTCCTAAGCTACGATCTTACTGATGAATTGAATCTTGCCGGCATGTTGCAAACAGTCGACAATAATCAGCGTGATGCACTGGCCCTTGACCTAACATACACTATTTTAAGCTCGCAGAAAAAACTTTTAGAAATAAACATTAATGGCAATAAAGCCATTTCAAGGGGAAAGCTGCTTACACATTTAAGGCTAAACAACACATCGCGTATACCTGAAAGCGCTCTTGATAAGATCAAACGCAGCATTGAAGATTATTACCACAATACCGGATACATGGATGCTATTGCTCTGGTCAAGTGCGAGCTTGGGGGAGACTATTGCAAAAAACTATCTATAACCGTTAAGGAAGGTACAATTTATACAATTTCTAAAATTATAATAAGAGGTGAAAACCTCCCTAAGTTTGTTAATAACATTGTAGATCAACCAGCAAAAAACACAGTCGCTACTCGCCAGTATCTGACCAAAATCCAGAATTTGGTCTTACACAAATTACGCTCTGAAGGTTTCATTGGGGCACGCGTTTCAGCAGAGTATAAAAAACTGCGCGGCTCCAGAGCCAAGCTTGTGCTCAGTGTTTATAGTGGTGCGCCGGTGAGCTTTTATTTCAGCGGCAACACGGTATTCTCTGCAAACGATTTCCTAAACACCATTAATCTTTTTAAACGCAAACAACCATTTGGTGCTAACACAATCAATATATTAATTGAAAATATTGAACGACTATACCGAGAAGCCGGCTACCTTTATGCAACCATTAGCTACACCAGGGATGTTAGCACTGATAATCGTATAAATTACAGGATAAATATCATAGAAGAAGAGCGCGTCCCGGTTTCAGGAGTTGAGTTTAAAGGAAATAAGTCGCTAAGTTCGGAAAATCTCTCGAAGTTGATCGAAGAGCGCTTTCCAGAATTTAGCGATGATATTTTAAGCCCTGAGTTTGCTGTAGATGAAATGCTAAGACACAACAGTGAGGCGATTAAAGAGGTTTATGTCTGGCAGGGGTTTCCTGCAGCGATGGTTAAGTATCGAATCGTACCTAATCAAGACGAGCGAAGTGTAAAAATCATTTATCACATTTCCGAAGGGGACAGGCTGATAGCCAGCAAAATAATAACTGAAAACTGGCCCGATAAAATTCAACTACCGAAAAAACCTGATAAACCCATTTCAGTGCCAAAAATCAATAGCTATATTGAAACACTGCTTGAAAAACTTATACGTGCCGGCTACTTGAAGGCCGAAATAACTACTCAGATGAAGGCTTCCAATGAACCGGCTGTTCTCTTAATCAATCCCGGCAAGCGGACAAGGATAAGCTCTATTATTATTAAGGGCGCTCAAAATATTGATGTTTCAGTAATTAAAAGTCGACTATTGGTGCAAGCGGGAGACCCGTGGGATCAGGAGTTAATTGATCTATCGCGTAAGCGATTATTGCGACTGGGATTATTTTCACGAGTTCAATTTGAACCGTCCGACGGCTCTCTTGATCAGCCAACTGAGCAGCTGACAGTCACAGTTATAGAGCGTTCGCTCCATACACTTGAAATCGGTGGCGGTGTCCACTCTGAATTTGGAACACATCTTTTTGGCGAATTTACAGATCGCGGTATTTTTGCAGATGGCCGCGGCCTTGCTATGAGAGCCGATCTTTATTATGACCCTACTGTCGCGTCTGTAACTGAAGGCATTGCAAGTCTGCGTTATTCAGACCCATTTTTGTTTGATAGTAATTACCGGCTAACAGAAGATCTCAGATATCAAAAGCTGGAACTTGCTAATCAGGAATTTGATCTTGACCGCATCTCGCTGACTTCGTTCGTATTAAGATCCTTTAGTGATGATTTTGATCTATCTCTTGGCCACACTTTACTTGAAGAGAACCTTGATAACGTCTCCCCTGATGCAGTTATTGGAAAGTTCGATACCGGTACAGTCAAGCTCAGTTTCGTTAGCGCATCTTTAAACTATGACCGTCGTGATAGCCGCCTTAATCCAACGCGTGGGTTTAATCTCTCGCTAGATGCATTGCTGGCCACCAAAAAATTAGGTTCTGATGCAAGTTATTTTGGACTGGAGGGTAAATTTTCTTTTATTAAACCACTACCTTTATTTGATCGCCGTATCTCTTTTGCATTTAACTCCAGAGCCGGATCACTGTGGACATTTAACGGCACAGACAATGTTCCTATAAGTCAGAGATATTATCTCGGTGGTCGAACTTCAGTCCGAGGATTCAGGGAAAACTCACTTGGACCGCGCGGAGTCGCTGGGAGCGTTATTGGTGGGGATTTACTGCTGCAGCAAAACACAGAGCTTCGTTACAGATTAAATGATTTCACCTCTTTAATCGGCTTCTTTGATGCAGGCACGGTCTTCTTAAAGGATCGCTCGATATCTTCCGGGGATCTGAGGGAAAGCGCTGGAATTGGAATTCGTTATCTCTCACCAATTGGTCCAATCGGTTTTGACATAGGTCATCCGCTCGATGAGCGCGCTGGTGAGCCGTCGTTTCGTTTCCACTTCAGCATAGGAAGTGCGTTTTAATAATGCACCAGCGTGCCGGCTGCACATTGAGCGCTGGCCAGCGCAGTTTGTTTTTACACGCAGCTAACGCTGAGTATAATCGTTCCCTTATCAGCAAAGTAATGTGCGCTTGCCACTATTGAGGGGAGAAACACCGGGGAACACGAACCTGTGGAAGTAACATTTAATGATACTCCTGGTTTTTCTGAAGGTAGCTATCTCCGTAATCTGAAATCATAGACAATACAATGACACACTGTTTCAGGAGTATGCCTTTTCAGCGGGAACTGGATAGTGAGTTCCTCCGAGAAGCGATAAAAGCTTGGCGGGTGTTAAAATCTGAACGGGTCTGCCAAGCCGATCAACGACAACTGTTGAGCGGCAAAGCCCCAGCGCCATTCTTGAGACAATCTCACCAAACGTAGCAGTATCAGGCTCAAGACACATACGACGATCGACAAGACTGCGAACCTTAAAATTAAATGGATCACTACCCGGAGTATCAAGTAGCTTCAAAATAGAAGATTTATATAAAACCCCTTCAATGGTATCAGGCGAATCCTGAACCAGCGCTTCCTGGGCATCAAATTCGATAAGCTTTTCCAACGCATCATGCAACGACGCATCTGCGCTTATCGAAACTATACCCGTATCAAAAAGGTCACTTATTTTACGTTTCATTAAGCTGCTATGCCTGACATTCCCATTTAAAAAGACTTTTTTAAAAGTTTCCACGAGATGCTCCTGCTAAAATAAATACTTACGGTTCGTCCCCCTCCGCCTAATAGCAGACAACAAATCACCCTCGCTGGCTTAAAACCAAATTTCTAAAAAAGTTAAATTCGAATTAGAACCGGTGCCGCCGATAAAGATGCTCTACCCTGTTACCCGTTTATATTATTAGGTTTTAAAACAACCAGAAATGATAAAGTGACCCCACGCCGACCCCGCTTTCAATAGTCAAGCTAACATTCTTAATCCATTTAAAAAAATCTTTAAAACATTCATTCTACTAGAATAACCACTGCCTGGCCTCAGAAGCCACTGCATGTAACAGGCAAAATTTTTGTTTGTAATTTCAAGTAGATGTCTAAAAATAGTTGAATTTTGTACCCTTTCTTTCGGTCGCTGCATCAAAAAGCACTAAGAAGGTTATTATTGCTGCAGGACGGCAGCGAAAAGCTATTTTAATACGGGACAGCACAGGAAGTGCGTGTTATGTTAGTTAGAGGTTAGTCATGTCGAGCGTTATTGTTATTCAGAACGGAGCTAACGATAATCGGATCGTAGAGGTAATTAACGGTCTGTCTGGTGCGGACGCTGTAAGTGACGTAAGCGTTATTGGTACCATTAATCAGGATCGGCTGTTAAAAGATGTTGTTGTATTTAATCCGGCCCATGTCTCAATACTCGAGGCAATCTCAAATGTAACTAACAACGGTAACGCCAACCGACTTGTGATTATTGATGCTGCTGTCTGGAATAGCGAGGCCGTTGAAGCATTAATCGCTGAAGCCAGCGAGCTTACCAATGATGCCCTACTCTTTACAGCTATAGAAGGGAACTCCCCTGAATTTCCGATCAATAATACAGATATGCTGGTTGGTTACATAATGAGACGACCAAGCGCTCCTGCAGCACATATAAGCATCACAACAGAACTGCAAGGAACACTAAACTCAGAGCTTCAGATAGAGAATGCTACAGATTTCATCATGGCGGCTATGATTGCAGCTTTGAACTCCGGACAGCAGCTAATCAGGTCGTCCTGTTCAGAATCAGGGCAGGATTCAGCGCCTCTTGATGAGCAAAGTTTGAGTCGTGCCCTGCATAACGCGGTTAATATTTGCAATATAGAAGAGCTCTTTCCTGATAAGGCTTGGGATTCTCACCAGGAAGAGTGCGCAGCTCTTTGTTACCACACCCTTGCTGCTCACTTTATAAGTCTCGGCAGCCTGGATCTTGCATTAGAGTGCTTGCAGTTAGGAGACACCCTTGATGAGAGTCCCCGCTCCCTGGCCTTACGCGCCTTAATCTCTTTAAGAAAAGGAGAAACACTTGGAGCTGTAGCCAATCTGGTGTCAAGTCTTCAGCAGTATGAACTTCGTAAAACATCGCGTTCCGGTAAGAACCGCTATATCACCTTTAATCCGGACAACCTGGAACTTATTAACTCCCGCCTTGAGCAGGGCCTTGAAGCTTTAAATAAGCACGATAACGACCAGGCTTTGGACTGTTTTGCTGAAGCTGTCTTTAACTTCGATCCCTTTTACAGGGAGCTTGGTTTGGACAAGATTGCCCATTGATGCCGGATCTGTCATTGCAACCCTTTATCATCGTGTAATCAGCCACTATAATAGCCGGAATGGAACATTCCGGCTACGATACAAAAAATAGATTCGCAACCCTGCTAGTATCAGGTGGACTACTGCTTTTTATATTTTCTCTCTCCATCAAATCCCTTGCCCTATGGGATCACAACGGGTTAACACTTTATTCCAACGCAAAAGCAGTGCTGGTATCGGGAGCGATTCTCTGCGTTCTGGGCATACTACTGAACGGCTTAAACCTGTCAGGTCGCCTGATAATGTTAGAGCTCTTTGCGTTCGCAATTTGTCTGGTTTTTCTCAGCGACTGGCTAAACCACCGCTACAATTTTTTTCAAGGCCCTTCCATCCGCGGAGAGATAATTTTCATGTCGCTCTGCAGTTTTTTCTTTGTCAATAAAGCTCCCGAACAAAGTTTACCCGTAACTGCCATTTTGGCGATCACACTGTGTATAGGTTGTTTTTTCTGGGAGAGCGCTGGCCGCCTTATATTCTCTGACGATCACTCCACTTTTCTGTATAGACTGGAACTTCTAAAAGAAAATTTTCCTTCTATCCCCTTTTACAATCCATTCTGGAATGGCGGAATAGATAACCGCGATTTTTTTGCTACGGGCGCGCTTAATGTGTTTTTACTCTTCTCTCCGCTTATCTATCTCTACCCCGTTGAGCAGATATATAATTTTATCGTGGTGGGTGTATTATTTGTGCTGCTGCCGCTTTCCTCGTACTGCGCTTGCAGGCTTGTGAATCTCAAGCATCCCGCCCCGGCAATTGCTTCGATCCTGTCGGTTTCAACCAGCCTGACATGGTTTGAGTGGGGTTTAAAGTATGGCACCATGGGATTTGTAACAAGCACCTCGCTACTTCCACTTCTTTTAGCGCTTACCTGCAGATTGTTGAATGAGCATATTAGGTTAACCTTGACTGAAGCTATTTTGTATGTACTGCTGTTTTCTCTGGTGTTGTTATGGTCGCCTTCGGGGCTGGTACTTATCCCGGCTATGTTGATTGGTTTAGCAAAAGTTGTAATGGCCTTTTGCGGCCGCGGTGCTCTGTTAAAAAAACGTCTGCTAATTCCTCTGGCTGTCGCAATTATCGCGATTAATCTTCCATGGATCTCCATTTTCTGGTCAGTATCAAACGTTTCTAAATTTATAAAATCCGAAAAGCCGGCTTATACCAGCATGGCTCAGGAGGCGGAAGCATCTCTGACAGGCCAGCACAAAACATTTAAAAAAAATGCAGCTAGCTTGAATTTAAAAGATAGCCTGAAAGCTTTACGTGAAAAAACTATTTCGACAAATCCTTTGCTTATTTTTATGTTGCTGCCAGGTCTGACATTAATCGGGGGCCTGTCTGGCTGGCTTATTGCCGCTACATCGCTTTGGCTTCTAATAATGGGGGCTGGATTATCTCCTCTAAAACCACAGCTTGAGTTGGATCGCATGCTGGTGATATTACAAATAATCGCATGTATTCCTGCTGCTGCTGCAATCTCAACTTTAATGAAAAGAAATGTGACAGAAAAGTCAGGAATAATAAGCCGTTCCCTTGTGGCCCTTATTAGTGGATTTCTGTTAAGCGGTCCACTTGCGACCGCAGCTATTACTGTTAATCATTCACTGGTAAAATATTACTTTAAAGAACCAAAAACCGATCACCTGATAGAAACTATTCGGAATCTTTCAGTTGGTGGACGTATCGCCTTTTCCGGCTTTGTGCTGCACGAGTTAAACCATGCTCATCTGGCGCCACTTGCATATTTGACCGGCAAGCCTCTTATGGCCTCAAGCTACGTGCACAATCTGTGGAGGTATAAGCAGTTATTCCCGCACAGCTTTATTAATAGAAGACTTGAAGGAATCGAAGAGTACCTGGATCTGTACAATGTATCAGCAATCTTTGCACATGAACGGCGCTGGAAAAAATTTTTTACAAACCACCCTGAAAAGTTTGTGCGGGTGGCCACAGAAGGCAGGTTTCACCTCTTTGTTCGTAAGGATTTCAAGAGTTCTTACTTTTTAAAGGGCCAGGGTAAGGTGCTGCAACAAAATTCAAACTCAGTAACCCTTAAGCTGAAAAGTAAAGATGCAGTTATTAAATACAATTACTTTCCGTTTCTTGAGGCTACTGGATGTGCAGTCAAACCATACCAAGCAGCACCAGAGGTGGTGCTTGTGGAGCTTGAAAATTGTCCGCTTAACCGTACGATCACTTTGAAAAGCATGCCAGCTTATCGGAGATTACTTTTCAGGTCATGAATAAATATATTTTATCACCGATTTACCTGCTGATTGCATTATGGTTTGCATATCTGCTCTGTGCACCTTTACTTGATCCTTATCTTACCTATCCGCTAAAACCTGTTGATGGCAGTATTTACACTATTGCAAGCGCAACCCACAATGCTTATCACCTCTGGCGTGACGGCCCAATTCTGAGGCTGATCGGCGAGGTCCTGCAACAATTATTGGCCCAACCGAGTAAGGCTTACCTGCTAGCAGAGGTATTTATTTTATTTGTATCAGTTTATATATTTTTATTTTTTAAATTACCAACAGATAGAAGACTCCTAGCGGCTCCAGGGACTCTATTGCTTACTTGCGCAGTAATTATCCTTTTCGGAAGCGATCGGGTCGTACTGGCTTCTATCAGCTGGTTTGCGCTGCTAAGTGTCATTTTAGACAAGCTACTAAACTCACAACATTCAGCGCTGCTGTGGAAACTGCTGGTGGTTTTAGCAGCTCCTGTATCTGCACTGGCAACTGGCCCGCTGGCGTTATTACTTTACATCCTGGCGCTGCTCATTGCTCTTTATTCTAAAGAACACAGCTCCCCCATTAATACAACAGTTAAACTGGTCCTTTTGACATCGGGGGCAATAATGTTTTACACGGGTATAGTTTTCCCTGCGCCCCATATCCCGGACTACCCTTTTTTGGCTCATGTGGTACCGGACGATGGACTACCCGGCATTATTACACCACTAATCAGTTCAGCTCCATCAATTCCGTTTATTAATCGTGCAGGATTAAAATCTATTTACTTTGCACCTTCACTTCTTCTGACTTTAGTTGCCTTGATTTTACTAATCATCCTGTATAACTCAAACAAGGCTACGCGAGATACACTTGTTATTCTCTGCCTGCTGGCCGGAAATTCTTTGCTGGATTCACTTCCCGCTGAATCGATTGCCTCTATTATGCCAGTAGCGGTAATAGGGCGATTGCTGCCAGGATTGTTTTTTATTCCACTTTTACCGATCTTTTTTTCACTGGCCATTATTTATTTTGCAGAGCTAAGTTTAAGGAGCCATATTGCAGTTGCAACTGTTCTACCAGTATTTATTGCAGTTCTGTTAGCCACAAAGGCAGGGGAGCAGCCTGCGGCAATTCTGCAGAAGCAAGCGCCACATAGCATCTACGCTGCTTCCGGCGCAGAAGAACGCAAGATCATTGCTTCCCCATCACTCAATGTAATCTTAAATGAGGGCATCTGGGCTATTAAGCACCGAAAGAGGATTTTATCTTTTAGGCACCTGCTTAAACGCAGAAAAATTATTAGAGTTTATAGCTCACATCATAATAATCGAAAGGTTCTAAAAAAAATGTTTGATTCAAATCCCGCTACACGTTGGTCAACTGCACTGGGACGACAAATTGGTGGCGAGTGGCTGCACATTTACTTTAAAGAACCGCTTAAAGTTGGTGCATTAAAGCTTGATCCGGGTATTTATCTTGCTGATTTTCCACGTGGCATTACCGTAAAGACTGGCGACAAATGCTTTCACGGAAGAACCAAGCAGATGGATCGATTCAAATCTTATAAAACGGTATACAGTCAACCCAACTGGCAGGGTCCTGTGCAGGTTACCCCTGAGGGGTACCCCTATTATGGCGGACAGAGTGATGTAACGCTCTATTTTTCTGAGCCTTTAACAACATCCTGTTTGCTTGTAGTTCAAACAGGCAAGCATCCAAAGTTTGAATGGTCAGTTGCAGAACTTCAGGTAGAGCTTGCCCAAAAAAGAAAGCGCAACAGAAACAGGCAACAGCGGCCAAAAAGACAGTCAAAAATCAGGAGACCGCCAGCTTCTTAATGGTCTGCTTACTTTTAGTAGCAGCTCCCTCTTTAACAAGTCTGGCAACGTGATCAAGTACCCCGTTAACAAAAACCGGTGAATCCTTGGTCCCGAAACGCTTGGCGATTTCTATGCTCTCATTAATACTGACGTTAGTCGGGATTTCATCTTCAAAAGCAAGCTCATAAGTGGCAAGCCTTATAATATTCCGATCCACACGAGCCATACGTCTTACGCTCCAACGGGTTGAAGCCTGATTAATTATTGAATCAAGGTATTCAACATTTTCACACACTCCCCGCATCAAGCGGCGGGAAAAGCTTGTGTTTTTCCTTTCAACCTCACTATTTTCTTCGTCAGAGAGCACAAAGGCCTCAAAGAAAATATCAATTTGCTGCGGATCCCAATTACGTGCCGTATCGCACATATAAAGTAATTGCAAAGCGGCTTCTCTGGCTTTTCTGCGTGACTTCATAGCTCACCTCTCTTAATAGTCCGCAACACATTTACCATCTCGACAGCGGCAACCGCAGCCTCTGCGCCCTTGTTTCCAGCTTCTCCACCGGCTCTGGCAGTTGCTTGTTCAACCGTATCGGCTGTAATAACTCCAAAAGTCACAGGGACTGAAGTTTCCATTGATACCTGCATAAGCCCGCGCGAAAGTTCATTGGCAATCAGCTCAAAATGCAGCGTTTCTCCACGTATAACAGCGCCGACTGCAACCACACCATCGAACTTCCCTGTTTCCGCAAGTTTTTTACTTATTAAAGGGATTTCGTAACTTCCAGGCACCCATACAACTGTCACGGCATCATCTGAAGCTCCGCATTCAACCAGAGCTTTTATGGCACCATCAACAAGTTTTTCTGAAATAAAACTGTTAAAACGCCCGGCTACCACGGCAAACTTTGCGCCTGAAGCATCGGTTTCAGCCTGAATAGTGCGATGTGCCATAAACTAAAAGACCAGCATTCAACAGTGTTTCTCTACCCGCCTAAAAATTCTTCACTAAGTGTTATGCTACCCGAACCAGTAAGGTAACCGGCCAACTTATAAATAACCCACATGATTATTAATTTCAACACCTTAAGAGGCTAAAGTAACTTAAAAACTCTCTTGATTACAGTCCCTTAGAACAGCGCCGCTCATATTGTATGGCTATAATTGATCGTGCTACTTTGCTGATGACAAAACCGGCCTGCTGAAAAAATTTTCTGGGGATTATCTTATGAACTATTCAGCCATTAGAGAATATCTTGCGAAACAAGAGAGTAATATTAATCCTGCAATGCTGGCTTATCTCAGCAGTCTTTCATTAATCGCTGAGCGGGCTCCGGCCGTTGCAGCCAGTATTGTAAGAGAGCTTGGAGACCAGAGGAATAACCTGAAATTGATTGCCAGTGAAAACTACTCTTCCCCTGCTACCCAGCTTGCCATGGGGAACCTGCTAACAGATAAATATGCCGAAGGATTTCCTTATCATCGCTTTTATGCAGGCTGCCAAAATGTAGACGAGATTGAATCTTTTGCCTGCAAGCGTGCCTGTGAACTGTTCGGAGCTGAGCATGCATATGTGCAGCCTCATAGTGGTGCTGACGCAAATATGATAGCGTTTTGGGCTATATTGCACACGCGCGTTGGTTCAAAGCTTCTGGAAAAGTTTGGCCAGACCAAGCTTACAGATCTTTCTGACGCACAGTGGGCAGAATTCAGATCGGCACTCGGAAGCCAAAAACTTTTGGGCCACGACTATGCTTCAGGAGGACACCTTACTCACGGCTACCGCTACAATGTTTCCGCACAGATGTTTGAAGCACATTCGTATACTGTTTCTAAAGAAACAGGACTTCTTGACTACGACCAGATAGAAGCCCAGGCACTTGAATTAAAGCCTCTTATTCTCCTGGCTGGCTACAGCGCCTACCCGCGTGCACTTGATTTTAGGCGATTAAGAGAGATTGCTGATAAAGCAGGTGCTGTTCTTATGGTTGATATGGCTCATTTTGCGGGCCTGGTAGCCGGAAAAGTGTTTAGTGGTGATAATAATCCGGTTGAATTTGCTGATGTTGTTACCAGTACTACTCACAAAACCCTGCGCGGCCCCCGCGGCGGCCTGATTCTGTGTCGTAAAGAATTTGCCGAACAGGTAGATAAGGGCTGTCCGCTTGTCATAGGCGGTCCACTTCCACATGTACTGGCTGCAAAAGCAGTGGCATTCAGTGAAGCTTTAAGTGAAGATTTTAAGGACTATGCCGGAAAAATTGTGTTAAATGCCAAAGCACTTGCTAAAGCCTGTATTGATGAAGGAATGCAGGTACTAACTGGTGGCACGGATAATCACATTGTATTGATTGATGTAACAAATTTTGGAATTACCGGCAGACAGGCGGAAGAGGCTCTGCGTGAATGTGGAATCACGCTGAACCGCAACTCCATTCCTTTCGACCCCAACGGCGCCTGGTATACCAGCGGCCTAAGGCTGGGGACGCCTGCTCTTACCACCCTTGGCATGAGCACTGGGGAAATGCCGGAAATTGCTGCCATTATTAAATTAGTTTTAACGGCAACACAACCTGCTGTCCTTAAAAGCGGCAAGCCTGGCAAGTCTAAATATCAGATCGATGATAAAGTAAAAGCGGAGGCCAGAGCCAGAACTGGCGAGCTTTTACGTCGTTACCCGGTTTATCCTGAACTGGATCTTGAGTATTTGATGAGTCAGTTCTGCTGAAGCGTCTCTTTAATAGCTTCATCTATATTTTCACTGACAGCATCTCTTAACTGACGAAAGCGGCGGGCTGTAAGAGCACCGCGGACTTTATTACACTTATCTGAGGTAATATATAGTGCCGAACAGCCAAAAACTCCAGCAAAATGTGCATATCCATCCTGTTCCCATTCATTACATGCCTGCAATACTCCGTATTCTCCAGTTTGATTTTGTTTGTTTTTCCAATCGTGACAGAGCACCGGAGTATTTGCTGAAAGCAGCTCATTAAGTGTGTAAAGATCCTTTTTACAACCCTCATAGGAATGATCTCCATCGACAAAAACCATTGTGGGAGTTATATCAATTAATTCAGTAACCATTTCAATACCGCCCCACAGAATCATGGCATATTCAATAAGCCCCTGCCGGGTCAGCGTTTCTCTGGTTTTTTTAATTGCATTTGGATCAATGTCGACTCCAAAATACTGAGGAGCTGCTTTCCGTCCAGGGTTACTCAGAGCACCGTGAAGAGCCACTGACGCCGAGCGACCTGCATATATGCCTATTTCAAGGATAACATCACCACAAAAATACCCCATCTCAAACAGTTTGTATGTATCGCCCTCCATCTGCCAGCCAGGGATATGATCAGTGCGGGCATAAATCTCACGATGCAAGTCGTTTACATATCCCGGGTTAACGCTCCAGCTGGGCCTGAGACTGTTATCCTCCCGATCTAAATATTTTATATCAGGTCCCATACACCCCGTCCGCAAAGATTAAATAATGATTTTCGGCATCTAGAAACTTCTTTACAACCTATCCCGGGTAACTTATCTAATGATTAGATGCCCGACAACTCAGGAAAGCTGCAGAATGGTCCCTCGTAGGTCGATAGCACCTATTTGAAATAATAATATATAGTTGATTTCCTGTGTCCGGGGAAGAACTCGTAAATCCTGACTTGCTTTTAGACGATCAGCTCATTAAAGTATATGCCCCAGCTTGTCGCGCTTGGTTCTGAGATACGCAGCTGAATCGGGAGTTGGTTTAACTCTAAGCGGCACCCTCTTTTCAACCTTAATGCCCGACTGTTCAAGCTCCTTAACTTTACGCGGATTATTGGTTAAAAGATTAATCTCTTCAATTCCCAGACTCTGCAGCATACGCGCTGCTACTACAAAATCCCGTTGGTCGGGTAAAAAGCCAAGCACTATGTTGGCATCAACGGTATCATGTCCCTGATCCTGTAATTTATAGGCCTTAAGCTTGTTACTGAGCCCAATCCCTCGCCCCTCCTGACGCAGGTAGAGAAGTATCCCGCTGCCATTTTTCACAATTGCCTCTAAAGCCATCTCAAGCTGGGGACCGCAATCACAGCGTCTGCTGCCGAAGACATCACCCGTCAGACATTCAGAGTGAAGCCGCACCAGTACAGCAGAGTCTATCGGCGGCACTCCATAGATCAGCGCCAGATGCTCCTTACGGGCAACATCGTCCTCAAAAACATGCACCTGAAAAACTCCAAACTTGGTCGAAAGGTTTGAAACTGCTACATCACGAACAAATACTTCGTGTTGTATCCTGTACTTAATAATTTCAGCTACACTCGTAACAGGCAGCTCGTGTTTGTAAGCATACTCAGCGAGAGCTTTGCCACGCATCATACTGCCATCAGGGTTTAATATTTCACAGATAACTCCGGAAGCCGGAAGGCCTGCAAGCCGCGCCAGGTCAGTGGCCCCCTCTGTCTGTCCCTGTCTGCCCAGCACTCCTGATGGATGAGCTATAAGTGGAACCACACTACCCGGTGAAATAAAATCACCGGGTGCGGCTCGTGGATCAAGCATATGCATTATAGTTCGGGCACGACCAGCTGCTGTTACACCATTGTCCCTTACACCCTGCCAGTCGACAGTAACAGCAAACTGAGTATTAAAAGGAGAATTATTGTTCAGTACCTGCAGTGGGATACCCAGCTGCCCGGCCCGCTCGGAGGTCAGTGTTACACATACCAGGCCACGGCCGTGCTGCAGCATGAAATTTATATTCTCTGCATTAACCTTTGATGATGCAACCGCCAGATCACCTTCATTTTCACGATCAGCATCATCAACTATGATAACCGGCTTACCTGAGGAAAAAGCCTTCAGTACTTCCTTAAAATCTGAGAGTTTAATGTCTTTCACAATACTGATCCTGAAAGAGAGCAATTATTTAAAAAGCTAACAACATATCGGGAGAGCATATCTACTTCCAGGTTCACAAGATCTCCTTCTTGAAGGCCTGAAAACATTGTAACTTCAAGAGTATGTGGAATGATATAGACATTAAAGCTGCTTCCCTCAACTTCACCGACTGTCAGTGACACACCATTTAATGCAACGCTCCCCTTTTCAGCGATAAACTTCCTGAATCTTGAGGGCAGTTCAAATTTAAAACGTTCGCTGGCCTCCTCATTTTTTATTTCGAGCAGCCTCACCGTAGTATCGACGTGTCCAAACACAAAATGCCCGTGAAGGCGTTCCCCAACAACAAGAGATCGTTCAATATTAACCAGATCTCCAGTTTCAGCGTCCTTAAAGGTAGTCCGTCTTAATGTCTCTTCGGCAAGCTCAAAATCAGCACAGCTGCCATCAAGTCCTACTACCGTAAGGCATACCCCATTGACTGCAACAGAGTCGCCGATATTTGTCTCTCTAAGATCAAGGCCGGTATCTACTCGAGCTAATACTGGCTTGCGATCTCTATCAATCAAAACGATCGTTCCAGTTGTTTCTATTATTCCTGAAAACATAATAGCTGCTATTTATTCAAAGAATCGTGATTTGCTATTTTATGCACCTCTGGGGAATCGACCGAAGTATTATCATCATCCAGACTTTTAAGTGTATCAACGAACTGGTTAACGTCAGAAAACTCCCTATAGACCGAAGCAAATCGAACATATGCTATCTGATCAATCTTTTTTAACTCCGACATGATAAAATCCCCAATTTGTCTGCTGGGGATTTCCTTCTCACAGAGGTCCTGTAGATCCTTTTCAATCAAATCAACACGCCGGTCAATTTCTTCAATACTTACAGGCCGCTTCTGACAGGCTTTCATAATCCCGCGTTTTAATTTCTCGCGATCATACTGTTCACGACGGCCATCCTTTTTAATTACCATAGGTAGCTGACGCTCAATTCGCTCATAGGTAGTGAACCTAAAACTACACTCCTGGCACTCTCTGCGCCTGCGAATGGCCTGGCCATCGCCACGTGAGTCTACAACCGAAGAGCGTTCACATCCACATTTAGGACACTGCATGCCAGCCGCCTGAAAGATAACTTAGCCAAAATTAGAGTTAAGTGATTATACTACAGATTGTGCCAGATGTCTCTTAGAACGCAAAAAATCCCCCTCGGAACACGGGTTAAAAGAACCCTTATATGTGCCTTAGAGAGGCTATAAATTCAGGAAAACCAATAATACAACCGGTTCCCGACCTATAGAGTCGATTACCTTTACGTGAACATCTACGTCCACGAATTTTTTCTTTAAAACTCTCGATTTGGATCTGTCGTCCCTGTGGGTCGCAACTTCTGTAAACTTTCTTCAAGGATATGCCAGTTTACTGACGACTCTGCACGTAGGTTATAACGTCTTGTACAGTTTGAATTTTTTCGGCATCCTCGTCGGGAATCTCTACATCGTATTCCTCCTCAAGGGCCATTATAAGCTCTACGATGTCAAGCGAATCGGCTCCCAGATCTTCAATAAACGAGGCTTCGGGCTTAACATCTTCCATACTGACACCAAGCTGTTCAACAATAATGCTTTTTACACGCTCTGCAATTTCCTCACCCGACGACATTCTTGCCTCTCCAAAATTAAAAATGTTACGCACAAACTGGACGGTGCACCGATACAAATGTCAGTACTAAAAGCACCTTCCAATTCAGACAGAACTTTCTTTATAGACTAACAGGTAAAATAGTCAAGCATTCAAAGATGCCCGAAAGTTCATAAGCTAAAAGCCTAAATGAGTTATGTTGGAAATACAAGTGAGAAAAGGCAGATTTAACCACTTAATATTATTAGTGTTTTTTAATTATGTTTGCGCAAATTCCTCACTAAAGCTGATACAGTCACCCGCTGCAAAATACCCTGGAGTGTGTTTGCGGAAGAGCAATAGGGGGAAGTAAGGTCAACGTTGTCATAAACACAAAGCGTTCACGCAGGCGGCCACGTTACGGCTTTTATTCTTTACAACTCTTAAGTTGGGTATATAAGTCCTTACCGGCTATTTACATATACATCCCACCGTTTATACCAATCACCTGACCGGTAATATAACGAGCATCCCCGCTGCACAGAAATCGCACCAGCGAAGCAACTTCCCGGGGCTCGCCATAACGGCCCAGCGGTATGGCTTTAAGATGCTCTTCTTTTAAGGACTCACCCAGTGCGTCAGTCATATCTGTCTTTATAAATCCGGGAGTAATCGCATTTACAGTTATCCCGCGCGATGCCAGCTCGCGGGCCATTGAGCGGGTAAGACCTATCAGACCTGCCTTAGAAGCACAGTATGGAGCCTGGCCGGGATTTCCCATTTCGGCTACAACCGAGCTTATATTAACAATACTACCATTACGCGCTTTCACCATCAGCTTAGCAGCCTCACGTGAACAGAGAAAAGCTCCCTTTAAGTTTACATCAAGCGTTCTATCCCAGTCCTGATCTTTTAAACGCAAAAGTAAGCCGTCTTTTGCTATGCCGGCATTATTGACCAGCACCGCCAGACTGCCATGTGCAGATTTTAGTTCTGAAAAAGCCCGGCTCACTTCTTCACTATTTGATACATCAAAACCGCAATATTCTGCGCTACCGCCAGCTTCCTCGCAGCTGCTTACAGTTTCTTCCGCCGCTGCAGAATTTGAGGCATAATTTACGATCACATGGTAACCTGCTCTGGCCAGCTCTATACAAACAGCTCTACCGATTCCACGCGAACCGCCAGTGACAAGAGCCATTTTTTTATCTTTGCTCATGCTCATATCCTATTCGTTATCAGTAGCCTCTGTCTGCTCGACTGATTCAACACTATTTTTAAGCTCTTCCCGGCTCAATTTGGTGTTTTTTTCAAGCCGTTGCCCCATCCTGTTCCAGAGACCATTTTCATACTCTCCGGCAACATCAAGGTCAAGAGCTCCAAGAGACTCTGACATCTTGGGCAGCAAGCTCTCTCTAACCATCTTATCAGCCACCCTGATACCGTTTCTTATAGCTCTGCTATTTGAAGAGCCGTGACAGACAATTGCAGCATCCTTAAGTCCTAATAAAGGCGCTCCTCCATAAGCTGCCGGATTAAGCTTGTGATTAAAGACGGATCTAAGAACAGGCTTTGCAAGCCACATACCAAGCTTACCTCTTAAGCAGCCTTCAACATAATGCCGAATAGAATCAAGCACAAGCTCTATACTGCCCTCCATTGTTTTAAGCACAATGTTCCCTACAAAGCCATCACATACAATAACGTCAGCTACAGCGCGGGGGATGTCGCGGCCCTCGACATAGCCAACAAAATTAAGATTGTTCATCTGACCGAGCATCTGCGCGGCAGCACGCAGCATATCTGTTCCCTTACTGGCTTCAGTTCCATTTGAAAGTAGCGCAACTCTGGGAGCATCAACACCAAACGCCATGTGGGCATAAAAACTGCCCATTAGAGCAAACTGCACCAGCTGAAAGGCGTGCGTATCAACATTAGCACCACTATCTAAAAAGACAGTCGGCTGATCACGACCTACCCGTGGAATAAGCGTAGCAATCGCCGGACGAACTATCCCTGGAAGCGTGCCCGATACAAACACCCCGGCCGCCATCATTGCCCCTGTATTGCCTGCGCTAACAACCGCGGAGGCACGCCCCTCTTTTAAAAGCTCAAATGCTACTCTGACAGAGGCCTTATTTTTCCCTCGAATCACAAGCGAGGGACTCTCGTCCATCCCGACAAACTGATCCGTGTGCCGGATAATATAATCAGACTCTGACTGCTGCTTTGCCCGCAGCCTTTTTTTTATGACCTCCTGGTCTCCGACAAGAACCGTACGAATACCAAGCTCATTGAAAGCGCAAATAGCTCCATCAATTACAGCTTCAGGACCGTGATCAGCGCCCATTACATCCACGGCCACCGGGAGCGTCTCACGGCTATTCTCTTCGCTGATTACCATCGGGTTTTATACGCTAGCCCCTTCCAGTTAGAAATTAGATGCACGACCGTGCAAACACTGCCGTCGGTACTGCAGGTATCCTGACCGCGGCAACCGGGTTTACTCAACTTCCGCTGCAACCTTAAGCACCTGGCGTCCACGATACTGGCCACAACTTGTACATACGTGGTAGCGCTGCATCGGTTCACCACAGTTTGGGCAGATAATCGCATAGCGCTGCCTTAGAGCATCATGTGAACGGCGCATATTGCGTTTTGATTTTGATGTTTTCTTCTTTGGAACAGCCATTTTAATTACCTGAAACCATTACACAAAATTAGTATTACTGCTTATTTTTACACCGGATTTGGCACTATAACACAGCTAAGGCTGCAAGCTCAAGTTCGCTTGCAGCTACCAGTCAGTACTTCCGCGTGTAAGCGGATGCGACAGCGGCACATACGGGAAAGTTCTAAGAAAAGCTGAGATACTTAAAATATAAGCACCCAAAAAACCAAAGAATAGCGCCACCTCAACATATGAGAAGGGTATACTGGCACCACTAAGCTCAGGCATGATGATAATATACTTTTCACACCAGAGACCGATACAGATAATAAAGGCTACAAGTGAAAAAGTGACGGGGTTTTTCTTAAGGTCTTCACTGACAAGCAGTATAAACGGAATTACAAAGCACATTGCGAAGGTAAACCAGCCAAACTCTCTCCAGGGATATTCGCGGGTTCTAAGAATTAACCATTGAGTCTCTTCCGGCATATTACCATACCACTGCGGTAAAAACTGGCTAAAAAAAGTATAGCCCCATAACATACAAAACCCAAAACATAGCTTACCGAGATCCCACAGCTGCTGCTTATCAAGAATTTTTTCATAAGCACTATTACGACTGGCATAGTAAATTGCAAAAAGGCCCGTTACAGCCCACCCCATATATATATTACCGAGAAATTCGAAACCCCCAATCATATTACTGAACCAGACCTCATTCATCCCGGCCAGCATCTCTGTGGAAAAGAGCGTATAAACAACTGCGTAAATTACAACCAGTACTGGCGCACAATACGACATTCTGCGCTGCAGAGCCGGCACTTCAACATCGGCACCCTTCCAGTCCTTGGCCAGAGATTTGTATATTAAACCCTTCCAGCGCGAGGCGTTTTTAGACTGCTCCCTAAGCATGCCGATGTCACCTCGCAGAGAGGTCCACACAAATCTGTAAAAGAGATAATAAAGCAGTCCAAAAAGTACAAAAAAACGGGCATACACGAAACAAGGCTGCATCCACCATTCACGACCTGGCATAGGTTTTTGAGCCCAGCTAAAAAGATACTCTTTACCGGCGTAGCTTGCCAGAAACAAAAGAAAAGCCCAGGGAAGAAATGCAACATTAGCCTCGGCAAAGCGCCTGATCGGCGGTGACCACTTAGCTCTCACAATCTGAAAAATAGCAGTGGTCATTACACCCCCGGCAGCAAGGCCCATAAAAAATACGAGGTTGGTATAAAAAGCTCCCCATACATGACGCGGATCGTCTGTAGCAAGTGCAATAAAAAATACTACGACCGCTACAGCAACACAGAACCACATTAACTTCCTCAAAGAAGAATCAGTATTAAGCGGTTCGCTTTCGAGTGCCTCATCAATATCAATGTTTAAGACAATGTCATGGGACATTTACCCTTATCTCCTTACTTAGAATCCTGAACACTTCTAATATAATTCACTATATCCCAGGTCTCCGACTGAGAGAGCTTCCAGCCAAGAGCCGGCATAACAGCCAGCCCACCGAATCTGATTGTACCGAAAATATATCCGTCACTTTTATTTTTGTAATATGCACCGGAGATATCAGGGGGAACCATAAACTTGGCTGATACCGGGCCACCCTTATACTCCTTGGCTTCTATATTGCCGTGACATGGAAAACAGTTGACCGCAAAGAGCCGCTTTCCGCGTGCGACAGAAGCAGCATCTCTTTTTTGGGGATTAATTAAATCAAAAGCATCCTCTTTTTTCTCAATTCTAAACGCGAGCGAACCAAGCGGGACGCTATCGGCGGCCTTGGGCCGCATAATTGAACCGGTTCTAAGCTGGGAATCTACCATATCATCATTAAACGGCAGAGCCTGAGCTGCATTATAAGGTATAATCGTCAATAACGCTGTCAGCAGCGCCCATTGTTTTACCGTCCTAAAGTCCATCGCGCACCTCAACTTCATCAGCACCGGCATCCTTTAGTGAAGCCTCGACCTTATCAACTTCACCACTGCTGCATCCAACCACAAGACCAAATTTATCATCAGAGAACCTGGGGTCATAGCCGACTTTGCGCAGGATATTCGGAAGACGGCAAAAATGAAAAATTGCAGCGAGAATCGCCAGCGAGCCTATCAAAATTGTACACTCATAACCGATAACTACAAAGCCGGGGATAGAGACCACATCCTTGGCACTTACTCTTAGCGGCCAGTCCATTGCACACCAGATTGCCAGAGCGAAGCCAGCAATTAACCCCAGCATTGCTCCCGTACCATTTACAAATCTCACCGGACTTCTTCCCGGAGAAGTTGCATGCTCAATCAGGTGGTGCGCAAAGGGGGAATACACCCGGAAATCCCTTTTCTCAGCTTTCACTTTTTCGATCGCAGTAAGCAGATCGTCCATATATGTAAAAACACCTACAACTGCTTTCTCGCCTTTCATCACTCTCCTCAATGAGTCCTTAATGATGCTGCCCGGCAGCTTCCGGGTTCCTCATCGGAACAGGCATAACCTCCTTAATTTCAGTAATTGCCACTGCCGGAAAAAACTTAATAAAAAGCGTCATCCACATTCCAAACCAGCCAAAAGCACCTATAGTTATTCCAAACTCCACCCAGGAAAAGTTATACCCTCCCCAGGCAGCAGGAACGAACTCGCGCGCAAGCGAAGTGAAAATAATATTAAAGCGCTCAAGCCACATACCAATATTTATAATAATAGAGAGAATAAATAGGTGCGTAATGTTGGTCCTGAGCGGTTTTATCCAGAGGCTAAGCGGCGCAATACAGTTACAGAAGGCCATCCCCCAAAATGCAGCCTTAAATTCTCCAAAGGGCCTGAACCAGAACTGGTAACGCTCAAAGATGTTATTACTAAACCAGGCCGTATAGAACTCCGTCAGATAAGAATAAGTAACTATCCCGCTTGTGAGCATTATAAGCTTACTCATAGCATCAAAGTGCTCGGGGCGAATAAGATCGTGCAGCTTAAAAACCCGCCTTAAGGGGATAATAAGCGTCAACACCATTGCAACCCCCGAAAAAATTGCACCAGCCACAAAGTAAGGCGGAAATATAGTGGCATGCCAGCCAGGCACATTACCCATAGCAAAGTCCCACGACACTACACTGTGTACTGAAACCACCAGCGGCGTTGCAAATGCTGCAAAAAGCAGGTACCCGGCCATGTAATGGCGCCAGTTTGAGTGGCTTCCGGTCCAGCCCACGGATGTGATCGAGTAAAGCATCTTCCTGAAAAAAGTTTTAGCGCGATCACGTGCAGCAGCAATGTCGGGAATAAGGCCCACTATGAAAAACACCGCTGAAACGGTAAAATAAGTTGAAATCGCAAAGACATCCCAGACCAGCGGTGACCTGAAGTTTGGCCACAGTGCACGTTCATTCGGATACGGCATAAGCCAGTATGCAAACCACGGACGGCCAACGTGAATTATCGGAAAAAGCCCGGCAGTCATTACAGCGAAAACTGTCATTGCCTCTGCCAGTCTGTAAATCGGCTGGCGGAACTTTGCTCGGAAAAGATAAAGTACTGCTGAAATCAGCGTACCTGAATGCGCAATACCAACCCAGAATACAAAGTTAGTAATATACACCCCCCACATAATCGGATGGGCAATACCAGCCATTCCCATTCCAAACAGAAGCTGCCTGGTCCAACAGAAAAACCCAACAATCACCAGCGCAACGCAGATAAACAGCTGAATATACCAGCCCGCTCCGGGCGGCTCCAGCATACGCAAAACCTGATCGTTTACGTCCTTATAGCCTATCTCTTTTTTTGCTGCCTCTCCCATAGCGCCTTAAGTTATCTCCCACTTTAAATCCTCAAGATATGTAACCGAAGGTTGTGTATTAATGTGATGATCTAGCACCTTGTAGCCTCGTCCTGACTTCGCCAGCCTGCTTACACGACTATTTGGGTCTTTAAGATTCCCAAACACCAGCGCCTCTGTCGGGCAGCTCTGTACACAGGCGGGCTGAATCTCACCGTCCTCAACAAGCCGGCCCTGATCTTTTGCGATATCTTTAGCTTCATTTATACGCTGTATGCAAAAAGTGCATTTTTCCATCACTCCGGCAGTACGCTTGGTGACATCCGGGTTAACCTGCCAGTTAAGTGGCTCAGGAAGTTTAAATTCATACCAGTTATATCGCCGTACTTTATAGGTACAGTTATTTGAGCAATAACGCGTACCAACACAACGGTTATAAACCATCACATTCAACCCGTCCTCATTATGATAGGTTGCATAAACCGGACAAACCGGTTCGCAGGGAGCATTGTTACAGTGCTGACACATCATCGGCTGAAAACTTACCCGCAGCTCCTCACCCTTTTTCTCATAATAACGGTCAATTCTCAGCCAGGACATCTCACGTCCCTGCCAGCAAACGTCTTTTCCGACAACAGCGATATTATTTTCAGCGTAACAGGCAACTACACAGGCAGAACACCCGGTACAAGCAGCGAGATCTACCACCATACCCCATTCATATACAGGATGTTCTCTCTGTACATACATCTGCTTAATTTCATGGTGACCTTCCTGATGGGCGTGATGACCGCCATTGTGTCCATTTGAGTGCGAAGCTGCTGTGGCCGCCACTATAGCTGTACGGGCAAGTCCACGACCGTGCTGCGAATCGCTACCCTGGGTATTAACCAGCTTTGGACGCCCTGGCAGACGTTTAATTTCAACATGAGAGCCAAGCAGAACGACCCCATCGGAATCCTCTCCTGTTTGAAGCAGATCATAAACATTACCGCCCTTAACAAGCCGCGCATAACGACCGTATTCTGTATGACCCTGCCCGAGCGGAACGGCGACAATGCCCTGATCTACATTTTCCGTTATATAGGCAGCCAGCTTGAGATCGCCGTATTTATTTCTTACTGCCACAAGATCCCCATTTTTAATGCCGGCTTTCCCGGCAGTTTCAGGATGAATTTCAGCCCAGCTGTCCCAGACAATCTTTGTTACCGGATCGGGAAGCTCCTGCAGCCAGGGTCTGTTAGCTGCACGCCCGTCAAATGAACGAACCGAAGGATACGCATACAACATTAACCCGTGATCATGCTCCGGTTCTTTAAAACTCTCAGCTACAACAGTATAAGCCTCATCTTTTACTGAAACTCTTACGGGAATGTGTTTTTCAAGATCTTCAAAGTATCCACCTCTCTCTACAGCCTTAAGCCAGAAAGACTTAAAACTCTCCGCACTTCCCGAGGTAACATGAATTTTCTTCCATGCATTTTTTAAATACTCTTCAAAATTTGCAGCACCGTAAGCAGCCTTTTTATTCCCGCTTTTCTCAGAAAGCGTAATCAGCATATCCCCAAAGGAACGGGTATTAAAGACAGGTCGCATAACGGGCTGCGTCAGCCCATAAACACCATTAAAGGGATGAGCATCACCCCACTCCTCAAGTGAGTGATGCGCAGGCAGAATAATATCCGCCAGTTTTGCAGTCTCATCCATATGGCTTGCGAAACTGATAATCTTAGAAACTTTTTTAGCTGCGTAGCGGAAATTATAGCTCTGTGGCAAAGAGAAGGCGGGGTTGGTAGCATAAACCAAGAGAGTCTTAACCTTGGCTTTATCCATTGCAGCCACAAGCTCTGATACTTTTCTAACTGACGTTCGCGGCTTTCTCATCCGGCTGATATCAACAGTCCTGCCAACGTTCTTAAGGACCATATTGATAAAATTAACTGCAACAAAAAGCCCTAGCGGCCTCTCTTTTGAAGCTGCAGGACCTCCTGCCAGCACCAGTGAACTACGAGCCTGATGGAGATAGTCAGCTATTAAAAGTACTGTAGACCTTTTAATGCCGCTGACATATGCCACCTCTTCGATATTGACTTTTGAAACAAGCTTTTTAAGCCTGTTTATTACGGACTCACTTAAATTCTTGCCGTTTCCTCTCTCTACTAAAAGTTTTAAAACAGCCAGCGCCACAGCTGTTTCGCTTCCAGGCTTTGATCTGATCCACTTATCTGCATTGGCTGCAGTAAGAGAGAGTCTTGGTTCAATATGAATTACCCGTGAAACATTACCAGGTTTTCTTCCAGCGGCCCAACCGCGGGCATACTCAACAGGCGAGATCCATGTTTCCAAAAAATCTGCACCAAAGCTTACTATTACCTCGGCCTTTTCAAAATTGTATTTGGGAATTCCATAGTGGCCAAAGGTAAGCTCAGAAGCTCTTGCAAGATCAACCGGCTGCATCGGATCGTAAACAGCCTGTTGAATATCATGGTCCTGACACCAGCTGTCCCAGAGATCCGCCACAGTGCCTGTCAGCTCACCTGCAAGAAAAGCTTTATAACCCTCTTCTTTCAGGGCTTCAGCAACTTCAGAAAATGCGTCCTCCCAGGAGATTGGTTTAAAAATCTCGCGGCCACCTTCACTGACCTTTTTAAGCGGCTCCCTGATGCGATCAGGATCGTAAAGACTCTGAAGTGCTGCCTGGCCGAGTGCACAGAGGCCACCACGATTTACAGGATTTTCCCTGTTACCCTCAATCTTAACTGCACGCCCCTCACGCGTTCTGACCTGAATGCCACAACCTGCACTGCATTCCTTACAGGTCGAACTGTACCAGACCGCAACACCCGGGATCTGTGTAGTATCCCCTTTAACAAAGGGCAGGATTTTCTGTGCAGGGTTATCAGCGCAACCCGCTATACCAGCAGCTCCGGCCGCCCCAAGCGATTTAATAAAGCTACGCCTTGAAATCCCCTCTTTTTTTTCGGCTTTCCTGCGTTTGTTGATTTTTACCAGTTTACTTTCCATTACTCTTAACAGTCTCTTAGAAAACCCGTATTAATATTCCCTTTTTAATAATGGCAGGTTGCGCAATCAATGCTTGTGCCCTCATGTCTGTGACACGACACGCACCAGCCCATCTTCATCGATGAGACTCTCTCCACCACAGGCATCTCAGGAATCTGTCCGTGACACTCCTGACAGCCCATCCCGGCCTTAATATGCCTCTTATGATTAAAATGAACATAATCAGGCATTACGTGAACCTTCTGCCAGGGAATTGCTTTTCCTTCGTTATAGTATTTTTCGACTTTAGCAATCTCAGTTTTCTGCTGATCGCTTGTACCCTTTACCATCTTGTGGCAGCCCATACAGACTTCTACTTCAGGTATTGTCGCATAGGGAGACTTTGTTACCGACCAGTGACAGAACTGGCACTCAATTTTATTTTTTTGAACATGGGTTACGTGACTGAACTTAATTGGCTGCTCAGGCCGGTAACCGCGGGCACGCGCTTCAGGCCCAAAGTAGTGAAAGTGATCGAGAATATTTAGATCCCAGAGTGCTGCCTGGCCGTCATTATAAACTCCGGCTCTCTTGCCAATTTTGTTATAGCTGGAAGACTGATCAGCTTTAAGCGGATATGCGACCATTAAAAGTCCAATAAAACCTGTAACGACCACAACAAAAATCACTATACCAGAAACTTTACGCGCCATAATTTACTAATATGTATCAGCCTAAATCACACTCAAATTTCATACCGTAAAAAAGCATACTTTTAAACCTATGCAAATTATAAAAAGAAACTATACTGCCAAAATAAATAAAACAGCGTCTCTAATTTCGTGGTTCTCGCCGGCTTGCGGCTGCATAAGCAGATTGGGTTAATCAGGTACAGTTTGAAGTTAAGCTCATGCTTCTGCTAACCTTAAGCCCGTCTCTCCAAAAACATTCTATTAGCTTGTAGAGCATATGATTCTCTGGACCCCTGATAAGAGTATTAAGGAAGGTGCAAACCTTACCCGTTTTATAGCTTTTGCAGCAGAGCATTTCGGCGCACCAGAGAGTGATTACAGATGCTTTTATGAATGGAGTATAAGTGAAGCACGTACATTCTGGGAGGCGCTCTGGAAATTCTTTAACATCCGCTGTTCAAAGGAGCCTGACAGAATCCTGGATCATCCTGATAAGATGCCGGGAGCTAAATGGTTTCCGGGAGCAAGGCTTAATTTTGCTGAAAACCTCCTGGCCCGCCGCGATGACCACCCAGCAATTGTTTTTCGGGGACAGGATCGAATACGTTGCACTCTTACTTACAGCGAACTCTATCAGGCAGTAAGTAAACTTTCTGCTGCTCTCCGTGCAGAAGGAATAAAAGCCGGGGATCGAATAGCCGGGTTTGTACCAAACACACCTGAAGCAGTAATAGCCATGCTTGCCACTGTTTCGCTTGGAGCGATCTGGTCCTCCTGCTCACCTGATTTCGGTGTTGCTGGTGTGCTTGATCGCTTTGGCCAGATTGAGCCGCGTATACTTTTTTCTGCTGATGGATACTTTTTTAAAGACAAACAGATTGATTCACTTAAAAAACTAAAAGAAATCTCCGCACAAATTCCATCTGTTCAGAAAACAGTCGTGTTCCCCTATACGCGTGAAAATTTTTCCTTGCAGGATATACCCAACGCTGTCTATTGGGATAACTTTATTGCTGGATTTAATGAAGCAGGGATAAATTTTGAGCAGCTGCCCGGCTCTCACCCGCTCTATATCATGTTCTCCTCCGGCACAACCGGCAAACCTAAATGCATAGTACACAGTGCCGTCGGAACACTTATTGAACATTTAAAAGAATTATCACTTCACACTGATCTTAAGTCTGATGACCGTATCTTTTACCAGACTACCTGTGGATGGATGATGTGGAACTGGCTGGTCTCGAGTCTGGCTGTCGGTGCAACAGTTGTGCTTTATGACGGTTCACCTCTACACAAAAATAACAGGATTCTCTTCGAAATTGCTGAAGAAGAAAAGATAACTGTCTTCGGGACAAACCCCAAATTTCTTTCAACTGTAGAAAAGTCCGGCCTGGTTCCGGCAGAGGAATTTGATTTAAACTCAATCAAAACCATGCTCTCAACCGGCTCGCCGCTTCTTCCGGAAAACTTTGATTTTGTTTATGAGAAAATAAATCCCGGGGTAAGGCTTTCCTCAATTTCCGGAGGCACTGACATAATCGGCTGCTTTGCGCTGGGGTGTCCGCTTATTCCGGTTATCCGGGGCGAGCTTCAGACCCGCAGTCTGGGATACAAAGTTGAAGTATATAATGAACAGGGCAAACCCGTAGTAGGTGAAAAAGGGGAGCTGGTCTGCACGGCCCCTTTCCCCTCCATGCCAATCGGATTCTGGAATGACCCCGATAATAAGCGTTACAGGAGGGCCTACTTTGAGCGCTTTCCCGGTGTCTGGCATCACGGCGATTACGTTGAATTAAAAGAGAGTGGAGGGATGATTATTTATGGCCGCTCTGATGCTGTTCTTAATCCGGGCGGTGTTAGAATCGGCACAGCAGAGATATACCGCCAGGTAGAGAAAATTCCTGAAGTTACTGATAGCGTTGTAATCGGGCAGGAGTGGGATGGCGATGTACGTGTGGTGCTTTTTGTCGTGCTAAAGCCTGGTATTAAGTTAGACCAGGCTCTAACAGATCGGATAAAAGCTACAATACGAAGTGGTGCATCACCTTTTCATGTGCCAAAAAAGATTATTCAGGTCACTGATATTCCGCGTACCAGAAGCGGTAAAACTGTAGAGCTGGCTGTAAGGGATATAGTCCATAACCGTCAGGTTAAAAATATAGAAGCGCTTGCAAACCCTGAGGCACTTGAGCTTTTTAAAGACATACCGGAACTACAGGAACAGTAAAAAACAAAAAATATCGTGCTAGCCGCGACCAGAAAAAGCATTACGGTAAAGAATTCCGTACCCTATACAGGCCATCGGTAAAGTCCAGATAAGACCAATTCCAAGCGGCAGTGCGCTTAGCCACAAAATAATCATAATCACAAAAGACCAGCCAAAATAGCTGAACCAGTAGGTGGTCACTTTTTTACGGGATTTTTCCAGAGCTTCCCAGATCCCCAGATCCTCAAGGGCAACCAGCGGCAAAGCAAATATATATGCCACTGCCAGATAAATCCCTGGAAGCACCAGAAGAACCGTCCCCACCATTACCAGCACTGCCACTGCAACATAGGTAAAGAGCAGCTTCAGGAACTTCGGGAAAAATGCAAAAACGTCATTAACAACAATCTCTTGACCACTGGCCCTTTTAATTCCCATAACCATAATACCGGTCATAAAGACAGCCGTGATGCCCACATATATAAAAACTGCTATTACCGCTACTATTCCCCCTGCATAATTACTTGCAATACCCAGCAGGGCTTCAAGCACAAGAGTAATTGCCACAGCAACAACAACAGCGCCAATAAACTTGCCCTTCACTCCTGAAGTAAGTCTCCATGACTCTTTCAGTACTACACCTATATTAATATCACTTCCACCTGAATCTGAGGCAGGCGTATCAGAGGAAGTAACCGCTACGTTCTGGTTGTCTGTGGGAATATCCATACCGTTCTTATATCGTGCCCCTTTTAAAACTATCAACAAAAAAATCAGGTTAGCCCACTAATTGATGGAAGTAATTAAATATATTCAGTTGCCACTCCCTACATAAAATTAACATATCTAACAACTCATAAGGCGTCATACAATCAACCCGATAGCTGTAGAGAATAAAATCCGTAGAAGTGGCCGTCAGGCTTGCCTGGTTCTATGTTAGCGCGGGTAAATTCGCAGAAATATAAGCACAGAGGGAGGAGTCAAGACGCCGGGCTGGGGTAGCAACGTCAAAGCAGCTAAGTTCGGATATAAGAAGCAGCTGGTTTAATCGTATGGGGTGTTTACTCGTTAGACAGTGGTCAGGCGCACATTGTTTTCGCTAATAAGGGGATGAGTACGCCCGGCGTAAGCCAGGTGTAAATTAAAGCTCACTGGCCAGCTGTAAATTTGCAGCCAGTAAACTGGCTGCATTCATCTATTAAAGGGTAACAACTCCGGACATAACTAATACAAAAAACTCTCTTTGGCTGCAATTTAGCCACGACGCACCGGTTTACTTAAGAAAAATCTGCCCTGATAATTCACTCTTCTTAAAATATAACAGTATGTTAACCAATCAATCCTGACGGTTACCCCCACGTAAATGTAATGCACCCTAATAGCCAGCCTCTCTTCAACTATAACAGCCGTAGCGAATAGATCTGGTCGGTCGCGGGCCAAAATCGTCGACTGTATACGAAAGATTCATCCGATTATTATTCAATAGCTGCCGCAATCTCTATCTTTTCATGGTTTCTTACCGGTGTAAGGACTGTATTACCCCTTTGATCATCCCTTGCTTCAGGATAATCAAGATTATAATGCAGCCCGCGGCTCTCTTTACGGCAGATAGCACTTTTAATAATTAACCTTGCAACAAGACTTAAATTTCTAAGCTCTAAAAGATCGGAGGTGACCGTAAAGTTCCAGTAGTATTCGTTTATCTCCCGCTCTATCAATTCCGCGCGGTGAAGCGCCCTCTCAAGACGCTTATTGGTTCGCACAATGCCAACATAGTTAAACATAAATCTTCTGATCTCATCCCAGTTCTGGGTAATAACAACTTCTTCATCACTGTCACGTGCAGAACCAGGATCCCAATCAGGAACAGAAAACGAAGAATTTAGCCCCTGAGTGTTTAATGAATGTTTTGCTGCCCGATATGCAAAAACCAGCCCCTCAAGTAATGAGTTCGACGCCAGCCGGTTAGCACCGTGAAGCCCGGTGCATGCACACTCTCCAGCTACATAGAGCCTCTCAATATCGGTACAGCCATTTTTATCAGACAACACTCCCCCACAACAGTAATGAGCTGCTGGTACTACCGGAACTGGTTCCCTGGTGATGTCATAGCCAAGCTTTAAACAACGCTCATAAATCGTAGGGAAATGACCCTTAATAAAATCAGCACTGCGCGAAGTAATATCAAGCAGCACATATTCATCACCAGTTGCTTTCATCTCATGGTCAATTGCACGGGCAACAACATCACGCGGCGCAAGCTCTCCATCCGGATGATACTTTTTCATAAATGCTGTCCCATCCTGCCTTCTAAGCACAGCTCCTTCTCCGCGCATAGCCTCCGTAATCAGGAAGTTTTTGGCTCTCGGATCATAAAGACAGGTCGGGTGAAACTGGAAAAACTCCATATTGGCTACACGCGCTCCAGCTCGAAAGCACATAGCAATGCCATCGCCGGTAGCTACATCAGGATTTGAAGTATAAAGATAAACCTTACCTGCACCACCTGTAGCAACCATTATGTGCTTGGCCAGCACAGCTTTAATACAGCCATCCTGAAACAATATATAAGCACCAACCGCCCTGTTCTTGTTTTCACGATCCACTCCCAGCTTATGGGTAGTAATTAAGTCAACGGCATTTGCGTACGGGAAAAACGTTATCGAAGAATGCTCACCGGCACGCTTTAAAAGTGTATTTTGTATCTCATATCCAGTGGCATCAGCATTATGAAAAATTCTGCGTCTCGAATGTCCGCCTTCCATGTTAAGATGATAATTGGCGCCGTCTTTATCAAAATGCGCCCCCCTGCCTATGAGCTCTCTTACTCTTGCCGGTCCTTCATTGACAACTATCTTTACAATCTCAGGATTGCATAGCCCTGCTCCGGCCCGAAGCGTATCTTCGAGGTGTAGCTCAATGCTGTCATCCTCAGCGCTTACAGCAGCAATGCCGCCTTGGGCCCATGCTGTCGATGAGTCACTTAGGCCCTTCTTAAAGAGGACCGCCACACTACCGTAATCAGCCACCTCGAGAGCATAGGTAAGTCCGGCAATACCGCCCCCGATAACCAGAAAATCAAAATAGTTACTATCAGGCATAATATCGCTTACAATTTGCTTTTCAAATTTGATACTATGTGCTTTTCATTAATAAATAAAGGGCATCTTGCAAGACAAAAAAGACACCTGCTATATACGCCGCTGTATTGAGCTGGCTGCAAAGGCAGCCGGGCACACTTCTCCCAACCCGATGGTGGGAGCGCTAATAGTGTGTAACGGCCAAGTTATATCAGAGGGCTATCACAGGGCCTGTGGTGAGCCTCACGCTGAAGCTGTAGTAATTAATGCAGTAAAAGATAAAGAGCTCCTTAAAGATTCAACTCTTTATGTAAACCTTGAGCCGTGCTGTCACCAGGGTCGCACTCCACCTTGCAGTGAATTAATCATTAAGAGCGGTATAAAATCAGTAATAATCGGTGCGGCTGATAACAACCCGGAGGTTGCCGGCAGAGGGATAGAATCTCTTAAAGAACATAACATCAATGTTATCTGCGGAGTCCTGGAGGAAGAATGCAAATACTTTAACCGCCGCTTTTATCTTTTTAACAGCTTGAAGCGTCCATACATTATTCTAAAGTGGGCTGAAACTGCTGATGGCTTCATAGCCAGAGAAGACTACAGCTCTAAATGGATAAGCTCTCAGCAGTCCCGCAAACTTGTTCACCACTGGCGGCTACAGGAAAGCGCTGTAATGGTGGGCACAAACACAGCCTTTTACGATAATCCTGAGCTGACCGTGCGGCATATCCCTGCAGTAAGGCAACCGCTAAGAATAGTACTCGATCGCACCCTCCGCCTTAATGACCAGCTTAAGCTTTTAAACGACCCTTATGAAACTATTATTGTAAACGAACAGCTTGAGAAAATTTCAGGATCAAAACAGTACACAAAGATTAAATTTGACGAAAATCTTTTGGAAAACCTTTTAGGTGATTTATACCGGCGTAAGATACTCTCACTGTTAGTCGAAGGCGGAAGCAGGCTTTTAAATACATTCATTTCTAAAAACCTGTGGGACGAAGCCAGGATATTTAAAGCTCCCAAGACATTCGAAAGTGGCCTCGATGCACCGCTTATAAATGAACAACCTGTTGTAATTAAAGATATTGCTGGTGACTCTCTCAAGTTAATTTTTAATCCCCTATCAACTAGAGAATTTTTGCCTGAAAGACACGCACCTGATGACACTTTGATTTTCTAGTAATCTGTCTGCCGGGCAAGCTCAATTGAATAAGCTGTTTTTTGTGGCAGCTCCTTTGTGGGCACAACGATAATATAATAGCTTCCGTTCTTTTCTATCTGAAAGATTGAGCCCTTAAGCTTCTGGCCGGCAGAAGATTTTTCATCAAGTAAAACTTCTCCATCAGAGTCAGTTATTTTCACTGAAACACCACTCTGCAGGCTCTGAAGGTATAGATCTACGTAATATTTCTGCCCCACTCTTCCATAAAATTCATACACATCGCTTCTGTCTTCACCGCCAAGAAAACTGTTATCATAGCTCCTTACCTGAATCGGCATAGCTTCCTGTGGCGAAGAGCCGGCATCATCGCTTCGGCCCAGGTCGCCGTAACTTGCGGCTGGCCTGCTCTCAGCAATCTCTTCAAAGACCAGCTGCATAGTAACGCTGAACTCAGCAGGGCCGTTAACTCTGTGGAAACTTCCTCTTCCAGCTTCAGCAACTCGTTTAAAAACTTCTGCGGTTTTATCTTTAACTCCCAAGCCGATTATATGAAGCCTGATGTCATAACCTTTTTCTTTGAGCGTCTTAACAGTCTTAAGCGGGTCGCCACCACAGGTATCCTGACCATCGCTAATAATTACTAAAGTGCGAATAACCTCTGCATCATCAGTAAAATCTGCTGCAGCTTTTCTGATTGAATATGCAAGCGGACTGTAACCGTGCGGTTTTAACTTTGATAAAACCTGACTAATTTGTGAAAGCCCGTTGGGCTGAAACGGAAGAACCAGCTCACTATCTGTACAGCTTTTATCGTGTTCGTATTCAGATGCCCTGTGGCCAAAGACTCTAAGCGCTACAAGCGAGCCAGGGGGGGCACTGAAAAACCCGTCCTTTAAAAGCCCGCGCAAAAGATCAATTTTACTGTGCCCGCCGAGTGATTCGGACATTGAGCTTGAAAGATCTATAATAAATTCAATCTGATGAAGAGGGTCGCTTTTAGCTGCCTGAACACACAGCAATACTGTTAGCACTAATGTTGTTAAAGCTGCTTTAAAGCGACCGGCTCTATCCAAACCCTGCTGCTTTAAAAGGGGATATCGTCGTCGTCAAATGTGATATCTTCAGCACCAGCGGCTACAGCAGCTGCTGCAACCTCGTCAGCCGGTTTTACTGAATCTAAGGCACTCGAAGTTTTTTCAACTGCTTCATCAGCGCGGCTGCCTATAAACTGAACTGTGTTTGCAAGGACTTCTGTTGTATACCTTGCGCGCCCCTCTTTATCTTCCCACTTGCGCGTCTGAAGCCTACCTTCAACATAAACCTGTCGCCCTTTTTTCAGATACTGGGCACAGTTTTCAGCAGTTTTACCGAAAGTCACAATATTATGCCACTCGGTGTGGTCGCTCCAATTGCCGGACTGGTCTTTTCTGCGCTCGTTAGTTGCCATACTGAAGCTGCATACAGGGATCTGCGATGCTGTGTAACGTAGTTCAGGATCTTTTCCGAGGTTGCCAAGCAGTATTACTTTATTAACGCTCATTTGTGTTCTACTCTCCAATAATAAAGTTTATACAATCTATAATAATCAGCAGCTTCAAAAAAATGCAACGGGCATCAAAAGCTGCCGGTATATTTGCCTGTTTAAAACACTACCCGTGCTACCGGATAGATTCGACAGCATATCGAATAAGTTGCCTGGTTAAAATCTTAGCCAGTCGTATTTATGTCTGAATAGACACTCGCCTAACTATAACAGGATTACACTTTAATATGAACGATTTTCAGGGTATAAATGCCGGGCAGGAGTACAAAATCATGAAAATTCGAATAAGTTCCATACCACCGGAAGGATTAAAAATTTCAGATACGCTTTCGCTTGAGGCACTAAACCGCCGCATGATGGAAGGCAGAGACAATGATATTCTCTTTACACTAGAACCCAGAGTAGATCTTGAAATTACTAGAAATGTTGATGGTGCTGAATCTTGCGGCAGTGTAACAAGTACATATATTCAGCCGTGCGCCCTGTGCGCAGAACCTGTCGAACAACAGTTAACAGTACGAGCTGATTATATATTCAAGCACCGACCTGATTTTATTCAAGATAATGATGAATACAGCGATGATATCGGGCTGATATATTATAATGGAGACCACATAGACTTAGAAGAGATTCTTCAGGAAAGCATTATCCTGGCACTGCGCTTCTATCTTAAACCTCCACGAAAGGATGACGGCAGCTGTAAAATTTGCGGAAAGACACCCGGGTTTGAAGAATCTGTTAAGAGCAGGGTCACTCTTGGCAATCTACTGCAGAATACTAAACAAAAGACTTAATGGCCCAAAAAAATTAAAGATTGATGCCGGCATGCAGTCCGGTGATAATAGAACCATCAGTCACATTAACCAAAGAACTATTAAATAATTGATGACCGACAACTCACAAAGCGGTACTACACACACTCTCAGTGATGATAGGCTAATCTACTTGATCGTTCTATGCGCTACATGGATATGGGGACACAGGCTATTTGAATCTGTATGGCTCGATGAGGCGCTTGCATACTGGACATCCAGTGGCAGCTTATACGAAACTGTTCTAAGAGCATTTAAATACCAGGGACAGAGCCCTTTATATTATGTCATCCTATATTTTGCCCGTCTCGTTGCAGGCAACAGCGAATTTGGGCTTCGGATTCCGTCTGTAATATGCACTGCAGCCAGTGCAATAATAGTCTACAGGCTCGGAAATTTACTTCTTGATCGTCTGTCGGCAATCTCAGCTACAGGAATATTCATAACGCTGGAAGGTTCTACCTTTGCGGCCAGCAATGTCCGCCCTTACTGCCTAGCTCTGTTATTCTCAGTGGCTTCAATCTATTACTTACTTCTCTGGCTCTTAAAAGCAAAGCGCCGGGCTTTGTTATTTTATGCCCTGACATATCTATTGGCATTTTACAGTCATTATCTTTATGGGGCGGTTGGGCTAATTCACATTGTTATATTCTTAACATTTAAGCCCAGGCCCTCTCTAAATGCATTGAAAGTAATAGTCATACTCTTGGCAATGGCCGTACTTACCAGCCCCGGCATTTATCATCTGCTTTATATTCACAACAGGATGAACCTGTTAGCCGTTAACGGTGTTATTACAACATATCAGCTAATGACTTCCGTAATACGTCCATATACACCGATAATTCTTTTGCTGGCTTACCTGTACACTATAGTTGTGACACCAGGAAAGTTATACCTGAAGAAGGCAGTTAAAACTTTATTCAGCAGAAAGTTGTCTTGGATTTTAATATGGCTGCTCGCGCCCGCACCACTTTTATATCTGCTATCTGTGTTGTTGTCAGCAAGTTCATTATTTAAAGAACAGTATACCTACTGGACAGAACCAGCCGCCGCCCTGGTTATGGCTACATTGATTAGCCAGATAGCCCCCGAAAAGACTAAACGCACACTAATTGCGATATTTATTATCACAGCTACATTATTTGATTTCAGCAGGTCTATCAGAACAGAAAACTATCGCGATGCTGTAAAATATCTTTCTACGATACCTTCAGTAGATAGAACGCCATTGCTGTATTACTCCGCTCTGGTGGAAAGTCAGAATGTAGACTGGCTGAAGAATAAATCACACCACGATTATCTTAGCGCTCCTCTTTATTTTTACAGGTACCAGGATCCATTGATATTGCTGCCTCTGGCTCCTGCCTCTCCTGAATCAAGAGAGTACTGGAAAGACAAAATTGAACCTGTTATTAGCTCACACATAACTCTAACTGTTATGGGAAGTGATATAATTTCCTTTAACGATGTAGAAATCAGCAACATATTTGTAAATATATTTAAACAATATGGGTATAAACCAGTTAAGATAAAACACTTTGGAAAAGTTTGGGTATTAAGATTGAAACGCTAAAAACATGCTGTAACAGCAGAAAAAAGAGATCGTGTGAAAACTATCTTATACTTAGCTTCTTCTGTTAATGGGTACATAGCAGGCAAAGATCATTGTATAAACCAACCAGACAAACAACGGTAAGTATTTAGCAAGACGGTTAGCAAAGTCGCCAGCCTCATTATCAGTCGTGAAACATTTGAGATGATGTACTTAAAAGAAGCCTTTGCTAAACTTCCCAGCGTCCCCCCATCTGTCGGCCCAGCGACCGGCGGTGAAGCTGCATATCCTCTTTAATCAGCTCGTGGAGCCAGAACTTCTTCAGCCCTTTTGCAAGATCCTTGAAAAAATGGGTAACAGTCGGAAATACTGCTACAGCGCCGCCCTTAAAATGTAAATCTTCAAACTGCTTGCTGTATCCAAATCCTGGAGGCAATATACCTATCGGCACAATCTCAATCCGCCCATCTGTAGCATTAAGCACATTTTTCTTCAGCTCTGCATGATGTGAAGGGGTGTCCTCAAGATAAATAACTTTTCCTGAAAGATTTAAACGATTCATGGCTTCAACAAACATGTCAGCCTCCGGCTTACGTCGAATACCCCGTAGAGGATCCTGACTTACGTAAGCATCGGCCAGTCTCTCTATGCCTATATGATAAATGCCTTCAAAGGCAGCATCAGGCATGCGATTGGTAGCTGCAAAAAACGGCACAGGTAACTCACTATTCAGCCAGTCTCTGGCAATATCACAAACAAGCAAAATATCGCGAAAGTGTCCGAATTTTTCCTTTTCAATTGCTACCAGCTCATCGCGCAATTTATTATCAGTATCTAAATCTCCAACACGTCCGAGTTTTTCAAGTACCAGTCGTATGGTGGTTTCAAAAAGATCATCGCTATTCTCACGTAAGCGCCTGAGCTCGTCTAACTGATAGTGGATGCCGTACCTGGCCAGCATTAGCTGGCTGGCACTTTCAGCATAATCACGGTAGTTAAGCCAAACCCCATCGAGATCAGTTCCAATCGCAGTAATTCCCTCAAAGCGAACCATCTCATCTTCTTTTTTGAAGCCAGAATCGGGCGAATGCGGATAACGTCTGGGAAGTTCAAAGGTGGGAAGAACAACCTGCTGCCGCGGGGGCGTTCTTATCCCATCATAAGATGTGCCGGCCTCCCCTACTGAAGCCCGGGACGATTCCACGGAAATTATTTGAGAAGCGCTACCAGGATCCACAACTACACAATTTTACTGCGTACCAAAGTTCCAGGAACTATTTTAACAGGCTGAACTTTTCAGTCAAAACACAAAATAAATTAAAAAGGACCCAGGGCGATTTTCCTGGCCTCGTTTTCAAGCTTTTTCCTCGACCAGTTAAGGCGTTTATCAACAGCCTGGAAGAAGGGGATTCTGTCGCTGTTAATCAAACGGTAGACATCCATCAGCCCTCTTATCCGTTTTTTACTTACGACTGCATGAAAATAAAGAGAAGCGCGCGCATAGTCATAAGCTGAGCCCCGAAAGTAAAAACTCCCCGGACTGGTCTTAATCGCCTCGCGGGCCAGGGCCATATAAAACTTCTTTACCCTGCCGCGTTTAATCACACTTGAAAAATCCGATGCATACTGCTCGAACCAGCAGGCAAAACCCTCAGAGCGCATGCGATTTAGCGGGTTAAAGTCCTTTAAAAGCTGGTATTCAACCGCATGCCCCATTTCGTGGATTATCACCTGGGCCAGGCGAGCATCAGCTTCAGAGGTACTTACCCTGCCACCTCCACAACCCGCAGCTGCCCGCTGGGCAACAATATAAATATTTGCAGGCGGAGTCATCCAGCCGGGATGACAGTTATTTACCAGATATGAAGGAATCTGGTGCTCCGGAAGATTTTCATCAAGAAAAACCACCTGCCACTCAATATCAAGCCGCTGTAATTCTATCGGCCAACCACCTTTTTTAAGGGCGCGGCTTACAGCCCGTGCTGCATCTGCCATGGCACGCTGCGGAGTTCTGCCAAAAATTTTCTCAACCTTTCTGGGCCAGCGAAGGTGAATGCGCCCTACAGAGGAGGCCATATTTTCATGCCGCGTGGTCCCTTCAAGCTCCACATCCTGCGGAGCAGCGAGATTACTACTGCCTGGTGCCTTAACACAGCGGGCAGATTTTCTGTACTTTCCAGGAATATCTTTTTTTGAATTAACCTGCTTAACTTTTCCCGATGAGTTTACGTAAAAACACAACTCATCAGCAGCCGCACTGTTACAAAACAAAACCACTGCAACAAAAAGTACTTTAAGCAGTCTTTTACAATTAAGGAACATGATTAACTGACAGAAACTCTTACAGATGCCTTTTTTCCTCTGCGCTTTCCCTGTTCCTTTGCTGCCTTACCAGCCCGAGCACCCGCACGTCTATCAAGTAGAGCAATTTCAAGTACCTCTGCGATATGTTTTACCGGGATAAATTTAATTTTCCTGCGCTGCTCAGGAGGAATCTCTTCAAGATCTTTTATGTTGGCAAAGGGAATTATTATGCGTTTAATACCGTGTCTTAAGGCTGCCAGTGATTTCTCCTTAAGCCCGCCAACCGGCAACACGTTACCCCGCAGGGTAATTTCTCCTGTCATGGCAATATCACGGGCAACCTTTCTTCCGGTAAGAGCCGATACAAGCGCGGTAGCTATAGTAATACCTGCAGACGGTCCGTCCTTGGGAGTCGCCCCGGCCGGAACATGCACATGAAAATCAAACTTCTGGTGAAAATTTTTATCGATTCCAAGCAGATCGACATTTGCCCTGGCATAAAAGAGGGCAGCCCGGGCCGACTCCTGCATTACATCACCGAGCTGGCCGGTAAGTGAGAGATTTCCCGCTCCTTTTGCAACTGAAGCCTCAACCGGCATTACTTCACCACCATAAACTGTCCAGGCCAGCCCGCGCGCAAGCCCAACCGCATCGCGATCTTCGTCAGGCTCCGGATCAAATCTGGTAACACCAAGCAGCTCACGCACCAGTTTCGGGGTTACTCTGCGGGTGAGCTTTTTATTTTCAGCAAAACGACGCGCCAGTTTGCGGCAGAGCGAGGCAATCTCGCGTTCAAGGTTTCTTACACCCGACTCACGGGTGTAATGCTCTATTAAAAACTTAAGTGCATTTTTCTGAAAAGCAATTTTCTGGCCGGCCAGGCCGTTCTCCTCAAGCTGTCTGGGGACCAGATATTTTT
>RFHI01000258.1 GCA_003696425.1 Candidatus Dadabacteria bacterium | reverse complement strand
GAGATAATAGGGGTCTATTAGATATTTTACTCCATATTTTTATAATGATTTTAATAGATTAAAACAAAAGGAGCTGATTCCAGGTGACAGAAAATTCAGAAAACACGCAAAAATCCGACCAGGACAATTCTAATAATTCACAAGTATTACCTAAATCTCCAAATCCCCCGACCGAACTGGACCGTAACAAAGTAGGCAGTGCTCTTGAAGTTACAGTAGATGACAATATCGAGCGTGCCATGAAAGTCCTCAAACGTAAGTTGATTAAAGAGGGGCTTTTCAAAGAACTTAAAAGCCGCCGATACTATGAAAAACCCTCTGACAGACGGAAGCGCAAGTTAAAAGAGTCGCTTAAAAAGATTCGCAAGGAAGAGGCCCGGCAGAAAAAGAATCTGCAGCTTATGCAGTAAAATTTTCGGAGTTTTCTAACATTTTGTGAAAATTCTTAATCGCTACATCCTGCGCGAAACTCTCCTTTATTTCTCAATAAGTTTATTTGCATTTACAGGTATTTTACTTACGCTAAAAATGATCAGGTTTACTGATCTGATTATTCAAAAAGGCGTGGCTGTCTCACAAATAGTTTCCGTTTTCATAGCCATTGTCCCGACTTTTCTCGAAATTGCTTTGCCGCTTGCTGCCCTGCTTGGCGTTATGCTCGCTTTTGCACGACTCTCGGCTGATTCTGAAGTCATCGTTATGAGAGCAAGTGGTATTAGCCTGACTCAGCTGATCCGACCGATTGCTCTCTTTGGAACACTCTGTTTTGTGGCCGGACTTTATATCTCGTTAACTTTAAAACCATGGGGATACAGAACTCTTGCGGAAAGCCTGTTCAAAATAGCCCGCTCTCGTACTACAGCGGGCCTTAACCAGCGTATCTTTAATCAACTCGGCAAACTGACAGTTTATGCTGAAGAGATAAACCATAAAAACGGAGACCTCAAAAATGTACTAATAGATGACAGGCGCTCAAAAAGTTCCAGTAAAATTATCTTGGCTCAATCCGGCACTGTGCTGTCTGATGAAAACAGTCGAACTATTTTGTTTCACTTAAAAGATGGCGAGATTCATGAGCTGACATCACAAGAATACGCGTTAACCCGCTTCAAAGAAAACGTTATATCGCTGGAATCAGACGACTTGTATGCCACAAGCTCCTCTAAAAAAAAGCAGTACCGTGGAGCACTCTCACAGCGTCAACTGAGTCTTCAAATTGAAAAATACAGGCTGCAACTGAAAAAATTAGAAGCTGCTTCAGACGCTGAAGATCACAAGCATTCAGCTAAATTGTCATATGAGCCTCGTTCAAAAAAAGAGATAAAACTTGACCTTACGCGTCTGATTATCGAACGGGCACGCAGATTCTCTTTACCGTTTGCCTCTCTTATTCTGTCGCTCATTGCTATGCCCCTCGGCATTCAACCTCCCAGAACTCAGCGCACATGGGGTGCAGGACTGCCCGTTGCACTGGGCCTGGTCGTTTTTGTGGCGTACTACGTGCTATTTACCGGTGGAGTAACTGTTGCTGAGAATGGTGCACTTCCTCCCGTGCTTGCTGTGTGGATTCCTAATCTTGCCGGAGCAGTCGTTGCTGCGATCATGTTAATCAAAATGGGCAGTGAACAATGGGAGGCAACTACGCAAAGGGTGGCACAAAAGATCAACACCTTACTTAAAAAATTTGGGCTGGGTTGATACTAATGAAGGTTATTCATCGTTACATTCTAACGCTAACACTTAAGAACCTGCTTCTGGCATTACTGCTGTTTTTAATTTTATTTCTTATTTTTGATTTTTTTGACCGCATTGATGACTTAGTTAGTGGCGGAGCTTCGCTGGGCCTGATGGCCAGTTATTTTATATACAAGGTCCCCTATATGCTGACTAATATGTTACCAGTGGCTATGCTGGTTGCAACCATGTTTACTGTTGGAATTCTCGCTAAAAATTCAGAAATAACTGCTATGCGTGCCAGTGGACTTACGATTTTTTGGATTGCCCGTCCGATATTTCTGGTAGCAATTCTGCTAAGCTTCTTTACTATTATTTTTAATGAAACGGTAGTGCCTTATTCTACTAGACGCGTTAAAGAGATATATAATATTGATATCAAAAAAAAAGTTAAAGATGGCAGATACAGTCAAAAAGATTTCTGGTGGCGCTCTGGCAATAACTTCTATTCCATCGATACCTTTGATTCCAGGACAAGTTTGTTGCTCGGCATAACAAAACTAGAGTTAAATGAATCTTTTCTGGCAAGTTCACGTACAGAGGCAAATGAAGCCCATTTTATTGACCCAACTCTCGGTTGGACAATGAGAGGCGTAAAAGAATATTACTTTACGCCGACACAACAAATTGAAGTAAAAACTTTATCAAGCCTTCCTCTGCCGATAAAAAAGATTCCCAAAGATTTTTATGATGTCGAAAAAGACCCGTTCACAATGAGCTTCGTTGAGTTAAAACGTTTTATTCGTGAGCAGCTTAAAGACGGATTACCTGTTTCTTCTTACCTTGCTGACCTGTATGCCAAAGTATCCTTTCCGTTCGTAATATTTATAGTAACGCTGACAGTCTTACCGTTTTGTATAGTGCCATCTCGAACTGGTAGCATGGCTGCCAGCATTATTGCAGGCCTTTTAATAGCCTTTACATATTATGCTGTGCATTCCTTTAGCCTTGCGCTTGGACGTGCTGAGATTTGGGATCCCCTGCTTGCAGCCTGGATGGGGAATCTTTTGCTTGGGACAATAGGCTTGATCCTTTTGCTGGGCACTGAATCGCCTTCAT